>JAQUQL010000010.1 GCA_028716145.1 Dehalococcoidales bacterium
TAAATAACTTTCGTACCATCTAGCCCCTAGCTTTGGGCTGACAGGGTTCTGACAGCTTCATATGCTAACATGATCATGAAGGTAATAGGTGCCATCAACCACCATTATACCGGTGAAGTCGCAACTGTCAATAACATCAAGGTATTAACACGTTCTGAGATTGTGGCGCTGGAAGACCGGAATGACAGGGTCTAAAAATAAAGCAATTCCTGTTCAGGTTGTGTTCAAGTTGAGGTGGTAAGCTTGTCTTGGTAAACAAGAGGAGGTGGTTATGAAGCTGAATATGTTTTATGGAGTATGGCAGGTGGATAGTGCGAACCTGTCTTAGATGGCAGGTATCCTGTTTCAAATAAATATTGAAAAGGAAATTAAACAGATGAAAAAACCATACTTGATTGGAATAGTAACGGTTATTGTACTTTGCGCTATTGTTCTAAATATAGTTCCTGTGTTGGCGCAGAACGATCGCTATCAGATAATAGAAAGGGCGCTTAGTCCCGGAGAATGTTTAGATACTTGCAATGTACCTCTTGGTTCCGCTGTATATCATCTTAAAAATGGTGTAACGAAGGTTTATGGCCCAGACAAAAAACTCTTTTTGTCGGCAAAGGATTCCGAAGCAAGTTTAATATCAACACCGTATGGTAGTGTGAGTGCAACACGTGTGCATCATGTGCCATCTGGTTCTTTGATAAAAACCATTGACAATGTAACCAAGGTTTATCATGATGAAGTATGCATACTTACTGTTGTGAATCAATCTGGATCTGAGCTACCGACCCCGAGTTTTGAAGGATGGATAGAGCAGACGCGAGACTTGGATGTCGATGGTCTCTGTAACTTCCGGGCAAAGTGGCATTGCCCATCAGATCCTCCGGCACCCAGCAGCGATGCCATCAACTACATTTTTAACGCAATATAACCAAATGATTGCAGCGCTATTATACAACCTGTAATAGAATGGAATTATGCCAACAGTGGTTGCTGGACTGGTGCCTGTTGGGAAGTGACTTTGAGTGATTACTACAGATCTGATCCTATTGATGTTGTGGAAAATGATGAAATATGGGGACAAATGGTTAGAAGTAACAATACTTGGCGGATATATCTGTCCAACTACACGGGGCTTGAGGCTACAAGTCTCCAGTCATGGGAATGTGATGAGCAAAATGACCTTATGATTTTTTGTGCACTCGAAGGATACAATATAGATAGTGACGATGATGTCCCAGGAGATATAACATTCTACGATATGATTTTCAAAGATAGTTCAAACGGCGATATAGATATTACATGGGATACATATATCGCTCAAGGCACTGGGCTTACCGGCTTGGGTGTTACCGTTTATTCTGACAGTAGTGCAAAATTAAATACTGCAAACTAACTCTAAATTTATATTAAAGGCGGTCAGTCGAATCGATATATTTAGTAATCTCGCCAGTCTGAACTGCTAATGTTTGCTCACGATAAATCCATAAATCGGAGGATGACAATGAAAAGAAAGTCTATTATAGTGCTTGTCAGTATTATAATCGGTGCTGTGTTTTTACTGCCGGCATGCCACTCAGGTGATCACACCGGTGAAACTCTGATCGAGAATGCATCTGTGTATATAGTTTCGGAAAACGTAGCCGCCGGTGATGTGATTATGGCTCTTGAAGGACAAAAATATAAGAGCCATCCCGATTCGTCTTTGGCTCCAACAGAAGCCGCTGATGATGTAATATTAACCCCTGGAGGGCCCAGATACAGGAGCCATTATTTTCAAGAAGGTGTGGAAAATCCCTGGGCTCCTGTTGAAACCACTAGTATACTACTTAGTGCCAACAACAAAACCGTCGATCTAACCTACAGGGCTGATATCGAGATAAAAGCAGGGGAAGCCGCAAGCAATATTTTACTTATCAATACAACCCTCGAAGACATCCGGAGTTTAAAACTTTACGCTGTAGATCTTCCCAATGGAATAGCAATAAAAGAGAGAGCAAGGTGGCATGGAAGTCTGCCTTCGTTAATTGCCCCTGTTATCATCATAGAAGTCTCTCAGGATATTCAAGTGCAGGAATATTCTTTTGAAATTGGTTTGGAGATTAATGACGTGGATTTTGGTGTGATTCCCTGCCGGCTTGAGGTTCTTCCCGGGCTCTAATATTGTAGGACCATTGGCTGTGTTCGAGGCTGCCACACATCTGCTTTATCATTTTTTAAAAGGTTATAGGGCACCGGCAGAAATCGACACACGTTGCCGCGAGCATAGGAATGGAGGTCACATACCTTTCTCGTGCTACCTACGTATCATTCCTTAAGATGGTGAATGCATTAACATATCAAACTGGGTTACAAATCATAAATTCTGGACGAGTGTAATACTCTTTGGAATAATTTTGGCTGGATTTCGTTTTTTCAGCAACCCTCTAACATATGGATTGGTCTACCTTTTATTATTGTGGTATACGACCATCGGAGGTTTAATTTGGTCAGGATACACACGTAAAAAGGGGATGACTTTTATTACACTGGGGATAATAATTGCGTTAATGATTTTGTTTCCCTTGATGAGACGCCCTATGAAAGTAACTTTTGGAATAGAAGGATCTGGCATAATAATTGCCGAGGTATTGTTAAGTGCCTTTCTCATTTGGATTGGAATCAGACGTTACAAACAAAAGGAAATAGTATAAAGAATTCTTTTAATGGGCTTGGCAATGAACGCCCAAAAATCACCACACATTGCAGAGTATGAATGAATATACATGCCCTTCATCACCCAAGCACTCCGACAGCAGCCTGCACAGCTTTTTGTCATCTTCCACAAGCAGAATCTTCATAGATTAACTTTCGTACTATCTAACCCTTAGCTTTGGGCTGACAGGGTTCTGACAGCTTCATATGCTAATATGGTAATGAAGGCAATAGGTAGTATTGGCACAGGAGGATGCGATGAGAAAATTTGTTATTGGCCTGTGCGTTACCTTATTAATCACATTCCCAGCCCCAGTTTCTATCACCGCAGCCGCCATTAACCAACATTATAACTGTGAAGTCGCAACTGTCAATGATATCAAGGCATTGGCGCCTTCTGAGATTGTGGCCTTGTACCCTATGCCCGAAGAACTAGAGGCAGAAATTATACATGTAGAACCTGAGTGTAGGGTTAATATTGACAGTGTCTGGTATGAGCCAGCAGATATAACCCTTTTCAACGGGCAAAGATTGCATTTTATCCATAATAAAAGTGGGAACCTTTACGCCTTCACTGATGTTTATATAATGGAGCTTTTTATTGAGCAGGAGTATGGTTTTTCCTTCCATCGTGCAGCCGCAGACATCTCCCACCAGGTTTTAAGTGATAACAGCATGCTCTATGAAGACTGGTTATTCGGAGGCAGAATCTTATCGACTGTACCATATGGAGCTTATCCTGATTTAACATCCCTGGGCTGGAATGACTGTATATCATCTGCCCGAATAGGTTCTGCCCCGCTCACGCTCTGGGGAGACAGCTATTATCAAGGCGATAGCTTTACCATGATGCCGTTTTCAGACCACTCGGTTTTGGCGCTGGAAGGCTGGAATGACAGAGCTTCACCCATTTCTTAAAGGGTAAGACAATGAAGTTAAACATGCTGCATGGAGTATGGCAAGTAGATTGGCTCGCCCCGCTATTTTGAAATAGCGGGGCGAGCGATGTTTAATTCGAAGCTTAAGAATAGGAGGAGCAGGTGAGAATAAAGGACCATAAACGGAAATTGGGCTCGAATATTTGTATGATCCTGGCGTTGAGTGTTTTTCTCTGGATTACTATATTACCAATACCATTATTAGCAGAGGATGCATATGAAGCAGCGGGTTATTGGGTTGAGGAATATGATTGGGGTTGGCCACCAGTGCTTGATCTAGATTATACGGAAGAGGATACTCAAGAATTTTTGGATTATTTGGAAAATTCTGGTGGTTATTTGATTAATATAAAAGGCGATGAATCCCCAGTAGCCCAGATAGATTTTACGTATAATTCTCGAGCGGATTCGCATGATATTTTCTGGTTTGATGGACATGGAGGTGCTGGACATATATTGTTGGCAAATTTGGAAAAGGTTGAATATGATGAAGTATCTTGGGGTGACTACGACTTAGAATGGATTATGCTACATGCTTGTGAAACTCTTGCCGATGATGATACAGGGACTAAAAGCACGGGTAAATTTGCACAAGCTTTAAATGGAGCGCGTCTTATTTGCGGGTCAGTCACAAGTTTGATCTCTCATCCTACAGACAGTTATTACGTTGCTGGATACATGATCGATGATGATGGAGGAGGGGCTGACGTAGCTTATACAGTATTACTATCATGGTTTTTAGGACTTGATATCCACTATGATGACGGTACCGTACTTCGCGTAATAGGAGAAGATAACTATTGTAGTTTGGATTACCTATGGGGCCAAGGAGGCCCCTATGGCAATACGCAAATTGATAGCTCCTTTAGTTATTGGACCTATACGTGTGATTAAGGGAGATTAAATATGCGAAAAATAGTTTGCTATTTACTGTTAGTTGCATTGATGGGGATTATCAGCGCCTGTCGTGGTCCAGGTATAGAATTTAGGAATGTTCCTTTGAATAATGTTTCTGACGATATTGATATCGCCGTAATGACACCATTGCCTGAAACTCCGGATTACATATGCAGCTATCGAATAATAAAACCTGATATCACATGCCAATACGTAACTGAATATGGCGCTAAATTCGGCATTGTTGGAGAACCATCAAATACTAATTTCGGTCAGATGACTATGTCTAACCCGGAAAAGGATAAGATACTCCACGTTTATAGTGAAACAGGTGCTTTAGAGTATAATTGTCCCAACAAATTGTTTAAAGTAAATCCGGAATTACCTAGCGATAATGAAGCAATAGATATAGCGACAAACTTTCTACGGGGAATAGGTTTTCTCTTTCTAGATATTGATGTAGAAAACGTAGTAATTGGCGGTTCTACTAACGGGATTCCTTCGCATCTCTTGGTTAAATTTACGCGAACTATAGATGGATTTCCCATAACTGGACCAGGAAGTAAATTCGGCATTCGTATTGGTGATGAAGGGGAAATTGTAAGGGTATTGGTATGGCATCCAGAATTCGAGCAAGCAGGTGAGATAAATATAATTGAACCATACACTGCAGTAAACAGCCTTCAAACAAAGAAGGCATATCCAGCAGCTCCACCTGATTGTAAAAGTATCAAAATAGAAGATATATCACTTGGTTACTATCTTTCAAGTATTGATACATATCAACAATACCTAACGCCAGCGTATATATTTAGGGGTAAGTGTTACAACGGGAAAGGTGAGTATCTTCAAGACTACGTCAGTTGGGTTGATGCCGGAACCTATCCTTAGCTGGTTAAGTAGTTGCTTTTTTCTTATCCTTAGGTGGTCATGGCCTTGGCGGGGATATGATAAAGACATTTATGCAACAAGTGCTCGTGGTGTACGGATAGAATTAAGTTATCTGGAATTTTTATATTCCTTACAATATTTTAAGAACCTTGGACTTGTTTTTTATAATCTTTGATTTCCGAGTAGCCACATATTGTTATACCATATCTAGTTCGCACTGCGGATGGATCTGACATAAGATATCATAAGGGAAGACTAATGCTATTTATAGATATGTAATGACCTAATGCAAATGAAGCATTAAGTAGAAGGGGCAAGAAGATGTACAGACTAATAGAATATATCAAGGGCAGTAAATGCATGCGGTTAATCTTTATGACAGCATTTACGGCTATAGCAGTTATTGCTTTTGTTATTTGGTTAGCCTTCTGTTTTTCGGGGCCACAATATCTAAATCCTGTTTCTTCTCCAGATAGCTTGTTAATTTTTCTTTGGATTGGAGCCAGTATGGTTGAGGCCGGAATAATTACTTTTATTATTTGGAGGTTGAATGCTTTTGGTAAAGTATTGGCAGTTTCGTTTGCGCTAATATTTTTCTTGAACCTGTTAACAATATGGGCTACAAACGAAATTGCCTGGTGGCTATTTGATAATCTGGATTTGAACAACCTCCAGCGAACTTCTTTGGTAGAGCTGTTCCCGCTCGTTGTCGAATCAGTCGCGGTCGGATACCTTTTCAACATTCTTTTCAGACGAGAGGAAATAAATAAGAAACTAGGTAAGTGTTATATTGTTTTGATAGTATTGGCAGTTAACTTGGTAACTTTTTTTATACCTTATGTAGTATTTGAATACTTCCTGTAGTTTCTCAAGCTAATTTATTGCCTGCATTACCTTTTTTCACCCTTCAATAGCAGCCTGCACAGCTTTTTGTCATCTTCCACAAGCAGAATCTTCATAGATTAACTTTCGTACTATCTAACCCTTAGCTTTGGGCTGACAGGGTTCTGACAGCTTCATATGCTAATATGGTAATGAAGGCAATAGGTAGTATTGGCACAGGAGGATGCGATGAGAAAATTTGTTATTGGCCTGTGCGTTACCTTATTAATCACATTCCCAGCCCCAGTTTCTATCACCGCAGCCGCCATTAACCAACATTATAACTGTGAAGTCGCAACTGTCAATGATATCAAGGCATTGGCGCCTTCTGAGATTGTGGCCTTGTACCCTATGCCCGAAGAACTAGAGGCAGAAATTATACATGTAGAACCTGAGTGTAGGGTTAATATTGACAGTGTCTGGTATGAGCCAGCAGATATAACCCTTTTCAACGGGCAAAGATTGCATTTTATCCATAATAAAAGTGGGAACCTTTACGCCTTCACTGATGTTTATATAATGGAGCTTTTTATTGAGCAGGAGTATGGTTTTTCCTTCCATCGTGCAGCCGCAGACATCTCCCACCAGGTTTTAAGTGATAACAGCATGCTCTATGAAGACTGGTTATTCGGAGGCAGAATCTTATCGACTGTACCATATGGAGCTTATCCTGATTTAACATCCCTGGGCTGGAATGACTGTATATCATCTGCCCGAATAGGTTCTGCCCCGCTCACGCTCTGGGGAGACAGCTATTATCAAGGCGATAGCTTTACCATGATGCCGTTTTCAGACCACTCGGTTTTGGCGCTGGAAGGCTGGAATGACAGAGCTTCACCCATTTCTTAAAGGGTAAGACAATGAAGTTAAACATGCTGCATGGAGTATGGCAGATGGATAGTAGAGACCCCGCTTAAAGTCTTGGGCGGGGCAGGGATAATGGTTTATCAAAATGAGATATTATTCGTAGGGAGGAATATGACGGTAAGAGGGAGGAATATGATGGTAAGAATTAATAGAATATTCAAATTAACCGCAATGCTCATAGTTTTGCTTGTATTGGTTTTAAATCTACCCATTGTTTCTGCGGCAGAGAATTTAAATCACCAAAAAAATAAAATTCCCGGATTTGACCCTTGCATGGCTGAAATGATGAAGTGCCCTGAATTTTATGAGCCGTTCGTTTCTTCACCTGTTGTGCCTGAGGTAGAAATGACACGCGTAAGATTTTCTAAATTGTGGATTGCAGTAAACGACAAGGAGCCTGATCCGCTCACTGTGGACATTACATTTCCATCTATATGGTTAGAAAGCCAGCCAACCCAATTACCAGAAGAAAATACTATCATGCTCAGCGTTCCAACTATGTTGCTTGAACATCATAATTCGAGCGACAATGTTGGTGAAGTGTCAGTAGTTCTACCGTCTCGTTATTTCATAGATCTTTTCGTTCAAATTCCAGAAGAAGCAAGTAATAAGGTTGACTGTGCCCAACAATTAGAAGCTGATCTTGACCTTTATGAGGAACGCATGTGGTATGGTCATTATTCAGGCGACAGTATCACCGGTGCAGCTGGAATTGTGCGGCCGTATCAATATACAAACAGCGGGCAGGACTTTATTGCTTATCAAGAAATAGAGTTCTATGGAATTGGCGGTGGTTCAGATGCAGTAGAAATTATTAGTCAATTTGGATCATCTGTTGGGTCCACGATGGTTTGGTTTGCGGTTTGGTCAAATGGCGATTGGATAACAAGTTTTAATTGTGGGACGACTGTTGATGTTGGTGACGAGGTCTATTATGAGTTTTATACGAATGAATATGGTACAACTTGGTGCTATCTGCTAGATGCTGATAATAACTGGTATTATGATAGTTATTATGACAATTCACCACCCGTAGACTATTACAGTTTTGCTGGTTCAAGCGAGATTTATGTTGATGAGGTGAGCCATGATTTTTATGTAAATACTAACCCGATATCAATTCTTAGCCTCCAAACAACCACCGGGTGGCCTGAATGGCAACACGATTGGCAAAACGCCGCATATGTCTACCAGAGATTATACCATTCCTCTACAAGCCCCAGCGTTTCGTATGTAGACCTGAACTCTATATTTACCGTCAATGGGCTATCATTTAATATATCTGCAGGAAGCGAGGTTTGAAGAAAATGAAAAAGGTATTTAGCTGTATGTGCTTGGTTGGGGCAATTGTGTTAGTCCTTGGAGGGTGTCAACTGCAAGAAAAAACGGTTATTGCTACAGAGACATTGATAATCACAACAACCCCATCGAGGGATAACTTTTCAGATATTGAAGTTGAGCTAGTTGCAGAGGATTCACCAGGTAACGATTTGTCGTTATCTAATGTACATATTCACGAGGGCGTCTTCTCTGGGTATCATTCACCAGAGGGTGAAACCAGTCTGGTTGTCAATGGAACATTTAATAATCAAGCCAGTCGCGAATGGTGGGTGGTTTTTTATGCTGAAGGATACAACGCGAGTGGCGGCCAGATTTCCTGGACTCTGGATGCTGGGCCAATCTTGGGGCGTTTGCAGGTTAAAACACCAAGCCAGGGCAGCGTTGATTTTACTATTAATCTTAAATGGTCTGAAGACATTAGTAAGATTGTTATTTATGCTAAAGGGTACGATACACCAGCTCCTTAAGATAAGTTTGCTTGCCCGCCAGTTTCATAATCAACCACATAACTATTCTTTAAAAACAGTGTTTGTTAATGTTGGGGTGGTATGCTTGTTTTGGTGAGTGAGAGGAGATTGTTATGAAACTAAATATGTTGCATGGTGTTTGGCTGGTGGTTAGTATGAAGCCTGCTTTGTAGGCAGGTGATCTGTTTTAATAAATATCAAAAAGTAGAAAAATGCTATGAAGAACAGAGTAAGAGCAACTTTTGTCACTATACTGACTATAATGACACTGTTTTTACCATCAGTGATAAATCTTGCCGCAGAAGGGCGAGCAAATGCAAATGAAGTCGCCTTGGCGCAAAACGCAGGGCAAGCTTTTGTTAATGAGATGAGTGTCATTGGAACTGACGAACTAGTTGCTTGGAAAGACTCCAGCATAATACTGGAATACGCTTGTTATGATTTAAATGAGTGCTTGAATGCCTATATGTTTTCCATCGAGAGCGATAACAATATTGTGGGCCATGTTCTTGTTGGGAGTCCATCATATGGCTATCCGATATTTGAAGCTGGTGAAGCGGCACCACCAACAGCTTCCTCCTCAGAAATCGTAGCGTCTATCTTAGAAAAATACCTGGTGGTTGATGTAGCGGCCGCGAACATATCAACCCCAATTCGTTTTTATTATCTAGGGGTAAATCGTCTTTATGCAACGTATGAGGTTCAGCAGCAGATGATAGGTGTAAACTTGATTAACGATAGTGCTTGTTTGGTATCAGATCTCGAATCTTGGCTTCCTTTGCCTCATGAATACAAAAGTAATAAACAAGAAGCCAGTATATATATGCCAAGTGCCCAAGACGGAGCCTATTGGCTTTCCATGGAATATTATCAGTCAGGAAGTTTATGGTGCGGGCCATGCTCCGGCGTATCCATTGGACAGTATTATAGAGACATAAAAAATTACTCTGGCCTCTATGACAACGCCACCATGTACGACCGCCTCTATGATTTAATGGGCACATGGTCTTGGGGGCCTACCATGCCACCATCTGTGTCAAACGCCTATGGAAATGGATTTGAAGCTATGACTATCGAGTGCAATTATTCTAATTTCACTTACAATAATGTTGCTCATGTGGGTGGTGGGGATTTCTTCAGCCGAGTGGTTCCTTCTATTGATAATGACTGGCCTGTCGCGCTTTGTCTTTATGGTAATCTGTGGGAGGAAAATCACTGGGTAGCTATTAGAGGTTATCTATATACTTCTAGTGATGACCATTATATTTACTGTACTGATTCTGCAGCACATGAAAATTGGAGAGCTATTGATTGGGATGTATTGCCTAATATTTTTCACGATATAGTAATTGTTAAAAACGATTAATTTACCATGATGGGCAAATCAAAAGAAATAACCTGGGAAGTTCTCTGTTTGAAGTTCAAAGGAGACTCTGATCCGGAAAGTTAAGTAAACCACCTCAGTCAGTACCAGAATAAGTCTGGTACTGACTGTTCAAGGGGAAACCCCTGACAGGAGGACAAAATTGTCAAAGAAGAAATCCCTGCTTATAACGCTGGGTGTCGCGGTTGCCACATATCTGGTTATATGGATTTTCAGGCTAAACACCTTTGCATGGTGGTGGCTGCCGCGTGAAGAATGGCCTAAGGTACCCGGTGCTTTTCCATCAATGCCGGCTCATGTTTTCTGGTTATTGTTTATTCCTTTTATTGTGGTAGTAGTTTTGTTTTTGCTCAACACCGCTCTGTCCAAATTCCCAAAAATCGTCTCCACTTTCGGTGTCTTTGGGATTTATGGCGGTGTCATTATGGGGCTAATAAGTAAAATGACTGCGATGGCTGCAATTGTGTACTCGTTATTTGTACCATTATATTCATTTCTTGATACCAGATGGTTTATCGCTGGACGCTTGCCTTTCTACGGAGCAATCGGGCACCGTGAAGCAATAGCAGCATTTATCAGTATTGGTTTTGCCATCACGACGGTGGGATTGGCGCAGATAATAAAAGCACAGCGAAAGAACAGCTTGGCAACAGAAGGGCTCTATGCCATCACAAGACACCCCCAAGTTTTGGGTATAAGCATATGGGCATTCGGATTTGCCTTGTGGGGAACAACCCCAGTGGATTTTGTCAGCTCATTTACATTGGTATACGGCTTTATCCTGCTATCTCTGTATGAAGAGAGAAAACTCGAGCAAAAATTCGGTTCAGAGTACATGGTTTACAAGCAGCGAGTGTCTTTCATAATACCCTTTGTTCCGCCAAGAGCCATATTACCATCTGCCACCTGGAAGAAAGTCGTTACCCATATCACAATATACCTGCTGAGTATCGTTATCATAATTGGAGTGTTCAAGTTGATGGGCGAAAAGATAGTCATAAGCGGGCTGGCCTAAACTGACTACAGCCGAAACAAATTAGCGGTAAAACCCAAGAAGTACTAGCAATGAACTCTGTAATAGATAAGAAGAGAAAGTTGACTTTATTAACAAGGTTGGGTGCCATCCTGATGTTTGGACAAGCGGTAGTCGGGGCTATGACATGAGAAATCTTCGGTCATAAAGATGGCTCAAACATCATATCTAAATCACCGGTATTTTGATGAAAAAACTGTTTACAATTCTATCCTGGTTCAGCTTGTTTCTGGTATTAGTTACTTTACCCCTTTCCTTTTCTTCCTCTTACACCTGGGTAAGTACCGGGCAGCTGGGCTCCGGTGCCGGGTATTTTGTTACCTGGCTGGCTGCCATTATTGCTTTGATATTTGTACTTATTGGGTGGATTGTATCCAAACCCGGATATTTATGGTTGGGGCAATACTAACCGGCCTTTTATATCTTGCATCTCATTATGCTTATTATGTGGTTTCAGATTTGGGAGTTCGGAAGCTGTCAACCAAAGCTCGCCATCAGTATACAAAAGCGATACGACAGTTTGACATCAGCAGCATCAGAGTTTGCGCGTTAGCCATTTTTATTCACAACCCAATGCTCTTCTTTATAAAATAGGTAAACGCAAAATAAACCAGCATTTTTATAAGTGCCTGAGGTTCTATTGAAAACATCGAAATTAGTACGTTAAGTTGCAAAGAAAAGTTAATGTTAGTGGGGTAGCTTTTTGCTCAGACTGCACCCCATAAATCACCCAGTGTGATGAGCTTCTGGTATAATTTTTTGAAATAATCCGGCTGTTGAGAGGCATATATGCAAAAGTTGCAGTGGGAGATTTATATCCCCATATTTAGAAACCGTTTCTTTTTACGTGATGCCGGGCTGGCTATAGGGATACCATTTGGTATTGTGGTCGCCTTTATCCTCATAGCGAGCAGGGGAAATGTAGCAGGTACCGACGCTAAATATGCCCTGGGACTGATCGGCCTTCTATTTTTGTTAAGTATTATTCTTATTCTGGTAGTATACGGCGGCAAGTATGCACCGGGGTTTATTGTTGATGAAGATGGCATCACCAATTATACGCAAGAAAAACACGCCAAACGCAACAGCATAATAAACAGGGCGTTAATTATTTTGGGGCTCATCTCCGGCAGGCCATCTGTGGTCGGTACCGGGATGATGGCAAACGCCAGGCAGGTGGTAAACATCAAATGGACAAATATCCGCAAGGCGAGGTATTACCCAAATCAAAACACCATCCTGGTATGGGGAGGATTTGCCGAAAAAATTGCAGTTTTTTGCACACCGGATAACTACACTCATGTTGAGGCTGTTGTAAAAGAATATTTAGCTCAAAAAAAGCCTTGAATGATAATCTCATGGTAGGTCAACAGCGGCTTGTTTGCTGCAATCAGTACTCCAAACAACAGGTTTTAAATTAAAAAATTCAACACCGGTTAATATTATCGGGGGGGGTTAAAGACCGGCCTTGAAATGTTTTGATAAATCAACCGCAATGCTGGCCACTTCCACAGCATTTTTACCAACTGCCACGAACAATGGTTCTTTGCCCCAGCCCCTGCCTTCATAAAACAAACGTGGCACTCCTCCGGAGGATCGGACCAGTTCGGCGATCTTCCAGGGCATGGAAGCACCGTCGTGGCCGATCACCTCAACGGGCTCTCTGCTGCGGTCGATCCAGCCGAAAAGAAGCTGGCGTTCGTTGCAGTAGTTTTTCACCGTTTCAATTATCCCCTCGTTGCATTTAAAGTTTATTCCGGCATTTATACTCACGTCATATTTTCGGATTTCAATAATCAGCCTTGCCATGTGGTCTGACGCCCCAAAAGCCGGTAAACCGGAGGCTCGTGGCAATCCTCCAACTACGGTTATCCTGCCTTCTATGGCAGCAACATCCTGCCTGCTTGCAGCCTCGGGCAATGCATATGCCAGATTAACCCTGACTTCAGGAACAAGACAAGCAAATTCAGAGCATTGCTCCAGCAAATTAACCGCAGTTACCATGTTGCCAAGAATTGCATCTTTTTCTTCTATGTTGGTCATTAGTTCTCCTCCAGTGTAGAAAAGTAGGCTGCCCAGAACGGGTCTATGGAAACCGGTTTAAGCTCTTCCCGGGTTCCGTTTTTGCGTACAAACACTCTTTCGCCTGAAGTTATCTCACCGATATCCCAGGCGGTAATCTGCTCGTTTTTAAGGTCATCAATTATCTGGGAGGCTTTTTCGGGTCGGGCTGCAATTAAAAGAGTGCCTTCGCTTACTGACACAAGCGGGTCAATATTGAAATAGTCGCAGATTTCCTTTACTTCTGGCGGTACGATTATCTTATCCTCATAGACAGTGACGCCGGTATTGGAAGCGGCAGCGATTTCATATATGCCATTTAACAAGCCGCCTTCGGTGGCATCGTGCATGGCATGAGCGTTTGGTGCCGCTGTTAAAGCATCCTTGATGACTGTCATCTGGAAAAAATAATCCTTGCCTTTCTCTGTCAGTTCTACGCCTATTGCTTCTGATAATTCTTCTTCTGCCTGGCAGGCCAAAATACCGGTTGCCTCAATGGCAGGGCCTTTGGTCATGATAAGGCGGTCTCCGGGTTTGGCATTACTGGCAGGTGTCAGTTGTGATTTTTTGCCCAGCCCGATTACAGTACACCCGCCATTTAACGGATATGCTATTCCCGGATAACTGCCGGTATGCCCGCCGATTATTGCTATTCCCAGCTTGTCACATTCCTCATCTACTTCCTTCCAGATACTTTCCAGTGTATCGGAACTGGTTCCTGGAGGAAGAAGCAGGCTTATAGAAAGATATTTTGGCTTGACTCCCAGGCAGGCAACATCGCTGGCGCATATATGCACAATTGCCCAGCCAAAATGGGGCATAAGCACCGGCAGGCCAAAAGTTGGATCTTCTTTGACTACCATAACACTTCCATCCGGGAGTTCAATAGCAGCGGCATCTACGCCATGTCGGGGACCGATAAGGACTGTGTTGTCTTTTTTGCCAAGGCGGGGGTATATGATGCGATCAAAACTTGAACGATCAACCTTGCCAATTGCTGGTAACATAAACCCTCCTTAAAAGCTCTTTACGAGGGGTTACTGGAAGGAGGGTGGTTTAAAAAAGCCAGAAGCTAAAAACAGGTCTTCTGGCTTGCTTCTACTTCCCTACGCTCGCATTATCGAGGTCAGGTTAACAGGGTCTTCCGGCAAAAACCCGGAACTCTCAGCCTTCCAGCTCCCCTAGTAAGTATTTAATTTTCTTAATTTTGTCAGATAGCGCCAGCTATTGCAAGCAATCTAACCGGTTTTTAATTCCTTTTAGGCGCCGGGATTTACCACGCTGCCCACAAACAAGACAGTACCGGTTGCATTGTCCCGTATAAGGTAAATAAAAGGCCGGTTAATATTAAAATCGACCTGCTGTGAAGGAACCGAAACCGTTTGCATTATTACGGCGGTGGCTGCGGCTGCTTCTGTACCGGCTTCATTAACGCTGATAAAAGCCTTGTGAATTATTTCATCAATGCACAGATCCTGTGAACCGGTCATGCCAGAGAAGTCTGCACCGCCGCTAAAAGCAATCGGCATGCCCATAGCGCTCAGGGAATCCTTTAGATTGAAACCTGATTCATATTTGAATTTTGGCATGCTCAGGATTACCTGATGGTTCGAGAGGGAGGCTATGATATCGGATACCATACCGGCACTTAATCTGTTTTCAAAGGCTTCAAACTCTCCTTCCGCAGGAAGCAGGACGACCATTGAAAGCTCCTGCCCGTCATAGGGAATTTCTAACGCCTGGTAATTATCATTCTCCGAGTAGTTGAACCTTTGGCTCTGTTTCATTATCGAAACAGGAACCTGGGAACCGTTGAGAAGGGTGAAATGCTTTTCTGTGGTGGCTTCATCATCGAACGGGTACAGCCAGGCTGCATTGAAATAGATCGCGTTGGTCAGCACCAGCCGGGCCAGTTTATCTATTGCTCCCCTGGGGATTAAATCTTTGATACGTTCCTCAGTTTGCTGGCTGACCCAGTCATTGATAGTTTTGCGTGATTCCTCGGTTTGATCGATAAAATCTAGAATCCGTAACCCGGCATCATAATTTTCTGATAAAACGTCCAGGAAATCGTCCGAAAAATGGTAGTTCTGCTGGCCCCAGATGGCGTTAATGATATTTAGCCTGAAACCTTCACTGTTACTGCCTTTAGCACCCTCTCCTCGTTTGGCCAGCTCGATATCGAGTTTGTTAAAAGCCGGGTGTAAATCCTTCTGGGATAGATAAAAATACAGTGTTTCAGCCATTTGTTCGGCAGTAATCTCCCGGGCACCTGCATAAGTCATGGCCAGTGCTGCTGAGATAGAATGCGGGGAATAAAAAAGGTTGCCATTTTCTATTGTTCTTAAAGCCTGGTACAACTCGAAGGCAAAGTCATTATTGCCTTCCACCAGCATTTCCAGATCCTCGGAACTTACATCAGGGGAGGTGATGCGGTCTTTATCTGATTTGATAACTTCTGCAGACACGGTTTGAGAGCAGGCCGCCAGCGAAGCGGTTAGAACAAGTGCCAGAAAGAATAACAGGCCCTTGTTTTGTTTTTTAGAATGCATAGATTTCCCCTTCCAGGTTTTACCTGTCGTTATTATAACGCAAGAAATGATTACGGGTTAGCAATAAATGCTGGGAATATTGGTTGACGCTGTGTTTATACCGAACGATTTTCTTTCCGGTGCCGTTTTCTGCTGCTGTTTGCTATAAGTGAAGCAGCGATTACTAAAACTCTGATTTTATGTGCCCGGCTATCAAATTGATTGCTTCGAATAATTCAGGCGATGGAAGAACATAAGGAATCCTTATTCTGGTGCATCCGTGTTTTGGTTCAGGAGCAATCTCAAGTATTCCTTTAAATTCAGACTTTTTAATGAGTTCTTCCAGATTAAAATCGACACCCAGAGACATGGAAAATGATTCGTCGCCCTTCCACGAAATATCAGCATCTTTATTGTTTCGGAGCTTCTTCTTTTTCAGGAACACTTTATTTGGTTTTCTGATACCCAGATTCGGGCTTTCAACCTGGAAGTCAAGAAAATAATTGGTTCCATATTGTGTGGATACGCCTATTAGATTTATTCGATCTGTGTTTTTGCCCTTAACTCCCATTAAGCTGATAGAACGGGCGGACGAAAAAAGCCCGGTACCGATCTTTTCCTGGCCGGTTGGTTCTGATGGAAAATATACATCCACACCTATTTGGCGCAAATGATTATAAAGCTCATCACTTTTCTGAGGTCCTTGCTTTGTACGTTTACGAAGTGCCAGGGTTATGCCAATACCAGCAATGGTAGCAGTTACCACACCTAACACTATATTGATGATACTGGCCCATTCCATTAGAAAAACCTCTCTTAGTATATAGCTGATATCCTTATTGTAAGGTTGAAGATGGCAGAAGGCAATCATGCGCGGCTTGCAGAAAAAAAGACCCCCTTTGTTTGCAAAGGGGGTCGAATGGTTGCGTAAAATTAAACTTAGTAGAAACTGAAGGGAGTATCCTGCATTCTATCCACGCCATCAGTATCATCGATGACGGTATACCAGCAGTTTTCAATCACCAGCAGATCATAAAAGAGCCCATATACTTCGCCTACCACATCAACAATTACTCCGATCTTAACCTCCTCCAGGTTGGAAAGGTACTGTGGTTTGAACTTAACGTTGCCACCTCTGGCATACCAGTCAGTTCCGGTACCTTTATACAGGGGTACCATATCGCTTATTCTGATGTTTTCGAACTTAAATGTTCTCCCCGTGTATTTAGCGGCAGCTGCTTCCGGATCCTCCTTGAATTCTCGGTATAACTGCTCTCCATCTACAACCTCCGGCTCCGATGGCTGAGTAGTAATGGGAGGAGTGGTAGTGGTTGTAGTCGGGGGTGTTTGTGTATTGGTCACTACCGGAGTGGTGGTAACCGGTGGATTGCTTGTAGCTGGCGGGTTATAAACGGCCGTGGTGGTTGGAGTTGTAGTCGTATTATCAATAGGTTCAGAATTAACACAGCCGCCAATGGCTGATAGTGATAAAACAGCCAAAATTATTGTTATTCTTATCATCTTGTTTTTATTCATCTGCGTTCTCCTCTTGTAACTAATAATGTATTTTCTACTTGTTCTGAGCGATGGCTTTAATATCAGCATCGGGGGTAGAAATTGGCCTGATATTGAAAACCTCAACCAGCTTGGCCAGCACATTTGGGGACAGGAATGCCGGCAGGCTCGGACCAAGATATATGTTCTTGATTCTGAGAGACAGAAGGGTCAGGAGTATGCAAACGGCCTTCTGCTCGTACCAGGAAAGCACCAGGGAAAGGGGAAGATCATTAACACCGCAGTCGAACGCTTTTGCCAGCGCCAGAGCTACCTGAATAGCAGAATAGGAATCATTGCATTGGCCCATGTCGATCAATCTGGGGATACCGCCGATTTCGCCGATGTTAAGATCGTTAAAGCGGTATTTGCCACAGCCAAGTGTTAATATGATTGAGTCTCTGGGTGAATTTTTTACAAAGTCTGTGTAATAGTTTCTGCCGGATTTTGCCCCGTCGCAACCGCCGACCAGATAGAAGTGTTTGATAGCGCCGGATTTAACGCCATTGACGATTACATCCGCTACGCCCAGCACCGCGTTATGGGCAAACCCAGTCATAAGTTCCGAGCCGCCATTTGCGCCGGTAAACAGTTTGTCCTCTTCCCAGCCTCCCAGCTCAAGAGCTTTGGCGATAACCGGGGAAAAGTCCTTTACGCCACCTTCCTCTTTGATGTGGGTTGTCTCTGGATAGCCTACGACCGAAGTGGTATATATGCGGTCGGAATAAGAAGGCTTGGGGGGCATCAGGCAGTTAGTGGTATAAACAACCGCTGCCGGAAGGTGGTTAAATTCTTTTTGCTGGTTCTGCCAGGCAGTCCCGAAATTGCCTTTCAGATGAGAATATTTTTTCAATTCCGGGTAACCGTGTGCCGGAAGCATTTCTCCGTGAGTGTATATGTTGACACCTTTACCTTCGGTCTGCTCAAGAAGCTGCTTTAGATCCAGTAAATCATGGCCGGTTATTACTATAAAGGGGCCCTTTTCAATTTTCATACTTACTTTTGTTGGCTCAGGGTTACCGAAAGTAGAGGTGTGGGCATCATCAAGGATTTTCATGCATTTAAGGTTGACCTGCCCGAATTCGAGTATCAGGTTAAGCCATTCATCAACTGTATGATCACAGCCGATTGAGCGCATCCCTTTATACAGCCAGCTGGTAACCTCATCATCATTTTTACCCAGCAAATGGGCATGCCATGCATAAGCTGCCATCCCCCGCAAACCGAAAAGCAGTGTTGAGCGCAAGGAGACGATGTCTTCATTGCCGGTAAACAGATCTGCGGCTTCCATGTTCTGAGCTCCGCCCAGCCGGTTTTTCTCGATCTCAGTTTGCGCTTTCAGTTCATCTATGGCACCCGGGTCGAAATTTACGTTGGTTAAAGTTGCAAACAACCCCTTCATAATGAGTTCATCTGCTTTTTTGCCGGGATTCTTTCCATCTGCAGCTCTGGCCAGTCCAACAAGGGCACCGGTTAGTTCATCCTGTTTTGCAGATACTTCTGGAGTTTTACCGCAGACTCCAATTTTGGTGCAGCCTTTTCCTGCTGCAGTCTGTTCGCACTGGAAACAAAACATTTCGTTCATTTTTTCACCTCTTGTATTTTTATTGCATCTTGTTTAAGACAAGTTAAATATATTACAATCTCCAAGAATAGTCGGTAACAAATGTTACATAATTTAAAGGAGGGATGGCATGTACGCAAAATGGCTGGGAACTTTAAAGGCCTCGCCAATTTTTAAAGATATTGAAGAGCAAAACTTGAGCACCATGCTCGGGTGTCTTAAGCCAGTAAAACGAGAATACCAGAATCGTGAAATCATCGCGCTTGACGGTGCCGAATTCAGCGGGATTGGAGTGGTTGCCGATGGTAAAATAGCCTTGACCCGGGAGACATTCGGGGGCAACCGTGTGATATTGCAGGTTCTTGGACCGGGAGATATTGTTGGTGAAATGGTGGCTTTTTCAAACTTGAAAAAATGGCCGTTTACAGTGATTGCTCAAGACGATTGCTGTTTATTTTTCCTTCCTACTCACAAGGTGATGGGCTATTGTTCCAACATCTGCAGCTCCCATTCTACTCTTATAATGAATGTTTTAAATATTTTATCAAACAAAGCCATTTCTCTATCAAAGACTATCGAGCATCTTTCAGCAAGGAGTATCAGAGGCAGGATATCCAGTTATCTGCTCGATAAATACAGACTCAAAGGGGAAAAGAATTTTACGCTTGATATGAAGCGCAATGAACTTTCCGATTATCTTGGTATACCCAGGCCTTCACTTTCGCGCGAGATGGCCAATATGAAGCAAGACGGTATTATTGATTACAAAGGTGCCAGTATAACCATTAAAGACCTGATCCGGCTTGAGGATGCTATTGAATGACCGTCAAATAGTACTTTTGGGGGTTTAGCGCCGTTTTGATAAGGTTAGCTTGAACTCGATTAGATTGCCGGCGAATTAATTACTATGTTATATTCAGACACCAGATTACATATGCCTGTAGGGCGGCAATGACCGCTATTCGGGCAAGAGGTTGTGCTATTGAGTGAAAGAATTCTGATTGTAGATGACGAGAGTGGTATCAGGGCACTCCTCGGAATCAGTTTGTTAAAAATGGGGCACATTTACAATGAGGCATCTAACGCCAGGGATGCCCTTGCCCAGCTTGAGTCAGGGGATTACGGACTGGTATTACTGGATATAAGTATGCCGGGCATCACTGGCCGGGAGCTGTTGCCGGTTATAAAAGAGAAATATCCAGATACTGCTGTAATAATGGCAACTGCATTATCTGATGCTTCAACTGCGATTGCCTGCATGAAAGAGGGCGCCTACGATTACATTACCAAGCCGTTCGATTTCAACGATCTCCAGACCAGTATTAATCGTGCCCTGGAAAAACGTCGGCTGGAACTGGAAAACCGTGAATATAAAGAACACCTGGAAGAAAAAGTCAAAGCACAGTCAGATAAAATACGCCAATCCTTTTTTAATGCAATAACAGCTCTGGCATATGCCCTGGAAGCACGGGATACTTATACCAGCGGACATTCCAATCGGGTAACAGAGGCTGCCGTTGCGATTGCTCAAAAGACAGGCGTGCCAATGGAGATGGTTGAGACTATCAGGCTGGCCGGCAAGGTTCATGATATAGGAAAAATCGGGATAAACGAAAATGTTTTGAATAAACCGGGAAAGCTTGCTCTTGATGAATACGAACACGTCAAGCGCCATCCTGAGATCGGAAAACATATTTTGGAACCAATCGCAGATGATGTGCTCATCTCAATCGTTGCCCACCATCATGAAAGATACGACGGAAAAGGCTACCCCGACGGTTTAAAAGAGAGTGATATACCGCTGGGTGCCCGTATCGTTGCGGTGGCAGACGCTTTCGATGCCATGACTTCCGAGCGTCCTTACAGGGCGGCGTTGAGCCGAGAGCAAGCCCTGGAAGAGTTAAAAAAAGGCAGGGGTACTCAGTTTGACCCTGATGTTACTGATGCTTTCATATCCCTGATGGGCAAGCAGGAAACCAGCTTCCAGAAATAGAAAGTTAGATATCACAACGCCTTTATTACAGGATTATAAAACTCTTGCATTCAGTACTAATTTCTTTTGGGAATAGTACGATTGATGTATTGTAAGAGCTGCGAGATGCCAATATCATTTATAACGTTACAGATTTTTATGTGTGATATGTTGGGTGATATGTGGAAAGGAGGGAAGAATGGGTGCAGAAAAAGAAAAAGCAGTTGTTTCCGGTTACGATTTTGATTTGGTCAAACAGGGGCTTGATCAGGATCAGGTAACAAGCGTGATAACAAGTCTTAATAACCTTATTGAGTCATTGAAGAAAGAAAATGAGCAATTGAAAAGCAGGGAAGACCATCTTTTGTCTCTCGCCAGGCTGGCTGAAAAAGTTATAATAGAAGCAGATATTGTTGCTGCTGATATCAAAAAATTATTACAGTCATTACCGTATATCGACGATATTGAATGTAGCAGCGATCAGGAAAAGGAACTGCCGACCTATCTGGTGAGAACAAAATCCACGGATATAGCGGGATTTCAGTACTCATAACCAGGCTAAATCCGTTTTGATACATTTGGTAGCCACCTGTTTATAAAACAATTAAAACTGTTTAAAATAAAACAGACTTGTCAAAGCAAGTCTCCTGGTGCATAATTTTCGTGATATGTATCAGGCAAGTTTGAGCTACCAGGATACAGACACTCCAATCCATCGTTTAAATGCGGTGGTAAAACTGGTATGGACGGGGGGCGTTGTGGTCCTGGCGATGCTTATAGACCATCCAATTATTTTGCTGCTCGTTTTCCTTTCAACTTTACCGGTTGTAGCTATTGGGCGCATCTGGAGGCAGTGGCTTTTTATAATTCAAATGGCCATCTGGATGGGGCTGGTGGTTGTTGGTATAAATTCTCTGGCTAATCCCGGGGGTATCACCGTGATATGGCAGTCCTGGTTTTCGGTTCCAGTTCTGGGGCACATTACCATAAGACTGGAGCCTGTAATCTACGGCTTGTTTATGGTTGTACGTCTGATGGCAATAATTTCTGCCTTCTCTGTGCTTACATTTACAGTTCGCCCCGATGAACTGCTGGAAGCAATGCTTGAAATGAGGCTTCCCTATAAAACCGCTATGGTAGCAACACTCTCGACCAGGTTTGTGCCTACCATGTTGGGAGATGTTATGCGCATAACTGATGCGCAGCGATCACGTGGTTTGGAGATGGACAAAGGGAGTGTATTTTTCCGGCTGAGAAACCGGATGTCTATACTTCCGTCAATGCTGTCTCTTTCACTCGAGCGAACGATTCAGCTTGCAGAGGCAATGGAAGCCCGAGCGTTTGGCAGTCAAAATAAACGAACCCGGTTTTTTAAAGTCGCATACAGGAAGGTAGATATAACCGCTATCGGGGTTATTTTGGCAGTGCTGGCTGTGGCTCTGTACCTCTTCTTTTCAGGGGGTACAGCCTATGAATACTTTCCCTCTTTGCAGGGGTTGGGGCTGACCATTAAAGGTGTTGTGATGAGTGTTGTAATAGTACTGGGATTACCATGTTTGGCACTTCTTGCCTGGTTGGCCAAAAGAGGGCAAGAGTGATATCAATCAGGGGTGTAAGTTTTTCCTACAACGGCTCAGATGTGCCTGCTCTGAAGAATATCGATTTAAAGATTGAACGTGGTGAATTTGTGTTGCTTACCGGCGAGTCCGGAAGTGGCAAATCAAGCCTTTGCAGAGTGATTAATGGCCTGATTCCACACTTTCATGGCGGTGTAATAAGCGGCCATATTGAAGTTGCCGGTTTAAACCCCCTCCAAAGCTCTCCGGGTTTGATGGCGAACCGAGTGGGAATGGTGTTCCAAGACCCGGATAATCAACTGGTAACCTCTGATGTGTGTCATGAGATTTGTTTTGGTATGGAGAACCTGGCTTTTTCAAGAGATATGATAGCTGGCAGGCTGGACGAATCACTTGAAATGCTTGACATAAAGCACCTGAGAAACAGACCTGTTGCCCAGTTAAGCGGCGGAGAAAAGCAGAGAACAGCAATTGCCTCTGTATTGGCTTTGCGTCCTGATATTTTATTACTGGATGAACCAACCTCGCAGCTGGACCCTGCGGGTTCTCAGCGCTTGCTTGCAAGCCTGCGCCGCCTGAACAGGAACCTTGGTTTAACCGTGATCCTTGTTGAGCACCGTCTGGAAAAAGCCATTCACTATGCAGACAGACTGGTTGTTATGGGGAAAGGCACGGTATTGGTAAACCAGACACCCAGATCAGCCATGAAAAAGAGTGATTATGCTCTGGAGGAATGCGCTATCAGTCTGCCCCCGGTGGTTGAGTTATACAGAAATTTAGTTGCAAGGGGGGTAAAACTGGATGCTGTCCCCCTTTCACTTGAGGAAGGCTTGACGGTTTTTAAAAAAATTCTTGCCGCGCCTTTGCCGGATCCGCCGGAAGAGG
>JAQUQL010000011.1 GCA_028716145.1 Dehalococcoidales bacterium
CCAAGGGTATCAATAATGGCGATAATATCGTTGTAAGTTCAGCCAGAGGCGAAGTAAGAGCGGTAGCTATAGTTACCAAACGTTTCAAACCACTGACTGTCGATGGTAAAACTATCCATCAGATCGGGTTACCCTTCAACTGGGGCTTTGCCGGCATGAAAAGTGGCGACTCCGCTAATCTGCTCACACCGCACGTTGGAGATGCCAATACAACCATACCTGAGTTCAAGACTTTCCTCTGTAATATAAGGAGGGCAAACTAATGAGTAAGGCAATACTCTTTGACCTCACTAAATGCACAGCCTGCCGGGCATGCCAGGTAGCCTGTAAGCAGTGGAACCAACACAAAGCCGAGGAAACCAGCAACTGGGGATCATATGAAAACCCCAAAGAGTTGTCAGGTGAAACCTGGCTTAAGATGCGTTTTATTGAACTGGAACGCGAAAACAAGTTTGACTGGCTGTTCCTCAGGCGTTCATGCATGCACTGCGAAGATGCCAGTTGCGCTACGGTTTGTCCGGTAGGAGCGATATTCAAAACCGATGAAGGTTTTGTTCACATCGACCAGGAATGGTGTATAGGCTGTGGCACCTGCACTCAGGCCTGCCCTTATAATGTGCCTCACATCGATCATCATGCCGGACTGGCAATGAAGTGCAGTGCCTGCACTTCAGTTGGTTATAACAGATTGGCCGATGGCAAGAAACCTGCCTGTGTTACAACCTGCCCAACCGGGGCACTGGAATATGGAGACAGGGACGAACTGGTTGCCAAAGGCCTTGCCGTTGTTGACAAGCTAAAGGCCAACGGCAAGCCTGATGCCTATCTTTATGGCGAAAAAGAACTGGGAGGGCTCCATGTAATGTATGTACTGGATGACTCTCCATCGGTTTTCGGTATACCGGAAAATCCGAAGACAGCTACCGTCGATGCTGTAAGCAAGTGGCTCTCCGGCCTGGTAACAGCTGGGGTTCTAACTGCTCTTCCATTCTGGATGGTATTTAAACGCAAACAAGATCTTGCCTCTCAATCCGGCAAGAAAGGGGGTGCCTAATGAATATTGGCGGAATGGAATGGGGTGTAACCCTTTGGATCGACCTCTGGGCCGCCGGAATGGCTGGCGGCGCCTTCCTGACTGCTTTCCTCGCTGATAAATTCAGCGGCGGCAAGTTGAAGAATCTGTTCAAACTGGCAGTTTGTACCGGTATAATACTGGCCCTCATCGGTGTAGCCCTTCTTTTATCCCATCTGGGCAACATACTCTGGTTCTGGCACATGTTTGTGACCTTCCGGCCAGAATCGGTTCTTTCTCTGGGCGGCTGGATTTTATCCGGCTGGCTGGCTGTGGCTGGCGTTATGGTAGTACTTTGGATTGCCAGCCATTACTTACGCAACCTCAAACCACTGGCTGACAAGGCTACCGGTATACTGTCCTGGGTAGGATTTGTCCTCTCAATACTTCTCATGTCCTACACCGGCGTTCTAATTGCTTCTACCACCCAGCCTTTCTGGTCAGTTACTCCCTTACTGCCAGCAGTTTTTGTAGTCTCGGCAGTTACATCCGGTGTTGCGTGGCTGATAGTAGTTTCCCTGCTGGTAAACTGGCTTAACCGCACCAGCATCAGGCCTTACCACTGGTTCATTGAGCAGTTTTTCGATGAATCCGGCTGGCAAATCGATTCGTCTGCCATTTCCAAGCTGGCCAAATCCCTGATAATTGCAGTCGTTATTGAGCTGATTGTAATTGCTGCTTTCATGATCTGGATTTCTGCTTCCGGTTCAACCGCAGCAACTGATGGCCTGGCGCTTCTTACCGGTGGATCCTTATCCCTCTGGTTCTGGGTTGGCCTTATTGCTGCCGGCCTGGTAGCACCTTTCATCATGCTGATAATGAACTGGAAGAAAGACTACTCTGCAGGCATACTGGCCAGCATCACTTTTTCCTCTGCCGGTCTGGTAGTTCTTGGCGGACTTTTAGTCAGAGCATTATTGCTAATAGCAGGACAAGCTTAAAGGAATAGACATATATTTTGTATAAACCCGAAGTAAACAATACAACCAGTAAAATAGTCAAAGGTCTGGAAGAGTGGGCTGACGAATCAGCCCACTCTTCCCGGTTTGCAAGTTTCTACCTCGACCTTCTTAAAATACAGGCGGATGTTGAAAGTATTACAGGTATCCCGGCAGTCGGGCTGCCACAGGAGCTGATCGATCACCGCATGCTTAACGGTCAGAGCCTTGCCCGCTTTGAGGAACTGGATATTGATTGGTCACTTGCCAATGAAACATTAAACAAGCTTGCAGTGCTTTTTAAACAGTATTCGGACGCCTTGCAGGGTTATGGCAAACTACAGACTGAAAAGATGCCTGAGCTGGATGCAAATCTTGCTCAGGAATGGCTTAATGGGGCATCTTTGACTGCGGAAGCCGAAAAGGCTGATATTTTGCCATCTGAAATGGCGACACTGGTACACCAAACCATGCGTCCGTTTCTTACCGGTTATGCTCTGGCTTTCCAGAAGCGTATTCGCCAGCAATCCTGGCGGCGCGGCAATTGCCCGGTGTGCTCTTCATCCCCTTCATTCAGCTACCTGGAAAAGGAAAATGGCGCCAGATATCTGGTATGTTCCTGCTGCAGCATGGAATGGCTTTTTCAGCGCCTGGACTGTCCTTTCTGCCATAACACTGATCAGAAAGCACTCTCCTACCAAACTGATGAAAAAGGCGTTTACCGGCTTTATGTTTGTGATAAATGCAAGCGTTATCTAAAGGCAATCGATTTAAGAAAAACAGAAGGTGACGTAAACTTGAGTCTGGAAGCAATCATAACTGCCGATCTTGATCTGCAGGCTCGCGAATTGGGTTACACATCAGGTGAAAATTACCTGGTAGAAACTGACGAGCAATAAAAGATTAACTGCCGTCCAAAGACCGGAACTTTTTGCACTTCAACTGTGCTCTTTGTTTCGGTCTTTTTTGTTTAAAACATCCTTGTGCGCCGTATCGTTCCTTCGCTGCTTTTCAACCAGATCGCCAATTGTAGTATTTTCAAGCACATCATCCATCGCTTGTTTAAGCTCGAGCCAGATTTCCCTGGCGACACAATAACTCAACCTCTGACAATCGCTGTGTTCCTGCAGGCAATCTACCGGCGCAACCGAGCCTTCCAGCAGATTAACCACTTCGCTTAGTTTTATCTCTCCCGCCGGTTTTGCCAACCACACTCCTCCATTCATTCCCCTGGTTGCGTTAAGTATCCCCCCACTGATAAGTGGTGTTGCCAGCTTTTGAAGATACATGATGGAGATGCAGTCAATTTCTGCGATTTTTTTTAAAGCAACTGGCCCATTTTCTGAATTCAAAGCTATAGTAACCAGTGCCCGTGTAGCATAACGGCTTCTGGTTGATATTTTCATGCAGATACTTCCTTTTATGTGTTGTTCGTCTGGATTTGCTTTACTCATTATAGATACCCCCTGAAACCCGCGTCAAAGACCCCTTTCCCCTGAACACGATTTCTGGTTTTTTAAAAAAAGAGAGATTTAACTTATAATTCTGCTAAAATACATTATGATGTATACACTTGGGATTGATATTGGCTCTTCTGCTACCAAACTAACACTGACAGATTCTGCCACAAAACCTGTTTATCGTGATTTGGTAAAAACTTCCCCAAATCCTTATATTACTATCAATCACCTTCTTGAGCGCCTGGAAAAACAAATCTCGCTCTCGGATATCAGCGGAGCAGCTTTGTCTGGAACTGGTGCAAAACAAATAGCCGCCATGGCCGGCTGGGGCTATTTTTCGGACGGGCTAGCTCTGGTAACTGCCGCAACGAACAGTTATCCAGATATTCGCACCGTTATCTGCTCCGGCGGGCAGACTGCACATGTAATTGAACTTGAACATGGGGCAAATAAACCATGGAAGGTTTTCTCCAACCCGCTTTGCGCAGCCGGCACCGGGCATTTCCTGCAGCAGCAGTGCTACCGGCTCGGAATTCAGCTTGATGAAATGGCCAGGCTGGCTGCCTCTTATACTGAAGGTGCTCCGCGGATAGCAACTCGTTGCAGTGTATTTGCAAAAAGCGACCTTATTCATCTCCAGCAAAAGGGCGTGCCGGTAGAAGCAATGTTAAAATCCCTGTGCGAAAGCATAGCCAGAATGATAGCTTCTTTAAAAAAGGATATATTTCTGGAGCCGATACTATTTACCGGAGGGATGGCAGCCAACCCCTCCATCCGCAGTGCTCTGGAAGCAGAGTTATCTGCCAGAAACAATAAGCCGGTATCAATAAGGATTGCTGATTTCCCCCAATTCACCCAGTCTGAAGGACTGGCTTTACTGGCAAGAAACACCCAGGCCTCTATAAAATACTTCCAGGAAGAAAGCGCGAGTAAAAAATACCACACATTGCCTGGCTTGGAGGAAACACAAACTGAAAATGAACCACTCGTCAAGCCAGTAATAGACGGCTCCCCTCTTTACCTTGGCATAGATGTGGGCTCAACCAGTACTAAAGCCGCAGTCGTAAACTCACAGGGCGAAGTAATAATAAAAGACTATATCATGACTGCTGGCCGGCCGGTTGATGCCATAAAACAGGTATTTGCCAACTTACTCTCCAAGGGCGCAGGAGAGATAAAGATAGCCGCAGCAGGAGTAACCGGATCTGGAAGATACCTGGTTGGCAACCTCATTGGAGCCGACCTGGTTAAAAACGAGATAACCGCACAGGTTAGAGCAGCTCAGGAACTCGACTCAGATGCTGACATTATCGAAATCGGAGGCCAGGATTCGAAGCTGGTAATCAAACGCAATGGCATTGTGGCCGATTATCAAATGAATAAAGCCTGCGCTGCCGGAACCGGCAGCTTTATCGATGAGCTGGCGGATATGCTGGGTATTTCAGTAAAGAATGGGGATTTTGCCCGTATGGCATTTAAGGCCCCTCACACCATAGATTTAGGAACCCGATGTGCTGCCTTTATGGGGCAAGCTGTAGCATCTGCACAGCAACAAGGTGTTGCACACGAGATAATTGCGGCCAGCCTTTCTCGTTCAATCGTGAGTAACTATCTTAGCAAGGTTGTAGGTTCAAGAAAACTGGGGCATAGCGTGATACTTACCGGAGCTGTATTCTATAACCAGGCGGTTATCGCTGCATTTAAACAGAGGCTTTCCGATAAACGGGTTTTAGTTGCACACCATCGTGAAGTCAGCGGCGCAATAGGAGCAGCTATGCTTGCCATGGAGTCCATCAACGGGCAAAATTCCAGTTTTAAGGGATTTACCAATGTCATTAATACAGAATGCAATCTTTCAACTTTTCTTTGTACCAAATGTGACAACAACTGCACTATAACCCGCATGAAACTTGCAGGAGCGCCAACTTCATTTTTTGGATCCCGCTGTGACCTTTATGATGCAACAATCAACAAAACAAAGGTGCAGACTCCTTTCGATATAAGGGAAAAACTGCTATTTGCTGACTATAAGCCTTACCAGGGCTCCGGGCCGCTGGTTGGTGTCCCCCGGGCTTTACTGGTTTATGATTATGCCCCACTCCTATTGGGATTTTTAAATAAACTCGGAGTGAGAGTACTTGTTTCTGATAAAACCACCCATACTACCATGGAAAAAGCTATTGCGCTAAGTTACTCTGATTCGTGTTTCCCCGTTAAGCTGTTACACGGACACATCGATTCACTTTCCCGCGCCGATTATATACTCTACCCATGCGTTATAAGACTGGGTGAAAAAAGGGAGGACAAGAACCAGAAATATGCCTGCCCACTGATTCAGGCATCCCCCTTCATTGTTCGCAATGTAATGGCAGATATCAGCAACCGCCTGCTGTCACCAATCATAGATTTCAGCCTTGGGAAAGAAGAAACAGTAAACAATTTTGCCAAAGCTGCTGTTGCAATGGGTTTTAGCCAGAAAGAAGGCGTCGCTGCTGCCATGGCAGGAATCGTTTGCCAGCAGGGTTTCGAAGCACAGCTTCAACAACACGGCAGGCAAACGCTTGATGAGATTTCTAAAGGCGGCAAGACCGGAGTAGTTGTTATGGCAAGATCATATATGTCCCAGGATTCTGGCGCCAATTTGGGCTTTAATGAAAAACTTGCCAGCCTGGGAGTAGTTCCTGTTCCAGTGGATTTTTTACCCCTGGACAGTCTTAAAGCTGAAGATATAAGCGACCGTCCCTATTGGGCGTATGAATCCAAATTTATTGGCGCTGCCAGAATCACCAGTTCCACTCCATATTTATATGGATTATCGATTACAAACTTCGGGTGCGGACCAGATTCTTTCATAATTAAAATCCTGCAGGATATAAGCGGGCATAAACCGATGGGGCAAATGGAAATTGACGAACATGCAGCTGAAGCCGGGCTGGTAACCCGTCTGGAAGCTTTCGTCGACACCATTGAAGCACATCGCAGATCTAACATTCTCCAACCCGAACCAGAATTAAAAAATATTTACCGAGGAACATCCCCCCAAATAAATAAGGCAAGAAAAATAATTCTTCCCAACATGGCCCCTCATGCAGCTGTTCTTGCCGCATCCATGCAGGCTTTTGGAGTCGATGCTGAGGTGCTCCCGGAAGCCAGCGAAGATGACCTGATTTTTGCCGGAGAGCTGACCTCCGGGACTGAGTGTCTTCCTTACCGTGTAACACTGGGCAGCTTCCTGAAGTATTTACGGAGCAACCCGGATTCCAGTGGGGTTCAGGGGTTTATGAGCGGCTCCTATGGCCCCTGTCGTCTTGGCAAGTATGCCATCGAGCAGGAGAGATTAATACGCCAGGCTGGATTCGAATTGCCAATGTGCACTACAGTATCCAACAATGCGTATCGGGATTTAAACCTGGGCACAGCCTTCGAAAGACAAGCCTGGCAAGCCATTGTAGCTGTTGATCACCTTGAACGCCTGCTATGGCGTTACCGGCCTTACAGTCCAGATAAAAATAAGGCAACTGAACTGTTTGATGAGTACCTGGAAAAGATCTCCACACAGATTCGCCAAAAGCAAAAAGTAAATTATCTTTTAAAAGAAGCTTCAATCAAATTTAAAAGCCTGGCCGATCCTTCTCTTCCGGCCAGACCTCTGGTTGGAATAAATGGTGAAATATTTTTGCGCGCCAATCGTTTCGCTAATGACAATCTGGTACAGGCTTGCGAGGATGCCGGGCTTGAAGTAGTTGTCTCCTCAATGAGCGAATGGCTGAAATACACCACTCATCGCAATATCGAAGATGCCATGCGGGATAAATCTATCAAAAAGATAATAACCGGTAAGCTGAAAAAGCAGGTCCAGAGACATGACGAACTCGGTATATCCCGTGAATTTAAAAATTCTCTGGAAACTGAAGAGATATCGACCGAAGAGCTGTTAGAGCTTTCATCCCGGCTTATTTCACCGCGGTGCGGCTCTGAAGCTGTGCTCAGCCTGGGAAGCGGGCTTGAATGGATGGAGAGCCCGAAATTTGCAGGAGTGATCTCCGTGATGCCTCATGGCTGTATGCCAGGAGGCATAGTAGCTGCCATGGCAGAAAAAATCAGTACTCATTACGCAAAGCCATGGATAAGCCTGACCTATGACGGGTTTATGGAGAGTAACAACCTGCTCAAAATCAACAACTTCGCCGAGTTGCTGAATTTCTGCAACAATAAGGCCGACAGGTAAATACACTTGCTCGTATCAAATGCATTGTTACCCGCCGGCCCTTTGATCGGGTTAAAAAGTATCAGTCATTTATGAATGGTGTAAAAATTCGTCCACCAGCTTTTGTATGGCTGGGCCGTTACCGTAATACCTCTGGCTAAGATCTTTATCGTTATAGCTTTTAAGGATTTTTACCATACCGTCGATCACAGTGGGTGGAAACACACCGTCTGCTTCATATAAAGCACGGTCTTTGAGCAGGCTATCAGCAGCCGCGTAGCATGAATCAGGAAGCTGCGGAAGCGACTCCTGAAGCTCTTTATTCTCAGGCGCAAATATATTTACACCCACATAGAGTTTATTTGCTACATCGAGAGCGTTTTCCATAGTCAGTCCATGGCGAGCAGCAACACATAAACCAGCCAGAACCATGTGGATATTGGCAGATCCATCCGGAGAACGAAATTCTACAGTCTGATTGCTGCCAAAATCGGGGGAATCTTCGTTTTCCATCGGGTTGGCGTCCTTGGCCATATTATTGATTCCAAGCCACCCCAGAGGAACACGAACCAAAACCGAACGGTTGCGATCACCCCAGCATATGTTGGTAGGAGCTTCCTGGTGCGGCACCAATCTTAAAAAGGACAGGGGGATCGTATTGGCAAAAGCTGTTACCGATGGGGCCAGAGTCAGGTATCCCGCGATTGCCTTTTTGGCTACATCGCTTAAAGCGCCGCCTTTAACCATTACATTAGTTCCATCTTTCATGATTCGAGTATGAAAATGCAGGCCGCTTCCGGCATGACCAACCAGTATTTTAGGAGCAAAACTTATATTGACGCCGTATCTTTTTCCTAACATCCTGAGCACCCATTTGGCTACAACAAGCTGGTCAGCAGCGTCTTCAACATTTACGGGTGTAAACTCGATCTCGTTTTGCTCCATTTCATTTTCTTCACCGTAAATATGGCCTACTTCCGAGTGTCCGTATTTTATTTTTCCTCCACACTGGGCGATGTACTGCATCGCTTCGTATCGAAGACTCTCCCACCTGCAGAAAGGAGCAGATTCCTGGTACCCTCTTTGAGAACTGGCCGGATAGAGTGATTGTTTGGGAGCTATAACATAATACTCAAGCTCTCCCATCGCTTCAAAGCTCATGCCGGTGCTTTTCTTCAAACTCTCATGAGCTTTACTGAGAATATTTTCTGGTGAACTGCCAAGCGGCTGTCCTTCCTTGGTGTAATAGGAGCACAGGATATCTATGGCAGGTACACTGGAAAATGGATTCACAAACGCGCTCCGGTAGCGAGGAACAATGTATAGATCGCTTGACGAAGAATCTATGTAGGAAAACAGGCTCGACCCATCCACCCTTTCACCAGATGCAAGGATCTGTTCTATCTGTGAAAGGCTGGTTATGACAAAATTGAGTGTTTTTAACCGGCCATCCCCTCCCAGATGACGAAAATTAATGGCCTCGATATTATTATCCCGGATGTACTTGATAATGTCTGCTCTTGTGAATTCCTCCGAAGACTTGCCAAGGTAGCGAGCAATCTTGTTGGGGACAAGGGATGCGCCAGATTTTTCCATATGTTTTCTCCTGAGAATATTTTACGCGCCTGATATATTGACAACCGGACAGGTAAACATGCCTGCCTGACAGAATTTTGGTTTTAAAAATAATGACCCTGCAAACAAAACTTTGTTATTATACCAATTTTTACTTGCTTTCTGTAAAGTAGTTAAAGCATATCTTGTCTAATGCATTAAAAAGCATTCAGCACTTTTTTCCGCCGGGTTGACATACAATGCAGCTACCAGTCCTTGTGAACCATCGACAACATCAATTACCCGAACCACCTCACTGTAATCTGCCCAATCCGGAAGCAGTTTTCCGAGAACAGATGGGGAGGTATTAAAATAATCCTCATCCATAAAAAACCCCTGCTCACCAGGGAAAAGAGGTATATAAATAGTGCCGTTTTCAACCAGGTCAAGAAAAAAGTGGGTGCCAAAGGACGCTTCGGGGGCAAACCCGGAGGTCTCGTTGGCTACCTCTACCAGAACAGAGATACAACTGATATCCGCGAAGCTTACATTGATCCCCAGCTCGATATTACCGGACCCCCATCTGCCTGGGCCGATAAGCATCACTCTGCCAGGTTGAACTGAAAGTATTTGATTTAATTTGCCAATGATTCTTCCGACCTGTTTTTTGTTTACGATATCCAGCTTCCCGTATTTTTCAGCATGTACATAAATAATATAGCGGATATCCTCTATTGACCCTGCTCCCAAAGCCTTATTGGAGAAAAACAATACCCTTTGTTTATGTGCTTCTTTTTTAGAAGTATCTGTCACTTCAGAATAGATTGGCATTTTCAGTGAGCGGCATTGCAACAAATTGACCGTTATCTGGTTGTCACTACTTATATGAGCCGTAAATTCTATATCTACCGGTTGCCCCCAGGCAGTTTCCAGCTTTGAAAGCATCTCGCCCATAACCCTGACAAAATCTGTTTTCTGTAAAAGATTCCGAAAGGTCAGGTGATAGACATCCTGCCAATTTGCTTGCGAGGTTATATCATGCTCAAAACCTTCGCTGAAGGAAGAAGCAAGCAATTCTATATTTGGATAAGGCTGAGCCCCAAGAACTTTACCGACCGGCTCAGTTGAAAACTGGTTTGTTTCGATATTTATCAAATCGATTTTTTTCTGGCTATAAGAGGGAATTTTTTCCGGAGCTTCCGGCCTCAACATCGGGTTGCTGATAGAAATCATCCTCGGGTAATCACCACCGATTCGGTTCACAGCTCGCGTTCCGAGCCCGAGCACCATGCGTATCATCCCCCTTTCCGGGTTTATCCGCTCCGACCAGGCATACAAATTGCGAGAAAATGCAACCCCGGCCAAAGTTGGGAAAAAATACCTTTCGTGAGGCATACCTGATACCCTTTGTACAAGAATCGCCATCTGCTCATCGCCCTCTGTCAAAGCCATTTTTCTGCGGTAGGATATTACATCCGGGTTGAGAGCACTGGCAAAGACAAGTTTTAAAGCTTTTAAAAAAGCGGCCAGCCTTTGTTCCGGGCTACCCTGGTTGGGGCAGAATTCGCTGCGATATTTGCCGGCATAGGCATGGCGAAACCCGTCTTCCATCAAACTGCTTGAACGTACAATAATCGGAGCCTGACCGTAATGATCAAGCATATCTCTGAATTGTTCGATTATCTCTTCGGGAAACACCCCGCGTTCAAACTCCTTCTCAACTTCTCCAAATTCTTCTTCAGATAAATCCTGTTTCCGGGAAAGCTTCAACCGCAGCCTGAACAGGTCATTATTTACCAGAAAGGAAAAGAAAACATCTGAGCCTATATAAAACGAGTCATGCTCTTCAAAAATGCGGCTGAACTTATCTTTCTCTTCCCCTGACAACAGAACCTTTCTTGCCAAAAGCATCCCTGCTGCTTTTCCCCCGATCCGCCCCGATCCGATCAAGCGTCTCCTGATTGCCAGCACGTCCTGCATCTTCATATATGTATCGGCCAGAAGATTTATCTTTTCATGCTCCCCGAACATCATACGAGTCAATTCAGCTTTAAGAGCATAAATCTCTGACTCGGCTTCCGGACCACTGGCATTACCATCCTCATAATATGCCAGCTTCCGATAAACCGTATTCCAAGGTGAATCAGAATCGGGGAGGGTTCGAATCAGGTTTTTGCCAGAAGCAGAAACAACCGCTGCCGCATCAAAACTGGTAGCAATCGGCATCCATTCCCCGTTTTCTTTCATAAGGTGAGTTAAAAACATATTCGGAGAATACCGTTTCCAGACCTTCAAAGGGTGAATATAACTACTTCCACCCGCCCTGTAAATGCTCAGCAGGATCTGGGTTGTGGTTTTAATTCTGGCGATGGAAGAATAATCATGCTGATCCCTGTTAAGGGCAAAATAGGCTATACTTTTCAGTTCATAAATGTAAGGACATATCACCTGGTAAAAATCGGCCAGAAGTTCATCGGTTGCCCACCGATCAACCAGGGCTGACAGATTATCAAAAATAAAACTTGACCCACCACCACGATCTTCGATTATATCGTGCACCTTGTGACTAAAAGAATCAAACCCCTCAGCCGGATCGAGTAAGTTAATTTCAACTCCGTCTGTTGGTTTCAGGATAGCTTCATGCCCGGCAAAGCGCAGGTAAATACATTTCCCGCCGCTTAAAACCGATTGGCGGGCAAACAGCACTGCGAAACGTGAATATTCATCCAGGCTGTCCACCTGCCAGACAACATTGTCCCCCGGAAGCAAACCGGTTAAAAGCTGGTCTAGTTGTTTTGAACCGGTGCTTACTGCCGGGTAATGGCACCTGGCGCTGTCATCAACCATCCCAATTTCTCCACTTTGCTGGTTTTATACGGCAAACGTTTACCGTATATAGACGATATCACAGTTCATTTTTACCGTCAAGAATTTGTGGGTAAAAAGGATGCTTGTCGGACACACCTGCTTATGCCCTGCAGGGTTACGGTAAAATAGGCGTGACTGCCTGGTTCGGCCTGTCAAAAAAGGTATGATTAAACTGTCAATATATACCCGGCACCGGCATGGGCACGGATATTGATTTTGTTCTGGTAGTCTTTTCCAATTTTTGCTCTCAAACGGCTCACATAAACCCTTATCGCATCGGAAGAGTTAGGGCATATGCCATGCTCTCCCCATATAATCTCTTCGAGTTGAGAATAGGTTACCAGCTGACCAGGGTTTTGCAACAACAAGCTTAATATGAGGCTCTCAGTCCGGGTTACGTGGATTTTTTTAGTACCATAAATCAATTCGCCTTTACCCGGCTCAAGACGTATCGGACCCCGGATAACTGGCGCATAGATATTAAGTTCCTGGGACCTTCTCAGAACAGCCCGGGCTCTGGCTACAAGCTCCAATTGCCCGAAGGGCTTAACTATATAATCATCGGCTCCGTACTCAAGGCCTTTGACAATTTCTGCTTCGCTGCTTCTAACAGATGCAATTATGACCGGCGCCGAAGTCAATGGGCGTATACAATGGAGGACTTCGTAGCCTTCGATATCCGGGAGGTTCAGATCCAGGATAATCAGATTGTAATTTTCTTTTCCTGCCAGCTCCAGTGCGTTTTTACCTAGATGGGTTTGCCGGATATTTGCACCAGGCCAGGCCATCTCAAACGCTATAGAAATAAACTCTGCAACATCACTATCATCTTCAATAACAAGAATGTCCAATGGTGCTACCTCCCATTTTTATCCCTTTCAAGCGGTAGAGAAAAACTGAATTCGCTACCCCTGCCTTCCGCGCTGTTAACCCATAAATCACCACCATGGAGATCGATTAAAAGCTTGCACAAATGTAAACCAATGCCCATGTTGGCAGCAGGGTCATCAGGCTTGGGATGGGTAGAATAATCGTAGAAAATTGTTTCCTGCCGCTCCTTTTTAATACCAACCCCCGTGTCTCGGATGACAACCATCAAAAAATCGTTGACCAGCATGGTTTTTACAAAAATACGGCCTTTGGCGGGAGTGAATTTGGAAGCATTATCCAGAAGATTTATGATAACCTGCCGCAGGCGTTCATTATCCCCCCAGATCATGGGCGTACCATAGTCTATGTCCAGGCATACCAGCTGCCCCCGGCGCTCAAACTCGACCGCCATGTAGCAAACCACATCCTTAAGAAGCCCCGGTAAATCTACCCAACCACCAGAGAGGTGCAGCAAACCCATTTCCCCTCTTGCCAGATCAAGCAAGTCGTTAACCCGGTTGTTCAAACTACGTGATCCACGGATTATGTTGGCGGCAAGACGCTCCAACTCAGTGCCTTTAACTTTTTCGTATAATATATCAGCAGACCCCATCATAGGCGTAAGTGGAGTTTTTAATTCATGCACCAGGAAGCGCATAAATTTTGATTTTTCAGTGGAGGCCCTTTCCAGCTGCTTGCGTAGTTCTGATTCCTGGCGGTATAACTGGGAAATTTCCCGGGCCATCTTTTGGCTTTTTTTGGTTTCTGCTTCCAGTTTCCTGGTACGCTTTCCGACCAGCTCTTCAAGGTGTTTGTGATACATCTCCAATTGCGATGTTTTTCTCTTTAATTCCGTTATGTCTAGCGCTGAAACGATGTATTTTTCACAACCTGGAATTACGTGGATTGTAAAGGCAACGATCACTGTCTGGCCTTTTGCGTTAATCAGTCTCACTTCATATCCATGCTCTTTATTTTTGCACGCTTCGCTCAGTGACTGTAAATATTCGTCTATTGCCTCTCTGTCATCATGATGAATAAAATCCATCAAGTTTGCTTTTGATTCAACCTCTTCTTTGAAGAATCCAAGCGTTTTTGCCCAGTGATGATTGACCAGTAAAATAGTACGTTCGGGGTTGATCATGCAGATGGCTGTGCCGGCATTTTCAAATATAGCCCGGTAACAGGCTTCACTTTCTTCCAGCTCGAGCTGTTTTAATCTTTTTTCTTCCAGCTGGGATATCCAGCGCCTGACTTCTATCTGATTATGACTCTGGCTAAGAAAATCCTCCGGCGGCAGATAGTAAAAGTTCCTGAGCACTTTACCTTTCCAGATGATCAGCGGATGCGTTCTGAGCACTTCTTTAATCACTTTTGGATGAAATTTGGAAATGTCGTACTGGCATATCGCTTTCCATGATCGGCAAGTGGAAAGGTCAGCATTCAGGCTGGATTCATATTCGAACAGTTTATCGATAGATTCGCTGCCATTCAATGCCCAACCCATATCACTGATAACGCACGGCAGGTCATCGTTACATGAGGTTTTCTTTATTTCTGCTTTCAACAGGGCGATGGCTCTATCTGGCTCAAAACTGCCATGAGGAGTAAAAAACAAACCGGGATCAATCATGGTCAAGCGCTTATCGATGAGGTTTACAGGAACAGAAGGACATGTTTTGGATATTGCTTCAATAACTTCCTGTCTGGAAGATCCGTTGGTTATATATAAACATGCATGCCCCAATTTTATTGCAGTACAGGCAAAAGCTGTAATGCTGGAAGTTTTTTGTGCTGCATCATCATACAATATACAGGCATGATCACCGGAAGAAAGTTGCCCAAGCTGCCTGGTACAGGACACAATTATCCCGGAGCCTGTGCAATCGTTGTCGTCCAGGCTAGCGCATTCAGGAGGAGCGGGGGGGTTATTAATCTCTTCCATAACTTTTTCCGGAATGCAGTCTTTACCAGCTTGAGCCCGTTCTGTCCTCTATCATACTACATCACATGGTTTATTGTAATAGTTTTTTATGCTTTTTAACTGCTTTATCTAAACAATTTGTAGTTTAACTTTTTTTTGATGTCAGATAACCGGCAGCAACAGGTAATAGCCCGTTTTCTTGTTAATTTTATTATTTTACTGATTATAACGTTTTCGTAATAACACGATAATCTGTGCTGTAGCATTTTTGTAATAGGCTACGTGCTACATTATTTCATAAATTGATTGAGAATAATGTAGCCTGCCATTGCTACCCAAGACATACAGACTCCACAGGTGGAGATTTGTTGGGAGTTGGTTTTTTTAAGGAGTGAATGGGCAGTCTTTTCTACAGGTTGAAGGGAGTCACAGCAGTGAAAGCTAAATCGCGAAGGACTCACAGCACTATTGGTTTGAAAAGTTCAACCAAGGCCATGCTGGACAGAAGCCGGGCTCCCGGTCAGTGCTACGACGGTTTTCTGTGCCAACTGATGGATGTGTGGGAGAAAAACCACCAGAAACCATTTTTAAACAAGAATGGACTATAACAATCAACACTTGAAGGGAGGTAAAACAGATATCGATAGATTTTTTCTCTATATGTTACTGATAAATTATCAAAAGGAGGAATTAAATGGCTGAGGAAGTTAAGGGAATTCCAAGAAGAGATTTTCTTAAAGGGCTCGGGGTTGGTGTCATTGGTAGCGGTCTGGCTGTTGCCGGAGTATTTACTGCCACCAAAACAGGAATAGTATCTGAGGTCGGCACCGGAACGGTCAAGGTTGCCGCAGCACCCGCCAGCGAGGGCTACATCGTTGTGGACACACAGAAATGTTCTGGTTGCCAGTCTTGCATGCTGGCCTGTTCGCTTGTCCATGAGGGTATCGAAAATACATCTCTGGCAAGAATACAGATTCTGCAAAACAGCTTTGAGCGTTTTCCTAACGATATCGTGATTTCTCAATGCAGACAATGTGTGTACCCTTCCTGTGTTTATGCCTGCCCCACCGGAGCGCTTACCTACGACAAGAACAACGGTGTAAGGTTTGTAGATGAAAAGGCATGTATAGGATGCCAGCGCTGTGTAATGGCTTGCCCGTTCACGCCCGGCAGAGCCATCTGGAACTATGAAAACCAAAGCGCTCAAAAATGCGATTTATGCCAGGATGCCAAATACTTCAGCGAAGATGGAGGTCCCGGGGGCAAACAGGCTTGCGTTGAAATATGCCCAATGAAATGTATCAAATTCGTTTCCTATGTACCGATTCAAACCGGAAAATCAGGTTATGATGTCAACTTAAGGACTGCCCGCTGGGCTGACTGGGTACCCAATAATAAGGCTTCTATAGCTCCAACCCCAACCGACGGGACATATTTCGACTATACACCTCCACCACCTGCGCAATAAACACAATGAAATGGGAAAGGAGAACGTAAGATATGTATGGACATACAGGAAAAATAGCACGTATCAACCTTACCACCAGGAGTATTGGCACCATTGATACTGGTGACTATGAAAGTTGGGGAGGTGGCCACGGCATCGGCTCTGCCATCTTCTTTGACCTTTGCAAGGATAAAACTATAGATGGTTTTGATCCTGCCAATGTTGTTACCATAATGAGTTCACCTCTGGCTGGAACACTTGCTCCCACAGTTTCCAGAACTGAGGTTCAGGGAATCGGTGTTCAAGCCTACCCTATTGCGTGGTATACCCGCTCAAACTTTGGCGGACGTTTTTCTGCCATGCTTAAAGCTGCCGGATGGGACGGCATAGTTATAGAGGGGGCTGCCTCTTCCCCGGTTTGGATAAACATCGTCAACGATAAAGTTTCTATTGAAGATGCAACCGGGTTGTGGGGAATGGACACCTGGGCAACCCAGCAGGAGATCTGGCGGCGAGTAGGCGGAGGTTCGGTAAATTTCGATGACTGGTGGGACGTGGCTGGCTCACGAGATGCCGGCAGAACAACCCAGCGCCCTGCAGTTCTGGCCAATGGCCCGGCAGGGGATAACCTTGCCCGGAATGGGTGCCTCGTCCATGATGCCGGTGCCGGAGCCGGACAGGGTGGCTTCGGTGGAGTATGGGGCTCTAAAAAACTAAAGGCAGTCAGCGTGATCGGTACCGGGCATGTAAAGGTAGCCGATCCTAAAACTCTTATGGATGTTCGTCTCTGGCTTGCCAGAAACCACTATCTAAATGTGGACGACCCAGTCAGGCAGCCGAGTACTGGCGGCGTTGGCATGGGGGGACTGGCCGCTGGCCGCTCAACTCCATCTGTAGATAACGAACCTAACCGGGTAACCGGGTGTTCTTCTTGCGGCTTTCCCTGCAAACGCCGCAGTGAGAGCGGCACCTTTAACGACTCCCAATGCGTCGATCAAAACTACTGGTCAGGAGCCGGACTTTCAGTGCGTGACATGCGAAAAGCTACTGACATGCTGCAAAAAGCAGGTGTAAATGTATATGATGTTTCCGGTTTCCGCGGCTGGATGAACGTTCTTTACCAGCGCGGAGAACTGGGAATCGGCAAAGCAATCGATTCAACACCGCTTGATTTCAGCCAGTACCAAACTCTCAGCTTTGCCGAGAAGTGGCTAGATGTTCTCTGCCGCAGAGAAGGAATAGGAAACGACATGGCTGAAGGCGTAATACGAGCTGCTAAAAAGTGGGGCAAACTGGAAGAAGCTTTAGAAACCAGGGATCTTAATTATCCGCAGTGGGGCTACTCAGCCCACTGGTCTCTACCCCAGGTTGAGTGGTGCTACGGCTCCCTTATGGGAGACCGGGATATCAATGAGCATTGCTTCAGTTTTCCGCACTGGACTGCAGCATATACAGTTGGCCTGCAGAAAGAGGGGCTTACAGCTGAAAAGTTTGTAAAGCAACTCACCGGCAAGATGGTTCCATACGAAGATGATATGTTCATGCTCGACTACAGCTGGAGAAACGGCCGCGAAGAGATAACTGGCATTTACTCCGAGCACCGGGCCAAAATGATCGCCTGGCATCGCCACCACACCCGCTTCTGGAAGCAATCCATGCAGTTCTGCGATTGGGCTTTCCCCAACTTCATCAATGCCCAGAACAAAGACATGGAAGGCTGGACGCCTTACTGTGAAGAAAATACCTACAAGGCTATTATGGGTAAGGAAATGTCGTATGAAGAAGGTGTTGAGATTGGAAGAAAGATTTGGAATCTTGACCGTTCGATATGGGTGATGCAGGGCAGGCATCGCGATATAGAAAAATTTGCCCCGTTCTTCCATAACCAGTTCTTCCAGCCGTTTGGAGCAGTAACGGTTTACCAGGACGACAAATGGCAGTATTCAATGGAGCCTTTCATGCATATAGATGCAGCCAAATTTGAAAACTGGAAAACCAAGTTTTACAACCTTGAGGGGTGGAATCCTGACTCCGGCTGGCCAACCCGAAGCACCCTCGAAGACCTGGGCTTAAAGAAAGTTGCCGATGAACTACAGAGTGCAGGTAAACTGGGGTAAGAGATAATGACTGAATTATCCGTTCCCTCAAGAGAACTTGCAGAGAAATTGTTAACCAGACTTTCCGGGAAAGACGTTGTAACAGCTTGTTCGGCTGACCCGTATTCCGGTTCCGTAAATTACTATATCTACAGTTTTGAAGAAATGGCGAGTTTTCTGGATGTTGATATGGATAGTATTGCCAATATGGCAGGCACGATACACTTCATCGATCCGGAGGTTCTGGAGAAATGGATAAGAAATACTTACGGAGATGAAGAACTGGCAGATGCAATAAGCGAACAAACTGACGTTTACAAAAACTGCCAGGACTCGGTTGAATACCATATAAAGCAACTATCTATTATAAATCCCGTGAAAGAACTTCTTGTACGGCGCCTGGAACAGTGCCGTGAAATTCTGGGGAAAGAGTCTAAGGTTTAAGGAGGGATTTTCATGAGCAACAAATGGTTCATGATACTGGTCCTGGCAACTGTACTGGGTGTAGGTATTTTTATATCTTTTACCAGTTCCCAGTTATATATGTACGAACCTGGCTTCTCTGGCTCCTACACCTACAACCTTCTTCTCAATGCCGGCCTGGGATTGATGCTTGGCGGTGCCGGCCTGGGGTTGATTGCAGGAGCCATAGTCGGCCTGATAAGCAGGAATAACCCTAAACCAGCAGGCAAACTGGGAGCTGGCGCACTTTTCGATGACTGGGGCGTATCATTTTGTGCCCTGGCCGGCCTTGTACTTATGGTTACCGGCATAATGCTGGGGGGCGTCTGGAGCCCGCGACTGGTATCATCTCTGGGGGTATATGCAGTAACTTCCAATATGCATATCGTCGGCATTGTTATTTTTCTTTTTGGCAGCCTGTTTATAATTGCCCGCATGTTTGTATCGGGTGATTACAGCCTTGTCAAGACTCTATGGAACGGGCTGAGCTTTAAGAAAAGGTCAAATTATCTTCCTTCATATAGATGGGGGGTCTGGGCGCTTTTAATTGGTTTTGCCGCCCTGGGAATTAAAGGCTTTTTCCTGGTGGTAGCCCACATTTTCCATTGGCCAAGCATAGTAACCGTTATAGCGTCCGACATACACGGAATACTTGCCCTGATCGCAACTCTGATGGCTATTGCGGCTATTGTTTTGATGATCATGGAATCAAATGAAAGCAAGGCGCCGGTCCGGCAATCGAGAGTAGCAACATAAAGTAAATACGAGCTGAAAAGAGGGCTTTCATAAACAATATGAAGCCCTCTTTTTTTACAATGATTGAGGGGGTATACTTAATCTACTATGGATGTTTTACTCATTAACTCTCCCACCAGCAACCCTTCCCCTCATGCCAGCTTAAACCCACCACTTGGGCTTGGCTATATCGCTTCAGTCCTTCGCAAAAACCGGTATCGGGTAAGCGCCATAGACTTTAATGTTAGTGGATTCAATCCACGTCTTCTTTCACTGGCACTAGAAGATGAAAAGCCGGCAATAATCGGGATTTCTGCTCACACCGAGACCTACTGCAATGCTCTAAAAATAGCTGAGCATGCAAAACTTGTACTTCCGGATGTAAAAGTTGTTTTGGGCGGCACACATCCGACTGTGATGCATCAGGAAGCTGCCAGGGAACCAGCAATAGACATAGTCGCAATCGGTGAAGGCGAATATACCATGCTGGAGCTGACAGATTATTTCATCAATCACACTGGAGAGCTTGACCAGATAAAGGGAATTGCGTATGAGCAGGATGGTGAAATATTTTTAACCCCTGAACGTCCTTTTATCCAGGATCCGGACGAATTACCATTCCCTTCCCGCGGGCTTTTCCCAATGCCGTTATATAAAACTCCAGGGCAGGTGCTTTCCTCGCGCGGAGGGTGCCCCTGTAATTGCCACTTCTGCGCCGTAAACAATATATGGAAGGGAGGACGTCGTTTCCGCAGCCCTGAGAATGTAATCAAGGAAATTGAATTTATATCTTTAAACTATGAGCTTGATGAAATCAGCTTTGCTGATGATGCTTTTACCATGAATCGAGCTCATGCGATGGAGATTTGCAGACTGGCCAGAGACCTGCCATTCCCGTGGCGGTGGAAATGCGCTACCCGGGTAGACCTGGTAGACAAAGAACTTCTCAGCCAGATGCATGATTCTGGCTGTTACAGCGTAACTTATGGAATAGAAGCAGGTTCCCAGCAAGTGCTGGACGCGATTGGTAAGAAAATCACGCTTGATCAGGTAAGAGAATCAGTTGACATGACACTTAAAGCCGGTATCAGCGTCTTATGTGCATTTATGTTCCCTCATCCTTATGACAATGAAGATACCATTCGTTCTCAAACGCGGTTTATGAAAGAGCTTAAAGATAAAGGCGTTGTTTCCACCATGTCGTATACCACTCCTTTTCCGGGTACATATTATTACGAACATAGAGATGAGCTTGGTATCAAGATTGAAGCTTCTGACTGGAGCGAATTCGATTGCCGGCACCTGCTGTTTTCTACGCCTGAACTGTCCAGAGAAAAGCTCGAATCTCTTTTAGCTGAAATGGTGGCTGAAGTGGGGATGATAAATGAAGACGAATGGAGTATATGTTAACCCTGTAATTTAGGTTAATATTATGACCTTATTAAAAGAACGGGCGGGGAGACTTCCCCGCCCGTTCTTTTGTGTCTATAACGCTTGTCTGCTAAGCCTTAAGGCTATTTGCAGGCAAGGATGGCACGTTTGGTCATAACTTTGGCAATTTGGATCTTGTATTTGTTCTGACCCAGGCCAACTGACCCTTTGGTGGCCTCATTGCCGGCGGCAGTAGCGGATGCATCATCAATGGTTTTACCCTTGATGGAATCCTCAGCTGCAGTGGCACGGCGCGGAATGGGGTATACCCCACCCAGTACGATAGAGGCATCACTGCCGGAGATTACTGCTGCGCAGCTTACCAGCGGGAAGTCGATGGATTTACGGAAGGCGAACTTCTTGTAGGCGCTCTTGGTGCCGGAGGCCGGTTCTGGTACCTGGATCTCGGTGACGATTTCGTCGGCATCCAGTATGGTCATATCCTCGCCGTTTACGGCAAAGAAATCGGCAGCATCAACAGTCTGCTTGCTGGTTTTGATTTTGGCACCCAGGGC
>JAQUQL010000012.1 GCA_028716145.1 Dehalococcoidales bacterium
CAGCCCGTCTTGGTGGTGATAATCAGAGTATAACCAGTACTGGCGGCACCCGTGTGCTGGTCAAAGGCTTGATCCATCGTAAGCATGCTTTGATAGCATCGATTATCTTTTTCCTTCTGGCAATGCCCGTAGGCATTATTCTCCAGTTTGTTTTCGATACTGGGGTGTGGACTATTCCGCTGGGGGCTATAGGGATTTTTATCGGCTGGTTCTACACTGCTCCTCCTGTGAAAGCTGCCTATCGTGGACTGGGTGAAGCATTCATGGCTCTGGCTTATTTTATTCTGGTATTTACCATTTATTATACTCAGGCAGGTTTCAGCTGGTTTCCGATAATTGTTGCTTCCACCCAGCTGTTTGCTGTTCCGGCGATTAAACTCCTTCGTGAATTTCCGGATTATCACGCAGACAGAAACGCCGGCAAGCGAACATTGGTTGTTATATTTGGCAAACAGAAAATGAGCACACTTTATGTGTTTCTTATGGGCATAGCCGTTATTCTCTTTATCCCCACGTTTCTTCTTTCCGGATCTCTGTTTGCCCTTCTCAATATTGTACCTATCTATTTTATCATTCGTTCAGCAATAAACGTTGCCCGTGGCAACTGGCGTGATCCACAGGGGCTTGCTTTTAGCTGCCGATATGGTTTTTATGGTTTGATGTTCAGCCCGCTTACTATCAGTCTCACCTTTTTGCTCAATGGGTTGTTGGGCTTTTAATAATTTAATGGAGGCTCGGAAAGATGAAAAAAATCATTAATCTAAAAAAATCCCTGCTGCTGGCAGCTGTGATTGTTCTGTGCGTTGCGCTTGCCGGATGTTTTGGAGAGCAGGAAAAACCTGCCGTAAAAATTATAATGGCGCCCTATTTTGGAAGCTGGCTGTGTACATATGGAATCGTCAGCGGTGAAGTGGTTTCAGAAGATGTAGATGTTATTATAGACCAGTCGCTTGCTTTTGATGATCAGATGATGGCCGGCAATTACCCGATCGGAGCTATGAATACCGCCGCCTTTGCCATTGGCAGCCAGAAGAGTTCATACGATCTCAAAGCTCTTAGTGTTTACCTGGCACACACTGGCACAGACACTACCAATGGAGTGGCTGTTGTTTATGTAAAAAAAGGGAGCGGTCTTACTTCTCCGCAGGACCTGATTGGCAAAAAATTAGGCGTTCCTGGTTTAAACTCTGGCACTGCTAGCACCTTCCTGGGTCTTATGAAAGCTGATTACGGCATCGATGAAGATCAGTTTAACCTGATAGATGGTGCCCCGCCGCAGTTGCTTGAGTTTCTGCGTAAAGGGGATCTGGATGCTACGCTGGTTCTGGGCGACCCCTCCGTTCAGGCTTATGCAAGTGGAGAATTCGATATCATCTTTAACGTAGACCAGGCTTTCGAAGAGAAATACGGGATTTATAACCCTGCCTCTTTCCTGGCAGTACGCGCCGATTATCTCCAAGAAAACCCTGAAAGAGTGGAAGCTGTATACGAGCTTCTAATGGAAAGTCGGCTTTATGGGCAGGAGCGCCTGGCTGAGCTTGCCCAGGTATATGTTGATGAATTTGGAGGAAACGCTGCGTTTTATCAAAATGCTTATTCCAAACACTATTCGGTTACCTTTGATTCCATCGATGGAGAACTGGAAGAAGCGGTTATGGCAATTTTTGGTTTTGTAAAAGATCGGGGTATAATCAGTTCTATTCCTCAATCGGATGAATTATTTGTAGAATGGTAAAAAAAGCTGCTCAGGTAGTAATTGCTACCATAATATTCTGGCTTGCGTGGTGGGGAGTAGCTGAAATCTCCAACTCTGCTCTATTCCCCACTCCCTGGCAGACTTTGGATTCTCTCTGGGGTATTTTAACTTCCACCAATGCATGGGGACACATTGGCATATCTACCTATAGGGTATTGGCAGGCGTTGCAATCGGTTCTGCTTTTGGTGCAATCGTAGGCCTTTCTACCCGTTACTGGACATTTATGGCTGTTGCTGTGCAGTCGGTAATTTACCCACTTCTACAATCAGTTCCCACTATCTGCTGGGCGCTCATCTTTGTGCTGTGGTTTGGTCTTGCCGATATAACTCCGATTCTTGCCGTGGCCACTTCGGTGGCACCGTTTTTTATCATAAATATATGGGAAGGACTGAAAGAACTGGATTCAAATCTAACAGAAATGGCTTCAGTTTACACTGATTCGCGCTGGCGGGTTTTGGGAAAAGTAATAATGCCCATGCTTTACCCATATATATTTGCTGCAACCCGGAGCTCGCTGATGGTTGCCTGGAAAGTAGTTATTCTGGGAGAAATCTTTGGAGCCGCTTCAGGCATGGGATATATGCTTTCCATCGCATATGGCAGTTACAGGATAGAGCAGGTTTTCGGCTGGACGCTGGCTTTTGCCATCATACTGATTATTTTTGATTATGGGATATTTAGTTTTATTGACAGGAAATACATACGTAAATGGAAGCCTCAGGAAACATAATTTTAGAAGTTAAAAACCTCTCGCATATCTTTGGAACGTTGAAGGTCCTCGATGATATCTCCTTCGATGTTAAAAGCGGTGAGGTTGTTTGCGTTCTTGGTCCTTCCGGATGCGGAAAAACTACACTGCTTCGTATCATTGCAGGTTTAATGCCGGTTCGTTATGGGGCTATCAGGATAGGTGGAGGAACTACCTCTAACCTGCAGGATATCGGAGTTGTTTTCCAGGAACCACGACTGCTTCCATGGCGCACTACAACCGGCAATGTTGTCCTTCCTTTTGAGCTTGCTGATGGAAAGGCTTCGGGATTTCAGTCTGAAATCGCTGAAGAAGCACTGAATATTGTTGGTCTTTCCGATTTTAAAGAAAGCTATCCTTACCAGTTGAGCGGGGGTATGCGTCAAAGGGTTTCTCTTGCCCGTGCGCTGGTTACAAATCCCCGTATTTTGCTGATGGACGAACCATTAACTGGATTGGATGTGACTACCAGGGAAGAACTCCAGGAAGAAATTATTCGCATCTGGCGAGAAAAGAAAATGAGCCTGTTGTGGGTTACTCATGATCCGGAAGAGGCGGTATTTATGGCAGACAGAGTTATTGTGCTTTCAAACCGGCCGACAACCATAAAAACTGTTTTGGATATTCCCATATCCAGACCACGTTCAAGAGTGACGAAAGATTTTGTAGCTGCAGAGCAGGAGCTTCGCCGTCTGCTACTTTAGATAATACTGACATTATTTTCGCTACTTTTCCTCCCAATAAACCATTTATTTCCCAAGATTATTCAGCTATAATCTAAACACAACAGAAGTTATGTGCAGTCGGGCATATGCTTTGCCCGGAAGGGGATTTATATGGCGGAGAAAGAAGTAAAACCTCAGGCCTCTGAAACCCCCAAAATCCTGACCAAGCCACTCCCAAAAATTCTTGACGAAATGGAGGAGAATATCCGTGCAGCTATAGAAGCTGCATTGAGAGCTGAATCCGCTTCGCGTTCAGCAAGCGATGCAGCACGTACTGCAACAGCCGCTTCAGGTGAAGCGGCCAAGAGAGCGGATGAGGCTCGAGTCGCTGGTCAAAACGCTGCAGATTTGGCTACCAAAGCTTCGGCAGAAGCTGCTGCCAGAGCTGAATCCACCGCCGATAAGGCTATAAAAGCAGCAGACAAGGCTGCTCTACGAGCCGAGGAAGCAGAAAAACAAACCATACAGGCAGTCGAATCCTTCCATCAGGCAGCTGTTGAAGCTGCTGAAAAAGCTGAGGTTGCCGGAGAAAAGGCTCGCCAGGCAGCTGAAGAAGCAACCATCGCTTCACGCGATGCAGCCAGACTTTCTGCCGAGGAGGCTGATAAGGCAATAAAGGCGTCACAGGAAGCTACATCGATTGCTCGCAAGGTAGGCGATGAAGCCTCGAAGGCCTCGCAAGAAGCAGTTGCCAGGGCAGATAGTGTTGATGCGGCACTAAGGATCGCTCTTGCGGATGCTTTAAAAGCTACTGAGGCAGCATCTCAGCGAGCATCAGCTGAAGCTGAAGCAGCCATAAAGGCAGCTAAAGAAGCAGCTGATGCAGCAAGAACCGCAGCAGAGGAAGCTGCCAGAAGAGCAGAAGAGGCAAGCGCAACAGCCCGTAAATCTGCTGAAGATGCAATCCAGCTGGCTGAGGAAGCTGCCAGAAGAGCAGAAGAGGCTGCACTCAAAGCTGAAGATACTGCCATTGGTGCCCGCTATGCAGCTGAAGAAGCAACCAATCGTGCTGAAGAAGTAGAACTGGCTGCCAGAGAAGCTGCAGCGCGTGCTCAACAAGCTGCCGAGGAAGCTGCCGCAAGGGCAGAAAATATGGCTTTAGAGGCAAGAGATGCCGTACTTTTGAATATAAAAAAAGCCAGGGCTGCTGCCAAAAATGCTGATGATGCTGCTCTGGCAGCCAACCAGGCTGCAGAAAAGCTGGTCAACAATATTGATAGAGAATCTGCCAGGGAGGCAGAAACTACCGGCCGTCAGGCAAAACGCATGGCTGGAATATGCTACCAGGCTGCAGAAGATGTCAGGCGTAAATCTGAACTGGCAGAAGTTGCCGCCGAAGAAGCTTTTTTGGCAGCAACGGGAGTATCAGAGCACCTCTCTGCCAGCCTGGAAGAAGCGGGTAACCAGGCCAGAGATGCTGCCGCTAAGGGCTTTAAGGTGGCTGAAGAGACGGCAAAGAGGGCCGAGCTGGCTGATACCGCTGGTGATAGGGCTTTGGAAGCCTCGGCCAGTGTGTTGCACCAGTTGGTGAGTCGGGCAGAAGAGCTGGCGGTTATGTCCCGGCAGGCGGCTGATACTGCTACCGGAGCAGCAGAAACGGCTCGTGTAGCGGCTGATGAAGCTGCACGAACAATGAGTGAAGAGGCTGCTGCCAATATGCAGGAAGCTAAAAAGGTTGCGCAGGAAAGCGCAATGAAAGCTGAAAAAGTTGCCATGGCAGCTGAATCTTCCAGTCGGGAGGCCAAATCTGCTGCCGAGGCTGCTATTAAAGCATCACAGGAAGCTGCTTTGAAAGCTACCAGGGAAGCTGAAGAGGCGGCGCAAAAGGCAAGAGAGATAGCTGAATCTGCCAGAGTTGCCTCAGAAGAAGCAGTCACAAAAGCTGCTCAGGCAAGCGCAAGCGCCAGCCAGGCAGCAGAAAGCATGGCTTCTGAGGCTGGAAGGAAGGCCGAAGAAGCCAAAAACGCTGCCGATGAAGCAATAACAGCCGCCAGGCTGGCTGGTGAGAAGGCTACCAGAGAAGCTGAGGAATCATCTCAAAAAGCAAGGGAAATAGCACTTGCAGCGCAAAAGGCATCAGAAGAGGCGAAAGCTGCTGCCGAGGCAGCAGTTAAAGCATCTCAGGAAGCTGCGCAAAAAGCAACACGTGAGGCAGAGGAAGCCGCTCAAAAGGCGCGGGAGATTGCGCTGACGGCAAGAACTGCTTCTGAAGAAGCTGCCCGTAAGGCAGCCGAAGCCAGTGCAAGAGCGAGTGAAGCAGCAGAAAATATGGCAGCCGAGGCAGCTCAAAAAGCAGAAGAGGCAATGGCAAAGGCTGAAGAAGCTCTGGTAAAAAGCATTGTAAAACGAGTGCTGTCCTCTAACCAGATGACTACCATCATCCTTTTAACCGTTGTTGGTGCAATCTTTGCAGCGGTCTCTATTAGTCTTGGGCTCAGCTTGATATAATCTGCGCATTTTATGATAATCAGGAGCCGGCTATTGCGCCGGCTCCTGTTGTTTAACAATAGTAGTTAACATTTTTTGTGTGATAAAATCGTCAAATAATCAGGCAACGGAAAATTTTTGGGATTATGATAACCGGATTAATAAAAAGATCAATGCTTTGGGGTGGCGTTGTTGCTATTCTCATCGCTGTCGCAGTTACTTTTTTACTAAACCAGTCCACTCCTCGGTTGGCTGTATTCTGGATTCTGGGTTTTTTATTTGGTGTAATTCTCGCCCGAAGCCGCTTTTGTTTTGTTTCCGGGTTTTCCAATTTGTTCCTGTTCAGGGACGGAGAAATGTTCAAAGCTATCATTGCCGGAATGATGGTTTCAACTTTAGGTTTTGCATTCATAATGCATGGGTGGGTTGGTGATCCGGCTACCGGAGCAATCCCTCCAGGTGCTCATGTTGCGCCATTTGGGTGGTATCTGATACTGGCTGGAGTTATTTTTGGTTTTGGAATGGTTATTGCCGGGTGCTGTATCACTGGTTCGCTTTACCGCACCGCCGGGGGTTTTGTTCATGCTTTTATTGCTTTGACCGGAGTAATCATTGGAATGGGAGCTTTCCTGTTTACCAGGGAAGCGTGGTGGTCAGAAATAAGTAAACTTCCACGCCTGTGGCTTCCGGCATATTTGGGCTGGCCAGGTGCGGTTATTACCACTATTCTTATTCTTGTTGCGGCATATCTCCTGATTGTATGTTTACAAAATAATAACAGAAGCAAAGCATTCATTAATGTATCGCCCCGTAAAGATTCTTCAGATGTAATACTTGCTGCAAACAGGTTGTCAACAGGGGCAAGAAAGGCATTTTTGGGCAATTGGCCGGTACTTGCAGGAGGAGTTCTGCTTGGCTTATTAAATATACTTTGCTATCTGTTGGTCGATAGGCCGTGGGGAGTTACCGGTGAAATCCAGCGCTGGGCGCACATAATCTTTGATTTTGCTGGATTCGGAGTCCCGGAGGTGGTGACAGTACCTGGCACCTGAGTTGTCAGGGCTCAGCCAGGTCAGTTGACCTGGGGGTTAATGTTGAATGGGGGACTTGTTGTGGGTGCATTGGCAACCTCCCTGATAAGCCGGCAGTTCCGACTGGTGTTTCCGCGGAATCGGAGAGGGTATCTTCAGAGTATCACAGGAGGTATTTTTATGGGCTATGGAGCCGGGCTTGCTTCCGGTTGCAGTGTCGGGGCATTTTTTTCTGCCATACCTTCACTTGGCGTGAACGGATTGCTGTTTGGCCTGGCTATGGCGCTGGGAGCTTTCGGGGGAGTAAAACTTGTTACCAGGCTGGGATAAATGATTGGCATTTCAACCGCTTGTATTTCAGGTTATAATATTACCAGGAGGGAAGAATGAAACGCAGTATAACGGTTTTGGCTGTAATCACAATGGCCATCGGGCTCATAACCGGTTGTTCTGGAAATGGAGATAATTCCAATGGTGCAATTGATGCCGGTACCAGGGTTGAAGTCGAGGGAGGGGCATATTGGAATCTTACCCCGGCAGAGCTGTATGAAGAGCTTGATGAGAGCATGTTTGTTTTTCAGTACGATGTTATCAATATGGGCAATATCCCGGGGACCGACCAGTTTATAAATCATCCCAATATAGCCTCAAACATGGATAAACTGCCAGCTGACAAATCGGCTATAATCATTGTTTATTGTTCGGTTGGCGCAAAGAGTGTCGAGGCTGCCAGTTATCTTGTTGGGGAAGGCTACACATCTGTTTATAACCTGGCAGGAGGCAGCGCTGAATGGCGTAATCAGGGTTATCCGGTGGTGGCAGGATAAAATTATGATAGTTTTTGGAATAATTGGAACGATAATTGGCATTATCTGTCTAATATTAACAGCAGTGGCTTTTTTACCGCTGCTTGGCTGGTTCAACTGGCTTATCATCCCCATAGCGGTGATCGGGCTTATTTTTGGAATACTGGGGCGCAAAAACGCTGGTTTGGTTGCCATTATTCTGTGCAGCGCTGCTATTATCATTGGAGTATTTCGGCTGGCGCTTGGCGGTGGGGTTATATAGTAATAACAAAAACGGGGCTGACAGCCCCGTTTTTAAATCAAAAGCGTAATTAAATTTTTATATTTTTATAGTACTTGCCCATTTTTCTGCAAGATCGCCCGCCCATGGTAACTTGTAATATACACCCTGGTAGGCTTTAACCATAAGAATTATCCACAATACAAAAACGAGCATGCCAAGGATTGAACTTATAATCCATCCGATTACGGGTATGATTTTCAGGACGATCATGGCAATGCTGAATGCCCCAAATACTACAATAGACTGCCAGGCATGGAACCTTACAAAAGCATTTTCCTTTTCGATCAGCAGAAAAACCAGCCCACTAATCCAGCCAAACAGGTAACACAGTAAACCAGCTACGTTTTCTTCGAGCCCAGAGGATGTGTTTGCCATGGTCGGTTGTAACCTCCTTGAAAAAATTAGAATCTAGATTACTCCCTAGTCAGGGACATGTCAATATCTGTTACTCGGAGCTGGTCAAAAACAATTAACTAGCTGCCCGTATTTCCGATGCTTTCAATTATGTAGCAAATCTTGCCGGCAGGTGCTGTAATTTCAATTAACTCTCCGGTGGATTTACCGACCAGCGCTTTGCCAAGCGGGGAAGAGTCGGATATTTTTCCGTTAAACGGCCTTGCTTCTCTCGTAGTGACTATCGTGTAACAGGTTTTTTCTCCAGTTGTGACTTCCTTCAGGTTGACTCTGTTGCCTATTCCAACCTGCTTTCTTTCACCTGTGTCCTGCTGGGCTACCTTTGCCAGTTTAAGCGTCTCCTCCAGTTCTGAGATGCGCCCCTCAACATGCCCGAGTTCTTCCTTGGCAGCAGCCAGCGGAGAATTTTCCCTGAAGTCCTTGTCTGCAGCTGCGGTCTGAACTGCTTTTATGATTACGGGTTTTTTTGCTTTAAGCACTTCAAGTTCTTCTTTAAGTGAATCGTAACCTTCCGGAGTTAAATATACCGGTTCCTTTGATGGGCGGCAGTTTGCAGAGGTAGTCCTGGGGTTTTTACATTTACGTGGTTTTACGTGGGCGGCAAGATTCCCTGTGGACAGCTTGCTGGATTTTATGTAAACCAAAAAAGCCCGCAAGGTATCCATCTTTTGCGGCAACTCTATATCAGTTGGGGGTAGTTGCTGGCTGAAACGAGCAATCTCAGCCGGAGTCAGGCTGGATGGTTTGCGCTGTGGCCCGCACCAGCGGATAAAACTGTTAATGGTGAGGCTTGCCACATTGGTCTGGTTAGATTCAAGGCTTAGTAAAAAACGGTTGGCAACTTCTGCCAGTGCTGGTTGTGCTTCTTTTGCGGTCATTTATTTGATTCCCCTCTATTGCGTTTGTTTTATTTTAACTCAGGTAGCAGGGTCATGCCGACTGTCTGGTAAAAAGCCGGCATTTTTAATATTTTTAAAACCACTCGGCCATGGTCGTCAAACTGTAAATCATTATTTGCGGCCAGTCTATCGGCAAGACCGTTGCGAGCAACCGCTCTGAATGCTTTGTCAATCTGGTGATCGCTGAGTTTTTCATAAATCTTGCGCCCGATTTGGCCAAGCTGTATGTCTTTGCCTAGCACTGTCTTCCATCCATTCTGGTAGCCAGCCAGCGAGCTGGCTGTAAAATCACCCGTTGCGAAAGCTTTTTCTGCCTGACTTATAGCGCATCTGGCACCTTTCAAGCCGTAGAATACACCGCCGCCGGTGATTGGCTTAACCTGCCCGGCAGAATCGCCCAGCACCAGCATCCGGTTTGAATAAGTTTTACTTAGCGGGCTAAGACTGACTCCCCGGAATTGTGGCTTTTCTGCTGAAGTGATGAAGCCATGGTTGAGCAGGTATTTTATATACCTGGCAAATCCAACTGCAGCGTTTTTACGGCAAAGTAAGCCCGCCAGAGCACTTCCATCCCCCAGTGGTTCCAGCCAGCTGAAAAACCCCGGAGCAAAATTATTGCTGGTAAATATACAAAGCGGCAGTGAGGGCTTAATCTCTACCCTTGCTTGAACGCCGGTGGCAAAATCGGCCGGTTTGCCCATACCAAGTTTATTGGTAAGCACCGGGTTAAAACCGGCGGCAATTAACAGGAGTTGTGCTCGGTAGCAGGTTTCCTGGCGGCTATCTGCATAAACATTTACGCCTGAATCATCTGTTTCGATATGGCTGGCCTTATAACCAAAAACGTAGCGAGCTCCGGCTAAATTGGCTTGTTCTGCCAATTTCATGTCCATCATTCCCCTGTCGAGAGCAACCGCCTGTACTCTGCTTCTTTTCAATTCCAGAGTTTGCCCTGCGGGTGAAAAGACCCGGGCTCCTTCAAAGGAATTGAGAACCGGAAACTCTTTACCGCCCAGGACGCCAAGACAATCAGGGCTGATTATACCTGCACAGCACACAGGGTCGCCCAGGCGGGAGCGCTTTTCCAAAACGGTAACCCTGTAACCTTTGGTGGCCAGTGCCCTGGCAGTAAAGCTCCCCACCGGGCCGGCTCCAATAATGAGAATATCTGACATAGCAGTTGTATTTTGCATAAGGGGTTGAACTTCAAGTATAACACATCGACCAGCCTGGTATCAGCCGCCAGGAAAGTATGTTTTATTTCAGGTAACAAATGTTTGCTCGTGGGGATTGCTTGGACTTGCTGTTTTTCCAAAAGCCACTTTTTTACCTAAGATTTATGAGTTTGCTACCGCTTTCAAAAACTGGCCGTTTAAGAAGAAAATACAAGGAGTATTTTGGCAAGGTTTATCATTACAGTAGAAGAATCATTAGGTGTATTCTCTCTTGAGAGTTCACCTAAGGGGGGGGTACAAAACTGGCGGTTGTTAAGAGTTTCAGCCCTGGTTGTGTTATTCCACATCTTCTATTTTTGGCGGGAAAGCCGGTCTTTCCTCAACTCCCAGCGCTTTAAGAGCTTTTGCCTGAAGACGTTCCAGCATGCAGCAAAACATGCGCCGTTCTTTTGGATTAAGCTCACTCATAACATCAAAAATAGCCCGGCGCTGGGTGGAAAGCTCATAAGCACCTGTACCTTTTTCGGTAAGCTCGATTCTAACCAGGTTTCGCCGCTCCATATCCTTGTTCTTGGTAATGAGCCCTTTTGCAACCATTCTGTCGATAATGCCTGAGATGGTGTGTGGCTCGCGCAGGGTAGATCGGGAGATGTTTGCCGGAGTGGCGTTTGCTCCAAGCGCCTGAACTGCCAGTAATACCTCAGCCTGCTCGGGCGTTATTTTAAAAGCAAGCAATTCTCTCTCCCTGGCTTTAAACATTGCCCGCCAGGTGTGGTGGAATAGCAGCCAGACGTTATAGTCATGGTCGCAAAAATAGGTTGATTTGACTTCATCTTTCATTTTGACTATGTCCTCGGTGTTATTCTCAATTAAACCCTAATTATAGCATTAGCCATATATATTCACTAAATTCTTAAAAAATTGACACATTTCGTACCTCCGCTGTGCTACAATACGCCTATTACCTTATTTAGACAGTGATATGAAGCTTGCTATAATATTTTTTCTGTTAATCTCGCTTGCCGAGTCTATCACCGTATTTTTTGATCCCTTGCTGGGGATGGCTCTGTTCGGTGTCATATTACTGGCAACCCTCATCATACCGGCTTTAAAAGACCATTATCGGGACTCCCGGCTGATTCTTTCTCTTTCTCTGGTGCCCATGGTTCGTATAATCAGTCTCAGCATGCCTCTTGCTGGTTTGGAACAAATCTGGTGGTTCCCGATAATGTACCTGCCGTTGTTTCTGGCAAGCGTGGTGCTTATGTACATGCTCGGGCTCAGATTTGGAGATGTTGGGTTTAAAATAAAGCCCCTGCTGGCAAATATTGCAATCGCTCTCAGCGGCATAGGGCTTGGTTTTATAGAATATTTGATCATTCGCCCTGAGCCCATTATAAGCGACCTCACCTGGCAGTCCGGGTTACTTGCCGGGTTGATACTGTTTTTAACCACCGGATTGGTGGAAGAGCTGATTTTTCGCGGAGTTATGCAAAAAACTGCTCTGGAACATTTTGGTTCAAAGGGTATAATCTATACCAGCCTTATATTCGCAGTGCTTCATCTGGGTTTTCTTTCTGCTGCAGATGTAATTTTTGTGTTTTTTGCTGGATTGTATTTTGCCTGGGCATCTATGAAAACCGGCTCGCTTGCCGGGGTTATTTTGGCTCACGGGGCGACAAATACAGTACTATTCGTTATCGCTCCTTTTTTCTTTTAGTAAGGGTATAGTAAATTAGTAATAGTTGCTAAAATCGCGATGTCTATTTGTATAAAATGGTAAGGATTAGTTAGTTAAAATAGTAAAAAGAAAATTGACATGTGCCTGCTCGTAGTTTACTATAACGAGTTAAAGAGCTCAGGCTCAATCCAACCTTCAGATAGCGGGGGAAACGCGTCTGTAGACATTGGATTGCACTTAAATATTCCAAAAAGAAGGTTAAATACAGGTTTTGTGCGGAGTAATTGGTTACACCGGTAAACAATCAGCGGCAACTGTTATTATGGATGGCCTTGCCAGGTTGGAATATCGTGGTTACGATTCTGCCGGGGTTGCTACTGTTTTTAACGGTGATCTCCACTTGAAAAAAGGCGTTGGCAAACTGGAAGAAGTTGAAGCTGCCTGCCTTTTAAGCCGGCTTCCCGGAAATACTGGTATCGGGCATGTTCGCTGGGCAACCCATGGAGGGGTGACGATGGAAAATGCCCATCCTCACGTGGACTGCCTTAATTATATTGCGGTTGCCCATAATGGTATTCTGGAAAATTACCAGAAGCTTAGAAGGAGGGTTGTTTCACGCCATAAACTTGTTTCCGAAACCGATACCGAGCTTATCGCCCATCTTATTGAGGAATACCTTGTCCCCGGTGCTCCCCTGGAACAGGCAGTAACAAAGGCTGTTAAGGAAATCAAGGGGACATATGCTCTGGTGGTTACCTCAACAGTTGAGCCCAACAAGATAGTAGCTACCCGTTGCGGAAGCCCGCTGGTTTTGGGGTTGGGTAAGGGGGAAAACTTTATCTCAAGTGATTTCCAGGCGTTTCTGCCCTACACCCGTGAAGTGGTTTTTTTGGACGATGGAGAAACCGTAGTCATGACCCCTGGCAAGGTTCATATTCTGTCTGCTTCGGGTAAAAAAACACGCAAGGATTCTGTCGTCCTTGATGTTGATCTGGCCGTTCGGGAAAAGAACGGGTTTGATTATTTTATGCTAAAGGAAATATTTGAACAGCCCCAGGCAATTTTATCTGCCATTAATCAGGAGAAAAGTGCATTGAAAAAAGCGGCAAACCTGGTTAATAACAGCCAGTCGGTAGTATTTACTGCCTGTGGTAGTTCACGCTATGCTTCGCTTATCGGCCGTTACATGTTTTCCAAGATTGCCCATCGCTTCAGCGATGTTATTATTTCTTCAGAGTTTTGTTATTTTGGAGACTCGGTCGATGAAAATACGCTGGTAATAGCAGTTTCCCAGAGCGGTGAAACAGCAGATGTTATCGAGGGTGTAATAGAAGCGCAAAGCCGGGGAGCGAAAATCCTTTCTATTGTTAATACTATCGGTTCCACACTGGCTCGAATGAGTGATTGTGTTTTATACCTGAACTGCGGCACGGAATTCGGTGTGGCTGCTACCAAGAGTTTTCTCAGCGAGCTGGTAATATTGTATCTTCTTTCATTTTCTCTGGCTGGCCGTCAAGAAGAAGCAGAAGAAGAGCTCAAAAGAATTTCAGAGCTCATGGATGAAAACCTGCGTCTTAATAACGATGAAGTTCCCAAGGCCGCCCTCAAGCTGGCCGGTCACGATAAGTTTTATTATATAGCCCGTGGTATCAATTTTGCGGTTGCAGGAGAAGCCTCTCTTAAACTCAAGGAAATAGCATATGTTCACTCTGAAGGCATGTCTGCCGGAGAGCTGAAACATGGTACTCTTGCACTGGTAGAAGAAGGCACGCCAGTTATTGCCATCGCCCCCTGTGATGACACCCACGAACATATCCTTTCTAACATTTCAGAAGTAAAAGCCAGGGGGGCATATATCATCGGTCTTTCGGATAAGCCTGATAAGCTTTTTGATATACATATCGAAATACCAAGGGTCAATGAATATTACTACCCGCTGGCTTGCATTGTTCCGCTGCAGCTGTTTGCCTTTCATTCGTCTATCGCCCGTTCACTTGATCCGGATAGGCCGCGCAATCTTGCCAAATCTGTAACAGTAACTTAAATTCCGGGGGATCCATTATGATTAACGGACAATCAGAGCCAGTTAAAGTATTGGTAACTGGTGGTGCCGGTTTTATCGGCTCCCATTTAACAGAGGAACTTCTTGATATGGGTTATCGGGTTTGTGTGGTGGATGACCTTTCTACCGGCAGCCTTGATAATCTAAAACAGGTCTCTTCCAATCCTGGCCTGGAAGTGCGTTGTTTCTCTGTCAACGATCGTGATTTGCTTTTAAAAGCTTGTAAAGGTGTGCGCTATATCTTTCATCAGGCTGCGATTCCAAGCGTTCCGCGCAGTATAAGCGACCCGCTCTCAACTAATCATGCCAATGTAAATGGAACTTTAAGCGTGCTCGTTGCTGCGAGGGATGCCGGAGTAAAAAAAGTGGTATATGCCTCTTCATCCTCTGTCTACGGGGATACCCCGACCCTTCCCAAGGTTGAGGAGATGGTGCCGAATCCACTTTCACCCTATGCTGTTTCCAAGATGGCTGGAGAACACTATTGCGCTGCTTTTACTGCTTCTTATGGTTTGGCTACCACCAGCCTGCGTTATTTCAATGTGTACGGTCCGCGCCAGGCGGCTGATTCTGCCTATGCAGCAGTGATTCCCAAGTTTATATCTCTAATAAAAAAGGGAAAGCCGCCCCAGATATTCGGGGACGGCTGCCAGTCCCGCGATTTTACGTTTATTAAAGATGTAGTTCGTGCCAACATCCTGGCTGCTCAAAGCCCCGAGACCGGTGCTTACAATATTGGTAGCGGTATGCGCATCAGCCTAAGCGAGCTCTGCAGTCAAATGCTCAAAATGATGGACAGAACGGATATCACTCCTGTTTATGCCAGTCCCCGGCCTGGAGACGTTCTTCATTCACTGGCAGAAATATCGCTGGCAAAAATTGCCTTTGGCTACAACCCTCTTTATTCCCTGGAACAAGGTTTGAAAGCAACAATCGAAGATTATGAATAATAGTGTGAACGATCCAGATTGGTTTTTCGGGCTTATTCAATTCGGAAACATAACCCGCATTTATTACTTTAAGGAAAAGGTGTCCTGACGATGATTCCAATCGCAAAACCAATTATAGATGAAGACGTGATAGACCCGATCCGGGAGATAATCAAATCTGGCAATATTGCCCAGGGCAGGCATGTAAAGCAATTTGAGGAAACTTTTGCCAGTTTTATTGGCGCCAAATACGCAATTGCTACCACCAGTGGGACCAATGCTTTGCAACTGGCTTTGCTTTCTGCCGGAATAGGTGGAGGTGATGAAGTTATCACCACCCCGTTCAGCTTTATTGCATCTGCCACAGCTATACTTCAATGTGGCGCCAGCCCGGTGTTTGCTGATATCGATCCGGTTACGTTTAATATTGACCCTGGCGATATAGAATCAAGAATAACATCACGAACCAGGGCGATTATCGGAGTACACCTGTACGGGCAGATGTTTGATGTTGGAGCTGTGCAGGATATATGCCAGCGGCATCGTTTGATCATGATAGAAGATGCCTGCCAGGCGCATGGTGCCCGCTTTAATCGCAGCTTGGCTGGTTCATATGGCATAGGATGTTTTTCTTTTTACCCCACCAAAAATATGACTACTGGTGAGGGAGGTATGGTTACAACCAGTGATGAAGGCGTTGCAACCAGATGCCGACTTCTCAGAAACCACGGGCAAGCTGAGCGTTATTGTCACACAATGCTTGGTTACAACGCCCGCATGACCGAAATTGCTGCCGTGATTGGCATTAGCCAGCTCAAGAAACTGGAATCCTTTAATGAAGCCAGAATCAAAAACGCCAATTTCCTGAGTGATGTTGTATCCAGCATAAAAGGTCTCATTCCTCCTCATATTCTGCCAGACCACCGGCATGTATTCCATCAATACACGATCAGGGTCACTTCTGATTATAAGATGAGCCGGGATGAGCTGAAAAAATACCTCGAATGTAACGGAATCGGATGCGGCGTACACTATCCGGTTCCCATACACCTTCAGCCGATGTTTGATAAGCCTGATTGCAAACTCTCCTATCCCAGGGCTGAACAGGCAGCCCGGGAAGTATTGAGCCTTCCAGTACACCCATCTCTTACCACCCAGGATATAAACACCATAGCAGAGGTTTTAAGGAATGCATGACATTTTAAAAAAAGGTGAAGTGGTGCTCGGTGACAATGCTTCATTTGAGAGAAATATTACATTAGGTAACCGCTGCGATGGCAGGCTGGTAATCGGTAAAAACGCCACGATACGTTCGGGTGCGGTAATATATTCCGGTGTATCTATAGGTGATGATTTTAAAACCGGCCATAATATTCTTATACGGGAAAATACCTGCCTTGGTAATGGCGTTCTTGTTGGTACCAATGTTGTTATAGATGGCAACGCCAATATCGGCAACTCGGTAAGTTTGCAGACCGGGGCTTATGTTACAGCTTTTACTGTTATTGAGGACGGCGTATTCATGGGGCCATGTTCTGTAACAACCAATGATAAATATATGTCTGCAGGGGCTACACTGAAGGGGGCGCACATCAAAAAAGGTGCCCGTATCGGCGCCAACGCAGTGATCCTTCCCGGTGTTGTAATCGGAGAGAATGCTGTTGTCGGTTCCGGGGCAGTGGTTACTAAAGATGTTCCGGCAGGAACAACTGTTGCCGGGAATCCGGCAAGAATAATCTCCAGGAAGGTTTAAGTGCTTTACTTGTACAAAGAACGGGAAATAAAAAACCTTGTCGACGAGCGAAGGGTAAAAATTGCCTTTATCGGGCTTGGCAGAGTTGGGTTGCCTCTGGCTGCCACACTTGCAGATGCAGGATTTAGTGTAGTTGGTATCGATATTAATCCTGAGACTGTAAGCTCGGTAAATTCTGCCAATACCCCATATGCTGATGAAGAGGGCCTTGATCAAACCGTTTATAAAAACGTAGTTACAGGCATGCTTTCTGCAACCAGCGATTTCTCCGCTGTAACAGAGGCTGATATTGTAATCATAGCTGTCCCCACGCTTATCAGGGATGAACAGCCGGATATAGAAGCAGTTATAAAAGTGGCTGGCAGTATTAGCCCTTACATGAACCCCGGTAAGGTGGTTGTTCTCCAGAGTACCGTACCCCCCGGCACCACCGAGTTTGTTTTAGGAGAGATAATTACAAAAAATACCAGCCTCAAAGCAGGCAGGGATTTTGGTCTTGCTTACTCGCCGGAGCGCACTCAATCCCCACAGGTTTTGAAGGATCTGAAAACCTACCCAAAAATAGTTGGTGGCATTGATGGTAAAAGTACGCTGGCGATCGCGGAAGTATATGCAACATTTGCCCCGTCCATTATACAAATGAAGAGTATAGTAGCGGCCGAGCTGGATAAGGTAGTTGAAAACACATACAGGGATGTCAATATCGCCTTTGCCAACGAATTGGCACTATTATGTCAACTATATGGTGTTGACGTGCAGGAAATGATATCAACCGCCAATTCGCAGCCGTACTGTCATATCCTGCAGCCTGGGCTGGTTGGCGGTCATTGCATACCTATGGATCCCTATTATATTATCAGCGATGCTACCAAGCGGGGGTTTTCACCGCCGGTGATAAAAGCCGCCCGGGCACTTAATGAAGAGATGTTTAATACTGTAGCTGGTATGGTCGAAAACAACATGAAAAACGTTACCGTTCTGGGATTGAGTTTTAAACCCGGAGTAAAATCCTTTGATACATCCCATACTCCCCGCCTGGTAAAGAAGCTTGAGCAAAAAGGCTGCCGTGTTACAGTTCATGATCCTTTCCTGGGTAATGACATTTACAGTTTTCAAACCGAGCCGGATCTTTACCAGGCTATTTCAGGCGCAGATTGCGTTATTCTTTCCACAGCGCACGCCCAATATAAGGAACTTGATTTTTTCAGAGTTAAAGACTTGATGAAAGGTAATCTTATTATAGATATCAGGGCAATATGGGATCCTGATACCGTCAAGGTACACGGGCTTAAATATAAAGGTCTGGGAAGGAAGTTTAATGATTAAAGCAGCTGTAATCGGCCTGGGAGCGATGGGTCAACACCACGTGCGTGTTTATAAAGAGCTGGGTTGCGAGTTGGCTGGAGTTGCAGATGCGGATATAAATCGCGCCCGTGGGATCGGGGAAAAATATAATACACGTTATTTTTATGATTACCGTAATTTACTTGGGTGTGCTGATGTAGTTAGTATTGCAGTGCCCACCAGTGCTCATAAAGATGTAGCTTGTGAATTTCTTAAATCCGGGAGTAACTGCCTGGTGGAAAAGCCGATTGCTTCTTCTGTGGCAGAGGCTGAAATTATGATAGAAGCCGCCCGGGATCGCAACGTAAAACTGATGATAGGCCATATTGAACGTTTTAACCCGGTGATACTCAAACTCAAGGAGCTTATAGATGAAGGGGTTCTGGGCAAGGTTATGCTTGTTTCTACCCGGCGGGTGGGTCCATTTCAGCCACGCATCAGAGATGTAGGCATCATTATTGACTCAGCTACGCACGATATCGATGCAGCCCGCTTCCTTACCGGCAGAGAGCCAGTGGCCGTTTATTCCAAAGCCGGGCGTTTCAAACATCCGAGCCGGGAAGACCATGCACTGATAATGCTCGATTTCGGGGATAGCGCTGCTTCTATTGAGGTTAACTGGTTTACATCTCATAAAGTACGCACGCTGGTTGCAACCGGAAGCGAAGCCATTGCATACCTCGATTACATCGACCAGACATTAACAGTGCATAATTATCGTCAGGAAAGCCGGATGAAAATAGAAAAGGCCGAGCCCCTGAAAACCGAAATTGCTCATTTTATTTCTTGCGTAAAAAATAACACCAAACCCCTTGTAGATGGGCTGGAGGGGCTGAACACCTTAAAAATTGCGCTGGCTGCAAGTGAAGTTGTATGCGATGTATAAGAGTAAATGTGTTGATATAGCGGTAGACGGAATTCCGGATTGATCTATTTAGTGCTGCGGTCTACATTGTGAT
>JAQUQL010000013.1 GCA_028716145.1 Dehalococcoidales bacterium
AATAACAAGGCCCAGGCAGAACTATTGATTCCTGTACTTCAGGGGCAAAAAACTGACCTGGAAGAAGAGCTTGCCGGGCTTGAGCAGAACTATATCGATCTCAACCAGCGCCTGGAAGAGCTTAACATCACCCTGGAAGGCGCCAACGGCGCCCTTGCAGAAAGCCAGGACAGGCTCAGGCTGGTAGTGGAAAGCATAGAATACGGAGAGCAGCTTTTTAAGCTGGCTGAGAGTACCGGTGTAGAAATAACTTCTATAACGGTTGGTGAGCCCGGTAATGAAAATATTTCCGGGATAACTTATGAGTTTGCTGATATGCAATTGGAAGTAAAAGGTCTGGAATCAGAAATCCTGGCTTTTATTGATGCAGTTGCCAACCACGAAAGTTTTAAGACAACCATTATTGACCCGGCAAGCATCACCGTAGCTCAACCGGTGGAACATGAGCAGCCAGACTCAGATTCTATACGTGAGGGTTTCTACCAGCAATTACTCACAGAAAACCTGGAGGCACTCGAACCAGAAACACTGGTAGATATCATCCAGGAAGTCACCTATGACATGTTCGGTTTGACTATAGAAGATAACACCATGGATGAAAGAATTGAGTACATAGCAGGACTTATATCTCTTGAGTTCAGCGAAAACCTCAGGGAAGATCTTGCGGGAAAAATGGCAGAAGATCTGGCAAATGCCATCGAGCAGCTCATAGCAGATCAGCTTGCTGGCAAGGTTGCAGTTTACTGGGGGGCAGCAATATCCGAAATCCTTACGCCGGTGGTTGAAACCATCCTTGAAGGTGAAGAAGGCACTACCTCTGGGGACCAGTGGGCGGATATGTATAACTGGATGGGAGAAGAAGTTGAAGGTTCTATCCAGGGAAGCCTGACCTCGATTATAAGCGGCTACATCTCGTCAGAAATACAGCAAAAAACCTCTGAAATTGTTGAGCCTGATAGCGATCAGGTCGAAGCCCTGACCCAGGCTGAAGTAAACAGGCTTCTGGAGGAGATAGCGCTGATCCCCCCACCGGATTCATCAGCAAGTATGACTCTTGAAATCTATAGCTATCCGGAGTAGATGATATGGCAAAGAAAAAAGTAACGTTATATATCGAAGATACTGAGATAAAACTGCTTGTGAGCAACGGCCACAAGATAAATAAATGGGCCAGTTTCTCTCTGGAACCAAGCCTTGTACACGATGGAGCAATACAGGATGAAGCCAAGGTTGCCCAGGCGATAAAAGAACTGTTCCACCTGCAAAAGGTTAGTTCTAAAAAGGTAACTGTAGCTCTCAGCGGCCTTAATTCTATATTTCGAATTATCAATCTCCCAGCCTTGCCGCCCAAAATGCTGCCGGAAGCCATAATCAACGAAGCTTCCCGGGTTATTCCCAGACCACTGGAAGAAGTATATCTTTCCCACCAGGTGATTTCTTCCTTACAGGGTGAAACCCGGATTTTCTTAACAGCATACCCAAGGACCCTCACAGATACTCTCATGCGAACACTATCCAAAGCCGGGTTGAAGACTACCGTAATGGATCTGGCTCCCCTTGCCCTCGCACGCTGTGTCAATGAGCCCAGGGCAGTTCTTATAAATGCATGGCTTTCCAACCTTGATATCGTTATACTCACAGACAAATTGCCCCAGGTGGTTCGCAGTATCTCTCTTGCCGGCGAAGAGATGTCAACCGAGGAAAAGACTTCTGCCATCGTGGAAGAATTCAACCGCACTGTTTCTTTCTATAATTCCAACCGCAAGGCTAATCAGCTCGATACAACAGTCCCGGTTTATGTTAGTGGAGACCTTGCACAGGAAGAAAACCTATGGCAGTCTTTTAACCTTGAGCTTTCAGATTACAAGGTTAACCAGATCGCCCCGCCGATTGAAGCGCCAGAGCTTTTTATCCCTGCCCAGTACATGATAAACATTGGACTTGCACTTAAAGGAATCTTGCCCGGGGGCGCTGATAATCACTATTCCGCCATCGACTTAAACATTCTTCCGGAGGCCTATCTTCCGCCATCTTTCAGCTGGTACAGGATACTGGTGCCGGTGGCAGCAGTATGCGCTATCGGCGGGTTGTTCTACCTGTGGCTGATTATTCAAAATGTTGGCAACGATATAACAAAAATTCAGACTGACACAACTTCGATCAATGCCCGTGCCGATCAGATACGCAGTGATACTAACCCTGTCAAAACAGCCATCGCCGAACAGCAAGAGCAAAATGCTGCTCTCTCCAGCCAGATAGAATCACTGGAAACAGAGATCAGCGAAACTCAAAACCTGGCTGTAATATTTAACGATACGGCAGATATGTTCAGAAATGGTCTTGATACCACCAATACTAACTTGCCGGAGTTTTTTACGCTTAAACCGGAGGGGGTACTTCTCTCCAGCGTTTCTTCCAGCGAGGACACATTCAACCTATCCGGCACTGCGCCTTCAGAGAACTTAATTTACGATTACGCAAAGTCACTGCGCACCAGTGAAAGGTTTAATTCGGTAAACATAAACAGCATAAGTGAAAATAGTGATGAAGAAGGAAGACTGTACGCTTTCGAAATGCTGGTACGGTAAATATACTAATGAGTAAAATCGACATCATTGAACTACTTTCTATCGCCAAGGAAAAGCGGGCATCAGATCTTCACCTTGTGGTCTCCAGCCCGGCTTTGTTTCGTGTTGATGGCTCGCTTGTCCCTGCCAACGGCACCGAGCCTCTCAAGCCGGAAGACATCGAAGAAGCATTTAACGAACTCACTGTTGAAAACGATCGCAATTACTTCAAAGAGCATCGTGAACTGGATTTTGCTTATTCAATGCCCGGCACAGGTTACTTCCGGTGCAACGCTGCACGCCAGCGTGGCGCCATCAGCCTGGCTATCCGCTTGTTGCCTCCTAAAGTCCCTACCCTGGATGAACTGGAGCTGCCTCAGATATGCAAGAACCTTATCATGCGAAAACGTGGCCTCATTATTGCAACAGGCCCAACAGGAAGCGGTAAAAGCACTACACTGGCTGCCATGATCCAATACCTCAATATTAATGAGAGCCGCCACATCATCACTATCGAAGACCCGGTTGAGTATGTCTATTCACCCATAAACTGCGCTATTACCCAGCGTGAGTTGGGCAATGACACACTATCATACCCCCGGGCGCTGAGACATATCCTTCGCCAGGACCCCGATGTCATCCTGGTTGGTGAAATGCGGGATGCAGATACAGCGTCTGCAGTTATCAACGTAGCCGAAACCGGACACCTTATACTTACCACCGGCCACGCCCCCAGCGCTGCCCAGGCCATGGAAAGGGTGATAGACCTTTTCCCGCCGCATGAAAGACCACTCGTCCAGGCTCGGCTTGCATCTCTTTTGATCGGCGTTCTATGTCAGTCTCTGGTACCAAGGGCAGATGATACCGGACGTATCGCCGCAGTTGAAGTTATGCTGGCTAATTCTGCAGTCAAGAACCTTATACGCGAAGGCAAGATATACCAGTTGAATAACGTAATCCGAACCCACACCAACATCGGCATGGTTTCCATGGATGAAGCCCTGGTTCGCCTTTATCTCAAGGGCGAAATAACCGGAAAAACGATGTTTGAGTTCTGTAACGACCGCAAGGAGATAAGCCGCCTTATAGAACAGCCCGATAAAAAGCCCTCCGAAGAATAACCGGGTATCGCGTCCTTATTTCTTTATGCCCAGATCTTTAACGGCTCGCTCGATATCCTCCAGCATATCCCCGTAATAAGGCACTTTTGGCATGGCATTTTTTACATCCTTGATGTCATATTTTATAACATCAAGTTTTTCGTTTATCTCTTTTAACAACTGTATCAGTTCCTTATTGGAATCACTCATTTCAGCTCCTTTAATGTTATTTTTAAGCACCAGGTGATGGGATATCCATTATGTTAACACCGGCAGGTATTTCAAACATCTCGTCTGGAATATCATCAAACGAAATATTTTTGTATTCTACAACCATAGCGCCTTCGCTGGTAACAGTCTCAACTTTCAGAGGGAAACCCTTTTCCTTCCATATCCACGTTTTTACCCGGTTCCCGGCATTTGAGTGCTCAACCACCAGGCACAATTTGCCATCCAGGGTTTCAGTTCCGGTCACCACGGGCTCATACTCTGTCACTTGTATGGTTTCCTCAAGGGCAGATTCGGAGGGTTCGTATGCCATCTTCATAGCCATATTCTGTTCCGGCATATACATGTAAAGGCTCTTTTCTTCATTGTTTACCAGCATTACAACCGTTTCCCCCTCAGCTTCCATCTCACTTCTCATGTTAGGGCTTTCTATCCAGAAACTGGTTGTAAACTGCGCCTGACCCGGAGCAGAGGTCACCATATCGTAATATATGGATCTGATAGTAGCAGTATAACCAAGCACATCATCCAGCCCCTCTCCGGTTTCAGTAGTAGTTGCAGGTGGCTGGCTTGTGGCAGCAGGGGTCGTTGGAATCTGGGTGTTGGTAGTTGTAGTTACTGGAGTTGAAGTGGTTGTTGGATATGAAGACTCAGTTGTAGTTACAACCGGCGTAGTTGAAGCCGGCTTGGTTGAGGGCGCATTTGTCTGGAGCTGATTGGTGGTAGTCGTTTGATTCTGCGTGGTTGGCGTGGTGGTTGTTGGGGTAGGTTCGTCTTTTGTACAGGAAGAAAAGCCTGCAACAAGTGTCAGCATAAAAACAACCGTCAGGCCAAATACCAGGGCAACTTTCAAGGTTTTCACTTTCTATCCTCCTTGAGTTGATGGGATTTTAAAACCTTCCACCCATTGGCTTTCTGTCAAGTATCAATATCGCTCCTGTCTTTTCATAACAAAATATGTTCCGTTCATTAAGATGCCGAGCGCCAAATATACCAACCCGGTCACAAGTACAGGATTGAAAGCAGCATGGATGGTGCCTGCTGCCCAGTTTGTTATGACTGACTGGGCTTCATAAGGCAAAAAAGCCTCCCGTGGTATAAGGCTTTTGCCGATGAGCACTGCTGCCAGAACAAATAATCCACAAACTACAAGCACGATCCCCAGATTAAAAAGTGCCCGGCCAGCATTCGCGTGCACCAAGACTATCAAAACCCCCAGAACAAATACCGTTACAACAGAAATGATGAAGGCGGTTTTAAAAATTGAAGCAGCATCTCTTGCCTCCACAAGTGCCGTCTCGGTGATTGCAGTTGCGTCATCAAATTCTGCCTTGAGATCATTGTCTGACACCATTTGTATAATGTCAATATCTCGGGGGACAGAACTGGTATATTGATCAAACAACCGGTTGAACTCAGCAGTGATTTCCTGCTCGCTAAAACCAGCAAGGTACGCCGGTGGAGCTTGGATAAAATCTTCTACAAGCAATTGACGCAGGTCTTCAATAAGCGGCTCGATATCTATTCGGCTATCGGCTGAGCCAGATTCCCCGGTCAACCAGGCGGCAATAGAACAGGCGGCTTTTTGCAACTGGCTTTTTAATTGCGGCTCATTATCCTGTATAACCTTGTCCACTGAGCCAGGCAAATCAACATAATATGAGATTTCGCCCGGAACAGATTCACGAGTCATTTCCATTGCAATATCATGAGAAATTGCCTTTATATCAAGTTTACCAATAAAGGAATTTATGAACTCATCAGCGAGCAGACTGTTTCTGAGAACCCGAGGCAGATCAATCTGGCTGGTCCCGCCCCTTATATATTCATACACATCAGTTACTGCATAACCAAGCCGGGTTTTTATCTCTGCTTCTAAAGAACCGACAGCATAAACCAAAGACTCTAAAGCTTCCGGGGGCAATCCTTCATCCGGATTATCGTTGACCGCCTCCTGCATAACCGCCGGCAGATCAAGCTTTTCTATTGCGGAGTTTATATATCCTGTATTAAGAATCGTTCGGTCTACAGCGATGCCCGCAGCAAGAATATTTAATGAAAAAAACAGCAAAACAGACAGAATAACGATTATGGTTATTTTGAATGCGCTCAAACCATCCTCCTGCCTGTTTTAAATAAACGGTAAAAAGTTATGTCCAACATGCTATCAACGAGGGTTATGGCTGTCAATACAAAAAGGCTTCCCGAGCGGTATTTTTACTTTTTTAAAATCTTTTTACCTGTTTTAACAGGAATTGGGCCACATCCTCAGTTTGAAACGGCCATGCGTAGGCAATACAGACATCAGGGTTCTCTTTGGATACCTGTTCTACAATTTGGGCTATTTCCACTTCAGCATGCATTCCTCCGCGAGTAAGCATAGGGGTTACTACAACAACTTTCCTGGCTCCCTGCTCTATCGCGCTTTCCAGCGCCTGCGTGATATCCGGTGCGCAGAATTCGTTAAAACCGGGTATTACTCTTAAGCCGGATTGTTTTTGTATCTCCGCAGCCAATAGGTGAGAAGCATGGTAAAAGGGATCATTTTCAATACAGCGTGGCCACAGGCGCATTTTATTTTCCAACTCCTCATAGCGCATGGATTCCGCCTGTGCCATAGGTCTACCAGTTTCAGCCATAGAATGTAATTTGAAAAACTCTGCCATTTCTTGCCGGGGGAAATCTTTAGGTGGTGCTCCGTGGGTTGCCAGTACAATCATTTCGTCATTCATGTCAAACATTATAATCAAATCCCTTGCTGTCTACCAATGAATCAATGCTGTTTATCCCCATGCTCCTCATTTTCCGTTCTATGCCCGTTTATCGGACCGATTCGAGTCATCAGTTGACAATATTTACTTAGTGTCTTTATAATATTTTCTGTTAGGCAAACCTTTTTGACTATAATTTTACAGGTATCTAGTTGAAAAAGTCAGATTTAATCCGCCAGGCGCTTGGATTCCATGAACAAATCTACAGCCTGGTAAATGATTACAGCTACGAAAACTGGCTCTCGCTGGACCTTTCTATAGGACAGTTGAAAAGTCTTATCTATATCCGTTACCAGGGCAAAGCCAGCCACCGCGAACTTGCCAGAGTGCTGGGCGTCACCCCTTCGGTTGTAACCGGTATTATCGATCGGCTTGAATCAATCGGGCTTGCAAGCAGGCAAACCGATGAAAGCGACCGTCGCATCCACTGGCTCACACTTACCGAAAAGGGCAGCAATATTTTCAACCAGTTTGACCAGAAAAGTAAAAATGAAATTGCCCTCGTTCTGGACAGCTTAAGCGAGGAAGAACTAAATGGGCTGGTAAACGGGTTTGACTGTTTTCTCTCAGCAATTAAAAAACACCTTGAAAACACAAACCGCGCAATAGAAAAGCAGGACAGCCGACCGAGAATCTTTGTATTAAAAACTGAAAACCTTCATCTTTCCTGACGTTTCATTTCAATATTTTTTATACAGGCATTTTTCCCAAGGAGAAATCAATTTTATGTGGCGACTTACAAAACTGGCTTTAAAAAGCAGATTACTGACTATTATTATTACCGTGGTAGTGGCCGGTTTATCTGTCTGGGCTCTCACAGGCCTGAAAATGGAACTTATTCCGGATATCGAGTTCCCCTACGCAACTGTGGTCACCATCTATCCGGACTCAACCCCGGAAATGGTCACAGAAAAAGTGACTTCCCCGATAGAAGAAGTTATTTGGAATAATTGGGGAAACAGTAACCTCAAACATTTAACCTCAACATCTTCTGAGGGAATCTCAATAATATTTGCCGAATTTGAATTCGGCACCGATATGGAACAGGTTTCAAGCTCGCTAAAAAGCGAAATCGCTTCTTTAACCCTGCCGCCGGAAGTGACACGCCTGCCCGAAATGAGCCCTTCCATTTCTGCCAATCCGCAAATTATACCCATTAATCTCGATATAATGCCCCTTAAAATGCTAAGCGTCAACGGGAACTATTCAGCTCTTGAGTTAAGAGAAATTGTGGAAAGCAAGATACTCCCTGCCTTGAGTGAAATCGATGGCGTTCTGACGATAGAAGTTGACGGGGGCGCGGGCAATCAGCTGGTGATCAGCCCATTGCCCGCCAGAATGGCAGAACATGGAGTATCCGTTTCTCAAATTATTGCCCTTATCCCTCAATCATCCGGCTCTCCAGAGGCAATCGGACAAACGCCAGTGGTTGAAGGGGTTACTCTGGGAGATGTAGCCAAAATCAGCATCAGCCCTTCTCCTCTTTCGGTTGTAACGCGGTATAACGGCAGCCCCAGTATCGGTATCTCGGTTTTGAAAGAGTCAAGCGCCAACACTGTAGAAGTTTCGGAGAGCATCACAGAAGCCATCGAGGGTATTCTTCCCTCTCTTCCAGAGGGAGTTCAGATATCAAGTGTTTTCGACCAGGCAGATTTTATCAGGGATTCTATCAACGAACTCTGGGAAAAGGCTATCGTTGGCGGAGCTCTGGCAGTAGTGATAGTGTTTCTCTTTTTAAGAGCAATCCGCGCGTCTTTACTAACTGCGATTTCGGTGCCGCTGTCGGTTTTCATTGGGTTCTTGTGTATGTACTTCAGCGGTATCACCATCAACATTCTTACGTTAAGCGGCATGTCGATTGCCATAGGCCGCCTGATTGATGACAGCATCGTACTGGTGGAAGTTATTTACAGGCGACGCCAGATGGGTGACAGCTTCAAGGATGCGGCTATCATCGGCTCTCGTGAAGTTGCAACTCCTGTAACTGCGGCTACGCTGGCCACCGTTGCCATTTTTGTGCCACTGATGTTTATCGGAGGCATGGTCGGTGAGTTATTCCTGCCGTTTGGCCTGACCATCACCTTTGCGCTCCTTGGCTCATTGCTGGTTGCTCTGATGGTGGTACCGGCAATGTCCAAACACCTTTTAGCGCCAAGGAAATCCAAATCCTTCAATAAGGATTCAACCAACTGGTATCAGGCATCTTATGTCAAAGGTCTTAAATGGACGCTCAATCACCGTGCTGTTGTTCTGGTAATCACCGTAATAATGTTTATTGGCAGCCTTGGTTTGATACCGGTGGTCGGAACTTCATTTATGCCTGAAATGGGCGAAAAGATGATAACTATAGACGTGCAGTTGAGCGCTGGTTCCGATTTAAATGCGACCAGTGAAGCTGCAAGAAAAGTAGAAATGATACTGGCAGAAACTGAATCGGTAGAGAGATACTTCACCACAATAGGCACATCAGGTTCCTTTACTGGCATGATGGGCGCCGCTTCCGGAGGCGGATCCAATACTGCTTCTATAACTGCCTATCTCGATCAGGATGCCGAAGTACCAGTAATATCTAAAGACATCCAGAGTAAAACTGAGGGATTACTTGAAAACGGTTACATATTCGTATCTGGAGATGGAGCCGATTTGGGAGGGTTTGGCGGTTCTCAGATTAATCTATCCATACAGGGGGAAGACCCGGTTGCTGTAAAACAGAACACGCTTCAATTACTCCAGGAACTTCAGGATGTTGATGGGCTGGCAGATCTGGGGGCAGATATCACCAATACGGTCACCAGGCTGAATATTGATATTGACCCGCTAAAATTACAGGCTTCCGGACTGCCAAACGAAGCGCTTGAGTTTATCCAGCAGGAATTCATGCTGCTTACTATGGGTGGAACACTCCCCAACTCAACCATAAACATTGAAGGGCTCGATTACCCGGTTTATATATCTGCCATAACCAAAGGTTTGACCGGTATTGAAGAGGCGGAAAACTTAAAGATTGGCTTCCCGCAATCCGTAGAACTTGGCCAGATAGCAGACATCTCTTACATGGAAATGCAATCGCACATAAGTCGTACCGACCTTTCGCTTTCCGCCACCATCACGGGCACCATAACAGCCAGAGATATCGGTGGTGTAAACAAGCTCATCCAGCAGAAGATTGATTCTATGGATGACCACCCGGGTGTTGAAATCAAAACAGCCGGCATTGCCGAACAGATGCAGGATTCTTTCAACAGTATGGGGATAGCTTTGATCGGCGCTGTTGTTCTGGCAATGCTTGTTATGGTGCTTATGATGCGTTCCATCCGTAACCCACTGATAATAATGGTCAGTCTGCCGCTTGCATCGATCGGAGCCATGCTTGGATTGCTGATTACCGGCAACACATTAAGTCTTTTTGCCATGCTGGGTATCGTTATGCTGGTCGGCATAGTGCTGACCAATGCTGTGGTGCTTATTTCAATGATCGAAGATCTTCGCCGTGAAGGAATAGCGACCAGTGATGCGATACTCCAAAGCGGTAAAGCCAGGTTAAGACCGATACTCATGACTGCTCTTACCACCATATTTGCCATGCTTCCCCTGGCTATCGGCATCGGCTCTGGTATTATGATGACAGCCGAACTGGCTGTAGTAGTTATCGGGGGCCTGATAAGCTCAACCGTTTTAACTCTGTTTGTGATACCTGCTATATACTCCATGGTAAACCGGAAGGACTACCAGAAAGTTAAATAGCCAGCATTGTTGGCAGCCAGCAAAGGAGGTGCTATACAAAAACACCTCCTTTGCTATATTTATTGTTTCACCTGTTGCCTTCTTTACAGTTATAATAGAGGCTTAATATCCTATGCTAAACATTTCAGACATATCCAAGTCTTACGGAACGCGGGAGCTTTTTTCCGGAGTAAGCCTCACCATTGGCGCCAGTGAACGCATCGCACTAATCGGCCCAAACGGTGCTGGAAAAACCACACTGTTTGATATCATAGCCGGCCTAACCCAGCCTGACTCCGGCCAGATTTCCCTGCGGCGCGGGGCAACTATAGGATACCTGCACCAGGAAGAATGCCCGGTATCGGAGTGCTCCTTACTGGAAGAAATAACCCGCTCCTGTGATACCCTTAACTCACTGCAAAACAAGATACAACTTTTACACGATGAGCTTGCCGAGGAAAATGACGAGGAAACCACCGCTTCATTACTCAAACAATTGGGGGAAATCCAGGATTTATTCGATTCACGTGGTGGTTATGATTCCGAGCATGAAGCAAAGATAATACTTGCCGGGTTGGGCTTTACCCAGAGTGACTTTCAACGCCAGCCTTCCCATTTCAGCGGAGGCTGGCAGACACGCATACAGCTTGCTAAACTGCTATATAAAAACCCGGATATACTTTTGCTTGATGAGCCTACCAACCATCTTGACCTTGAAACGCAGAGGTGGTTTGAAAGTTATCTTAAGCGTTATCGCGGAGCCGTTCTTTTTACTTCTCACGACCGGACTTTTTTAAACAACGTCGCCGAGAAAGTCATTGCCATTGAAGCATCTGAAATCATACTCTACCATGGTAATTATGACAGTTACGTAGTTGCCAGGCAGAAAGACATTGCTATTCTTGAGGCCAGCGCAAAAAAACAGGCTGAAAATATTGACCGGCAAATGCGCTTTATTGAAAGGTTCCGTGCCAAAGCCACCAAGGCTACCCAGGTGCAAAGCCGAATAAAACAGCTTGAGAAAATAAAGCTGGTCAGCGTCCCCCGTATGACCAAAAAGATTCATTTTTCCTTTCCCGAACCCCAGCGTTCTGGCCGCGTGGTAATCGAACTAAAAAATATCGCCAAATCCTATGGCCATGTTAACGTTTACCGAAACCTGAATCTCAGCCTCGATCGAGGCGACAAGGCTGCCATAGTCGGCTTAAACGGAGCAGGTAAATCCACCCTTCTTCGAATCATGGCAGGGGTTTTAGATTTTGACTCCGGGAGCCGAATCCTTGGTTATCATGTAGAAACCAGCTATTTTGCCCAATATTACATCGAAACTCTAAACCCGGACCTGACTATTCTGGAAGAGTTGAGAAGTGTTGCCCCCGATGAACCCGAACAGAAGCTTCGCAGTCTTCTGGGAGCATTTCTATTCACCGGTGATGATGCCACAAAAAAGATTGGCGTACTATCTGGCGGAGAAAAAACCCGTATTGCCATCGCCAGGATGCTAACTCGGCCGGCCAATTTTATCCTCATGGATGAACCTACCAATCATCTGGACATTCCTTCGCGCGAAATGCTTGCTGATGCTCTTAACGCTTACAAAGGAACGCTTTGCTTCGTAACACACGACCGCGCGTTGATTGGTGAGGTTTCAAATAAGATAATCGAAGTCAGCAATGGTGAAGTACTAGTATTTTCCGGAAGTTATGAACAATACCTGGAGCAAAAGGAAAATAATAACAGCCAGGAATTAAATAATTACCAGTTCGACAAAGTGCCAAAAATTAACACGTCCAATGGAACAAATTCCAAGCGGGAAATAAAAGCCAGAGAAGGAGAACTACGCAACCAGCTCTATCGAGAAATTTCCCCAGTGAACAGACAAATCGAAGAAGTTGAGGCCACAGTGGAACAAGTATCAAGCCGCATCAAGGATATAGAAAAGATGATGGAAAATCCCCAGCATTATGAGGATTCAAAAAATGTGGTTGATATTAACCTTGAATATATGGGGCTCAGAGATGAACTTTCTAAACTTACAAGCCGGTGGGAGAACCTGATAGAAACCTCTGAGAAAATAAACGAGAAATATCGCCTCGCACGCGAGCAACTGGCTGAGTAAAACAGATTTAAAGGTTATTATGTAAAGTTTTTAGCCACTTGTCAGCAGTGTTTACATTGATTTTTCGATGTATTTTACAAATTCATCAACTGTTTTCAGTTCTTTTAAGGCGCCCTGATTTACATCGATCTCGATATCCAGCGCAGTTTCCAGCGCGATGAATATCTGCACCCAATGAAAGGAGTCTGCTTTTAAATCTTTAAGCAGAGTTTCCGGCTTGATATCCTGTTCTGCGGTGCGGGTTACCCTGGCAACGCTCCTTCTGAATTCTTCGTATACTGACATTTTATCTCCGTTTACCGATTTTTTTGTTCACGTTTTGCCTGAACTTTAGCGAGTTCATTAAGCAGATTGCCAACGAGATCAGTTTCAATTGCAGTGATAACCTGCCGAAAAGTGCCAGCAATTTGACTGGCTCGGCTGCTGCCATGCGCTATCGCAGCAATCCCGTTAACTCCCCACAACGGCCCTCCCCCCATCACTTCAGCGGGGCTGAGCAGCTTGTAGATAGAACTCCCGATCTCCTCGATCCTGTCTTCCGGCAGCTGATTAGCCAATTCGGAACTGATCCATTTGCGAATCGTTCTTCCCAGCCCTTCGGAGTACTTAACCAGGATGTTGCCGATAAAACCGTCGCAAACTATCACATTTGCCCGTCCAAACGGGATATCCATTCCTTCAACATTTCCGATAAAATTAAGACCGCTCTCCTTCAAAAGAGAAAAGGCCTGTTTTACCTGCTCGTTGCCCTTGCCTTCCTCAGAGCCTATGTTTAACAGGCCAACTGTGGGGTTTTCTATACCCAGAAAAGTCCGGGCATATACCACCCCTACCACAGCCAGATCTACCATCTGGTACGGTTGGCAGCCTACATTTGCACCCAGGTCCAGTACAACTGTGTTCGGAGCAAGCCCCAGGAATGGTCCTCCTGCAACCGGCCTGTCAATACCAGGCAAAGTACCCAGATACCGGGCAGCAGCAACCATCATGGCACCGGTGGAACCAGCGCTGATTACTGCATCCGCCTCTCCTTCCTTGACCAGCCTGGTAGAGAGCGAAACCGAACTATTGGGCTTCCTCATAACTGCAAAAGCCGGCTCTTCACCATCTTCTATCTTCTGGGTTGCTTCAACAATGCGGATGGTTATGCCCTCGGTATCACAGGCCGAGAGCTCTCTGTCAATAGCTTCCTTTTCCCCGACAAGTATCACTTCAACGCCATATTCCCGAGCAGCCATTACTGCACCTTTAACCGTTTCCGGCGGGCCATAATCCCCGCCCATGGCATCAACTGCTATTTTTATAACTTTATCCTGTTTATTAATTCCCATAATAAACCTCCAGTTGGTCTTTTAAAATCGGGCTACCAGCTGTGTTCGATAGCATTTTCACCGCAGACTGCCTGGCAGGTAATGGAATTTAATTTACGGCAATTCCCTACTCCCGGGCACAGTATCGGTAAACGCTTTCTTGCTTCTTCTTTAACTTCAGCTACTATTCTTCCGTTGCGTCGTGACATGGTAAATATCCCAGCCGGGCATGCGTCCACACACTTTCCACATCCACTGCACAATTCTTCATCAATGCTGATAAAGTAACTGCCGGTACCATCATCATACCCATATTGCATTTTTACCCCGGGAGTTGCTATAGCAGATTTATTCCTTGCATACAGTGCGGCACCAAGGGCTCCGCATAGCTGGGGGTCTGCACACAACAGGGGGTCCATTTGCACTTTCTGGCTGATCTTTGCCACCAGACCACTGTTTTTACTTATTCCTCCCGTGATGGCAAAACCTGGTTCAAGGGACACTCGCCTGAGCAGATTATAAGACCGGGTTGCTATAGCTTCATGCAAACCGGCCAGAATATCAGCACGGGAAACCCCCTTGCGCAAGTGGCCAAGCGCTTCAGTCTTGGCAAAAACAGCGCATATGGTGTTAAAGGGAATCCCTCCATTTGAACTAAGTGAAACTGATCCTATTTCCTCAAGAGGAATATTTAAAACTTCGGCTATCATTTCCAGGAAACGTCCGGTGCCACCGGCGCATTTATCATTCATAACGAAGTTGGTCACATTACCTTCTCCGTCGCAGTTAATTGCCTTGCAATCCTGACCACCCATATCCAGAATGGTGCGGACCTGGGGAAAGTACCAATTTATACCCTTTGCATGAGCGCTGATTTCCGATACATTTTCATCGGCGTAGGGCACCAGTACTCGCCCATAACCGGTTGCTACAGTATAGTCTATCTCACCAGCTTCAATGCCAGTACCAACCAGCAATTCCTTGAGGAGAGCCTGGGAGGTTTTAACACTTTCTGCTCCGGTATCCCTGATAACCGAGGAGACAATGGTATCATCCTGAAGCAAGACCGCCTTGGCCGCTCTGGAACCGATATCAATACCTGCATATATCATTGAGCGGTCTCCTTTTGGATTTCTTCCCCGGCAAGAACTGCCGCTCCTAGAGCAGCAACACACACAGGGTCATCTGGCACAAAAAGAGGCTGGCCAATTTCTTTTTCCAGTGTTCGCACCAAACCTTTGTGCAGGGCAACACCACCAGAAAGGGCTATTTTTTCATTAGCGCCTATTCTCTTGCACATGGTTTTAATCCGGCTGGAAACAGAAAGGTATATCCCAAGTATAATCTCCGGCATGGGGGTTGGTGGAACACGGTGAACATGGCTTATTACTTCCGATTCAGCAAATACAGCACAGGTTCCGGTTATGTCAGCTCCTTTTGACGCTGTCTCGGATAGCTCTGACATCTCCTCAAAACTCAGCTTCATCAACTTGGCCATCTGTTGAAGAAATATTCCGGTACCGGCGGCACATTTGTCATGGTTAGCCCAATCAAGCACTTTCCCACGCTCATTGGTTTTAACAACAGTAGAACTTTCAGCCCCGATATCGATTACTGCCCTGGCTTCCGGCACACAGTAGGCTATGCCCCTTGCCAGACAGGTAGTTATAGCCTTCGAACGGTCAGAAAAGCTTACCCCCTTTGCTCCGGCCCCTGTGGTAACCACAAACCTGAGAGGGTCTTCATCTGCGTCAATCCTCTCCAGTGCCTTTGTCATAGCTACCTGCGCCGATATCTCGGCTTCATCGAGGGTTTCACTTACCACTGAAGCAAGAAATCTACCATTATTCAGCACTACAGTTTTTGTTGTAAGGCTGCCGATATCAATTCCGATAGATAGCATTTAATATTACCTCTGTGACCCTAGCGGTCTTCAAGCAATTCAAAAAACCTTTCCATTTTATCCCGAACTTCTTCTTCTGAAGTAACCGTCTGGTCTACTACGTCGCAATCAATGGTAAGTACAGGCACATCAACTTCAGCTAAAGCGTCCTTAAACAGTTTAATGGTAGCACAGGAATGGCGGCAACCAACATCAGCATAATATACCGCTCCATCCACTTTCCATTCCCTGGCACACTTTTTTATAGCTTCCAGCGCACTTTCCCCAAGCGGCCCGTACATCCTGGTTTCCGGTATCATGTAAGCCTTTTCCACAACCGCCTCGACAGGGCGGGAAGCATCAAGCCTTCCTTCACCCCAGAAGGTAAAGAACGGCTCGATAACAGAAACTGCCCCGGATTCAACCGAAAGCTTTTCCAAAAATGACATCAGATACATGGGAGGGATAAAAAGAGTCATAAGCCGGAAACGCTCTTTCGGTATAGCTCCCTTTTTTTGTTTAACCATTTCCTCAAGTTCAGCTTTAAGTGTCTCCAGGTACTCAATAGATTCAGGCTGTCCCGGGAAAAGGTAATCTATGGTCAAAAGTTCCAGAAAACCCAGCGGGCTGAAAGGGGTTGGTACATTTTTACGCAGCTCGTTGACCTGTCTGGTCAGCTCTATCTGGCGGTCCATCCTTTCCACGATCGTGCTTAGCCGGTCATAATCCATTTTCTTGCCGGACTTATCTTCAAGAAAAGCTATCATGTCTCTGATTTCGCCAGCCATATAGGTTTTTTCCAGACCACTGTCCTTAAACGGACGGTCAATGAAAAACCCGGGGCAGCCACAAATATCCATCACCAGCTCACCGCTTTTGGCGGTGTTATCGCAAACCATGTTTGACCATACCATTACATCAGGCCGGGGAAGTGCACCACTGGCAAAAGCTCCGGCCATACCACGATGAGGAGCACAAATCTCAGTTGCCATTCCCAACCTTGCCCCGGCTGCAAGGATATCTCCACACTCCCCGGTGAACAGGGATGTCATCCAGGTTGTGGTTTCAGTATGCATCGGAATGATATCCATGGCAAGTAAAATCTCAGCCGGAAAAAACACGGTATGAGCAGCGATAAACTGGCCGTTTTCCCGGGCATCGCGAAGGCGGGTATAATACTGGAGAAGCATACGGTAATACATCTTCTGGCTGTGCCGGGTATTGGGATCGGCTTCTATCATGCGAAGAATTATGCGGCATGCTCTCACGATAGATTGTATTTTATTGTTGGCTGCTTTTTTCATTTCTTCGCCTCAATCATTTCCAAAAAAGCCTGAACCCTGGTTGCTATCTGGCCGGAGCCGGAACTTCCATACTCAAGATCAATGGAAAGAACCGGGATATTGATATCAGCCAGCCTCTTTGTCAGCAGCGGCAAATCATGGGAATAAGGCACACAATAGCGGATTATTTCGCTGATAACGCCGTCAACTTTAAACTCCCGGGCAGTTTCAATGATACGGCGGAAACGCTCCTCAGAAGGAAACATCCTGGCACATGGATAATTATTCAAATAACGCCGGGCCAGTGCTTTTAACGGGGGCTCTCCGGGTTGAACTTCAACCATATCCCCCCAATAGCGAGTGCTGGTGCAAAGCTCGTCTGCTACTACCAGCCCTCCCTGTTGCTCTATTGATGAAATAAAATCCGGGTTGGCAAGCACGCTTCCGGAAAGCATCAGCCTTGCTCTGCCTGAATACGCATTTTGTGAACCATCGAGTTCCTGTAAAAGTTTTTTCAGGTGATGATTGAAGCTTTCCTTGGGCATTCGAAAACACGCATCGAGCACTTCCATGACCTCAGAACCCGAAATAGGCGGGTTGGGCTTTTTACGGTGGTTGTATAACTCCCTCAGCAATGAACGTGTCTGGTTATAAAGTTCTATAGAGCCCATAAGCTCTTCATCGGTTATCTTTATTTCAAGATGATCTTCCAGATGAGTTTTAAACATTTCTACTTCGGCCAGATAAAGGCTATGGGCATTTTCAGTATATTTCCTTGGTACGGTGAGAACATGATGAAACGGCGTTCCGATGTACTGCCTCCAAAGGTCAAACAGCCTTCTGGCTCCATCACAGGTTGAACCACCAACAACACCATCAAGAAAAGCATATTCTTTGGTCAGCCCCATTTGCAGGCAACTGCGCGAAAAGGAACAGTTGTTCATATATAAGTAGGCATTCCCGTCATCTAAATCGGTTTCCCGGTCATACCCGGTGATTCTTACCGGCAGAATACCGGCAGCATGTAATATTTCTTCTGGTACATATGTGCATAGCCAGCCAAAAACTTTTCCGCCCTGGTCATGTATGTGATTAATTTCATCGGTGTGCGGAAAAGAACGGTTTACGGCTTTGAACACTTCAAGCGTTTTCAGAGGTGTATATCTCGGCTGTGAATTATGTTTATTTTGGTGATCGTACATTTTTTCTCCTGCAAATACTGTTGTGTACCGGTTTTTTCAGGAAACCATGTACCCGCCATCAACTCTTACGATTTCTCCGGTTATATAAGACGAAAGATCGGATGCAAGAAATAAAACCGTATTGGCCACATCATCAGCCTCTCCCATCCTGCCAAGTGGCACCCGCTTCAGGAAGTTTCTAAGCCTGTCGTACTGGCTTTTACCCGCTTTTACGGTGGTATTACTCTCGCCAGTTCGCATTTCTCTGGTTATGATTCCGCCGGGAGAAACGGCGTTCACTCTTATTCCATAATGCCCGAGTTCCCCGGCAAGACTTTTGGTCAGCATGACCACACCGGCTTTGGAAGCTCCATAAGCGCTCATCCCGGGTGACGACGAACGTTCGGCTTCAATAGATGTTATGTTTATTATGGAACCCCCTCGTTTTGCAGCGACCATAGCCTGAGCAACATAACGGCTGCAAAGAAAAGTTCCAGTCAGGTTGACTTCCAGAACTCGCCGAAAATCCTCCCCTTTCATTTCCAAAAACGGCTTCTGTGGATATATACCGGCGTTATTTACCAGTATATCGATGCCCCCTTCCGCTGAGACTGTTTCACCAACCATTTGTTCTACGCGGGATTCATCAGTTACATCGCAATATACAAAAGCTGCACTGAGACCGGATTGTTCAATCTTCCGTGCGGTAAGATTGCCACATTTAGCGTCATAATCAGCAATTATCACCCTGGCACCATGATTTGCCAGG
>JAQUQL010000014.1 GCA_028716145.1 Dehalococcoidales bacterium
ATCTTTTCAATGTTTTTTTGTATCCAGTTCTTTCTTGCCAGCACAAACTCGTGTGCTTTTTGAATAGAAGAATGTTGAGGCACTGCAACACGTATACCTTTGAATGGCCTTATGAAAATAATAATCCGCCGGGCTTTTTTGCTGGGCTCAAACAAAACCGGGCCTATTTCATCGATCTGGATGAGTCGGGATTGATTCATATGATAAAAAATTATACCAAAATTGAGAATAGCGGCATAATGCGTGCTGGCTTGAAGTTGGTAATGCATGTCAACGTTTATGGCCGAACATTTTTAATAGATTTTGATAAAAAGTGTTGATATTGTTAAAGGCAGGACTTTATAATCGATATAAATAAAGGAGGAGAGCATGGAAATTCTCTGGTATCTTCTGGTTGGCCTGGTTATTGGTGTACTGGCAAGGTTGATTCTTCCCGGTAAGGAGAATATGGGCTGGATCATGACAATACTTCTTGGTGCACTGGGAGCCTTCCTTGCTGGGAATCTCGGGCACTGGGTTGGCTGGTATGATTTCCCGTCCTGGATAGGTTTTGTTGCTGCATTGGTAGTGGCGATAATCCTGATCGCTCTCTACGACTGGTTAAAAAGCCGGTAATCTCACCTTTTCGGCTTTAAACGCGCCCTGGTTCAGGGGGCTCCAAAAGTACACAGGAGCCCCCTGACACTAGGGGGATGTTGCCCTGCATCCATCAGTTTGTGTCACCCTTGAGCCTCCCTTTGTCACCCTGGGCGCCCCTTTTGTTACCCTGAGCGCCCCTTTTGTCACCCTGAGCGCAAGCGAAGGGTCTTGTAAGAAACGGGCCCGTTCATACCAACAGGCACGTCCCCATTGAGAAGGTAAAAACCCCACATAAATCGCGCATGTTCATTTGGAAAGAGACCTTTTTACAATGCGCCTTAAAGATCAATCGTGTATAATTAAAAGCAGCATTGATTATGGGCTGTAAGCCCGGCTATTTTTTTGTTTTGGAGCAGATGATGTTTAGAGAGCGGCTTTTTGTTTCAGCGCTTGCCGTATGTTCACTTTGCCTGTTGCTGGGAACAATGCTATCCGGATGCAGTTCCGACAGGCCAGCTGAAGAAGGGGACAAAGTCAGGGTTGATTATACTCTCTTCCTTTCAGATGGCACCGAATATGAAACATCAGTAGGCAAGGAACCGCTGGAGTTTGTAATTGGGAGCGGAGATTTACTGCAACCGTTTGAACAGGCGGTGATAGGTTTAAAGCCCGGTGATTCTACAACAGTAGATATTGCGGCAGAAGATGCTTATGGAATATACCGAGAAGACCTGGTATTTGATGTAAGCAGAGAACAGCTGGAAGAAGGGTTTGAGCCTGAAATCGGAGATACCGTATATAGCCAGGATGAAAGTGGTTATACATGGACGATGACGGTTGTGGCAGTGTCTGAGACAGCTATCACTGTAGATGCCAATTCTGCGCTTGCCGGGGAAGACCTTACTTTTAAAATCGATCTTCTCAAGATACTCTAAGTGGCGCAACGGCCCAATGGTTCAGAGACCATCGGCAAGAATGCTTGCCTTGGTGACGGTAACTATTCCGCTCTTGAGGTGCTTGGTTTTAACGCAATTTAACCCGTGGCTTTCTAGAATACTGTTAATGCCACCTTCCAGGCTGTAATTTCTAAAGCCCTGGTAGTGAGAACCGCCGGCGCCAAATTCTACCATTCTTGATGCCACCCCCCAGATATTTCTGGGCAGGGGTATTGAAAAATCTATCAAGAGCAAATAGCCCTGACGCTTAACAACCCTCTTCATTTCATCAACTATCTTATCCCGGTTGGATTTTTCTTTATCGTGCAAAGCAAAAGAAATAGAAACGTAGTCAAAACTGTGGTCATTAAAAGGCATGCTGGTAGCATCCCCCTGGTAGAACGAAGCGTTTTCAAGCCCCAACTTGTGTTTATTTTTATATGCGGCTGCCAGCATTTCTTCTTCCAGATCTATTCCAGTTGCTATCAGGCCTTTTTTGCTGTATTCGATGACTTGAGCCCCGGTTCCACAGCAAACGTCTAGAACGGTCTGGCCGGCTTTCATTCCGGCAAAATCTATCACATCAAGCCTGATATCTCTAAGAACAGGATCTATAAGGTTTTCATAACTCAGTATTCGCATAATCACAGTGTGCAAGCCTTGGATTGTGTGTTGCCTGCTTAAAATAGATGGATTATTATACTGTATCTGGAATAATAGAAAAGAACGATATGAGAATGTGGATGGTTAACCCCGAACTTATGTGCTCAAAACACTTGCTTGGAGAGCACGTTGAGCTGCATATGCTGGCAGGCTGCCTGCAAAGGGGGAAGAATATAGACGGATTTTTGAAAGGCGGGTTGGTTGACCCATCTTTACTACATGTGCGCCACGAAGCACTGGTAAGAGAGATGGAAAAAAGGGGCTACCAGCATAGATCTCCGATTGAAAATTGTGATTATCCCCTCATAAAGGGTGATGTTGATGTGCAGGCGAATGTGGTTGAGTTAAGCTCAAGATGTGAAGATTGCAGGGCACTGTTTGATGAGGCAGGGAGAACGCATGTGGATTCTATCTGACACACAAATCGCTTTTGCTGCTTGGAGGTGAAGGCTATGCTGGAAGTGGGTAACAGTGTTTTGGTAATAATCGATATTCAGGAAAAGCTCGCCCGTGTGATGCATGACAGAAAAAAGCTTATTCGGAGCATCGAAAAACTATGTACGGGTATGGGCATACTGGAAGTGCCAGCAATTCTGACTGAACAATACCCGCAGGGCCTGGGGCCGACTGTTACAGAAGTTATCAGTGCAGTTAAACCTGAAAATATAATTTCTAAAACCTGCTTTTCCTGCCGCAGCGATGATAGTTTCATGACTTTGCTTGGAAAAATGGGGCGCACTCAGTTGATAGTTGCCGGGGTTGAAGCTCACATCTGTGTGTACCAGACTGTTAAGGATCTTGTTTCTTCTGGTTATGAAGTCTACGTTGCAAGTGATGCTGTTTCCTCTAGAACTCTTGAGAATAAAACCATCGGTTTGCATCTTATGGCAAACGCAGGGGCGCTTATAACCAGTGTTGAGACAGTTTTATTCGAACTTCTTAAAGTTGCCGAAGGGGAAAAATTCCGAGCTATCAGCCGGCTTGTAAAATGAGCGGACGTTAGATTTTAGAGCACTCTGGACGTATATATTATGTGGCTAGGGCTGCTTTTAACGGAGTTGGCGGCTGTTGAAAGTAAACAGAAGATAACTAAAAGAGTTTAGGTGATTATATTTAGATATCTAGAAATATCTCTCTTATTTCAGGCACTATAGTCTTCTTGACAAAAATTAAATAAACCAGTAATGTGGTATCAGAGGCTGAACCAATACCTCTAAAAAAGATAAGGAGGTGCACGATGAGGCTTCACTTGATTTTTGGAGTATGCCAGGTAGACAGCTAGTGCCCCGCTGAAGAGGCGGGGCGGTCAGGGACTCGGCCGGGTTCAAGGTGGTGGTTGGGAGTAAGTGTGAAGAAAGCTCCGTGTAATGCTTCATTACGATAGGATCCGTGTCGAGTGGTAAGTTAAGCAAGGGGGCGCCTGTTTCAGGCGCCCCCTCATTATTTATTTGTGCTTCTTGGTTTATCTTTGGGTATTCAGGCGTAAGGTATATCGGTAACCGATTTAACAACCCTTGTGCTAAAATAGAACAAAAATAAGTCCACCTTTATATGGAGAATCAATCTTGAAAGACAAATTAACCCGAATAATTTTGCTGGCAGCCATAACTTGCCTGGCCTTGCCTGTTTCGGGCTGCGGGGCTTTACAGGAATCAACGGTTTATGTAACTACCACTCAGGTTGCAACCGCACCGAATCCTGTAACTGTCAGAGAAATAGTTACCAGGACTGTGGTTAGCCAGACGCCCGCCCAGACAGTCACTGCCACCAGCTATATAACAACTACCACGACTGAGCCGATGGTAACATCTGCTCCCCCTCCCCCTTCTTCCACCGTGTATGTGACTACAACTGTAGTACAAGATGGTCTGGCTGTCAGAACACTAAAATTGCCAGCAGAAGAAATGTTTGCGGCTGCTTCTTTTAATATTTGCCTTGATGTGCAAAATGTATCAGCCAGAGCGATGGAATGTAATATCCCGATTATTATTACCCAGCAATACGATTCTGATTACGAGCTAGTTTTACATTTGGAATTTGTTATCGATAGCGGTGAAACAAAAACTATTTGCACCGATTTAATCAAGTTGCCATTGGGCTCCTACTATGTCGAAGCAGGGGAAATATTGCGTGAGTTTTACATGATAGAAGGCGGGGGCTGATGTTCGGACTAACTGCCGTGTGCAGTAAAGCCGGAAAGTTTAACTGCTTGTTTGCCTAATCATCGTAAACGATGTATCATAATCTCATTACAGTTACAGGAGTAAAATAATGCCAACATATTCATATGGTTGCCAGAAATGTGGGTCTGAATTTGAAATATTCAGACCGATGGAAAGTACTGAAAAGGTAGAATGTCCGATTTGTGGTTTTACCGATACCGAACGTGTTTATACCTCCTTTAATTTCATGGGTGGATCTGGCTGCGGCTCCAGCAGTTTTGGCTGAGGCTGTTAAGTAACCGGGCATTTTGTCCGGTAGATGCTTGTTCCATAAGGGAGCTTGAATAAGGCTCCCTTATGTTTTTATTATTGTGTTTGCGTTATATGCCCAAGTATAATGCTTTGAGCACTGGCTTGTTTGACATGTCTTAAGATATATAGCGGTCAATTAAAGACTCAATATGCCAGAAATTTATCGGCCAAGCCCTTCTTCCAACAGCCTCTTTGCGAGGGTTGTCAGGCGTATACCCATGTTTGCTCCCCTTCTCAAGCGCGACTTCCGTCTTTTATGGATGGGTGAAGGCATATCTCTTTTTGGTGGTCAGTTCCAAATGGTTGCTCTGAGCTGGCTCACCCTTCAGATCACAGGTTCGGGCATGGCGCTTGGCACAGTTCTTATGGTCGGGGCAATCCCCCGCGCAATTTTTATGCTTTTCGGCGGTGCTCTGAGCGATCTGCTCTCCCCTCGGCGGATCATGATAGCCTCCAACCTGCTTCGGTCGGTGGTGGTCGGGATGGTAGCGCTGATAGTCTATCTTGGTACTGCCGAACTCTGGCATCTGTATGTTTTTTCTGTCATTTTTGGTATTGTTGACTCTTTTTTTCATCCTGCGCTCAATTCGATTATCCCCAAGGTTGTCGAGAGGGATTCTCTGGAAAGTGGAAATGCGATTCTCAGGGGAACCCATGAACTAACCTATCTGATAGGGTCTGCACCTGCGGGTATACTTATTTCGGCTGCCGGTATGGAGCTTGCTTTCGGCATTGATTCGGTAGCCTTTATACTTTCTGCCATTTGCCTGTACAACATGAGCGAAATAAAGGGGAAAATCCCCCTCTCTGCTGATGAATTGCATATATCTCCCAAGCCCCTCAAATTGAAGGGGATCATGGCTGACCTGCGGGAAGGGATAAAATATGCATGGGGTAAACCGGCCTTCAGAGCTTTGATACTCGCCATTGCGGTTATAGACTTTGCCTTCTCTGGCCCACTGGATGTAGGGTTGGCGTGGTTGGCAGATAACCGGTTTGCCGGAGGCGCAACCGCATTTGGAACCATTCTCTCTGCGTTTGGAGGTGGAGCGTTGGTAGGTACGATAATCTCTGGCACTGTAAAAACTCGAAAACGTGGTTTACTGCTCGCAATCATTGGGGCTTTCTTGGGGATCGGGCTGGGATTTTACGGTATTATTGGGAGCGTTATGGGCGCGGCCATCCTTTCTGTTGTTATGGGTATAGGAGTCGGGATATTTAATATAGTGCTTATTTCCTGGTTCCAAAAAGAAACTCCCTCGCGCATGGTGGGCAGGGTAATGAGTCTGCTATCTTTTGCTTCGGTGGGGGTGATGCCAATTTCCTTTGCTCTTTCGGGAATGCTGGTAGACGTATATGCTCCATCCATGTTTGGGGCTGCCGGAGGTATGACTCTGCTTGCCTGTTTATATTTGCTTTTCGTTCCTGCGGTTAGAAAAATAGATTAAAATGGTGTTTTTGCCGGTGTTTAATTATAGAAGGTAAGGAGCTTATTAGCAGGAGGTAAGATGCGATGAAACGATCTGAACTGGCTTTACTGGCATTGGTGCTGGTTGGTATTTCGGTGATAACTTATTATGTCCACTATCTTATCTTCAGGGACCCTCATCATATTTTTATCTTTCTGGTGGGGGATATTGCCTTTGTTTTCCTCGAAGTATTTCTGGTAGGTATGGTGCTGGAGCGGATTCTTGCCCGCCGTGAGAAGAAGGCGATGCTGGGCAAGCTCAATATGGTGGCGGGGGCATTTTTTAGCGAAGTTGGCAACAAACTGCTTTCAATGCTGGTTAAATGTTACCCGCATAACAGCCAGATTTGCCCATGTCTGGATGTTACACGTGAATGGGAGCAAGAGGACTATAAGAGGGCGTTAAATTATATTGGAAAGCTTCAGGCGGCTCCCCATTGTGGTGATGTGGATCTCGACCGGCTCAAAGATTTTTTGCTTGAAAGGCGCTCCTTTATCCTGCGGCTTCTGGAAAATCCCCAGGTGCTGGAGCATGAGCATGGTTCCAATTTGCTATGGGCAGTTCTCCATCTTACCGAAGAACTGGAAGCTCGTTCTTCACTTGGTAATCTTCCCGAATCAGATTTGGAATACCTGGGACAGAGCATCCACCGGGTTTATTGCCTGGCCGCAGCTGAGTGGATAACCTATATGCAATACCTTAAAACCAATCAGCCCTTTTTGTTTACCCTGATCTTAAGGGTTCATCCATTTCGTGAACAATCATCTCCAATAGTAGATAGCCCTGCTTCGACTTAAGCAATAAGAAGTACAGTGGTCGTAAACAAGAAGAAGGGAAGGGGTTGGCTCCAGATTGTAAAAACTTGAGGAAATGTTACCAGATAGTAATATTATTTTTACATAAGGCTAAAAAGGTCTTGATTAGACTCTTATGCGATGGTATACTGCTGCACCAGGCTTGAAGGTTTGTACATTGGTCAAGCTAAAAATATAAAAGGAGAGCAAAAATGTACATAGTTTACGTAACCCTGATGAACGCCAATATGGCGATTGCCCTCTTCCTGCTGGCCGTCTTTATCTTCAGGGGGATTTTCTCTGAAGGTGCCAGGAATTTTGTCCCGGCTTTTACTATCACCGGTGCGGTAGCTGTTGCAACGGGTATGCATATGGCATTCACAGCTCCGATGCCCGGCTCGTGGAACATCGCCATGGGAGAGCCGTCAATCCTGATCGGCGTGCTTCTTCTCGGAACCGCATGGTCAATATCCAAAAACTATAGCTTTGCTCCTCTTGGAGTGTATGGTTTTGGTGCAGGTCTTGTAGCCATGGTTGTCGGGTACCAGGTAATCAACCTTGGGCTGGGTTCTAACCCGGTTCCAACTGGCATAGTCCTCTTGCTTGCTGGCTTCCCGGGCGTTCTTTCCCTGCCGGCGGCCTTCTTTGCAAAGTCTAATCCTGGTATCAGCCGTATATGCCAATGGGCGGCAGTTATTCTTCTTGTGGTCGCTGCCGGTATGCTGGCTTACACCAGCTTGAACGGTTATATCGGTCACCTGGAGAGCTTTGCTGATTTCAAACCGATATATGCTCGATAGTCAAAGAAAGTAAAAAACATTTTCTTAAAACGCTGCTGTATACGTCTACAGCAAAGAAGTTCTGATGTTAAAATAGAGGCCGGGCTTGAACCCGGCCTCTATTATTTGGGAGGGAGGATTAAAGCGTGGAAGAATTATCAACCGATCAGAAGATACAGTTTTTACACCGCAGCTACTCGGCGGTAGATGGCCTCTGGTTTATGAAAGTGGAAGAAAAATACGGTTTTGATGCTGCCCTGGATATCGATCAGGAAGTCTGGCAAGTACTGCCTAAAATACAGGCGCGGATGTTAAAAACTATGCTTGGTTTGGATGGCGGGATAGATGGTCTGGCAAGAAGCCTGTTTGTGAGATTGAGGTTGGATGAGTTTAAATACAGGCTGGAAAAACAAACCGATACAGAATTGGAGATAAGTATAGATAGTTGTCCGTGGCAGGCTCTTTTGGAAAAATCCGGCAGGGCAAATCTTTCTGGCAGAATCGGAGATAGAGTATGCAAGGCAGATTACACTGTCTGGGCTCATGAATTTGGTAAAGATATAAAGTTCAATCTTACAAGCCAGATATGCAAAGGGGCAAAAAAATGTGTTATGAGCTTTACAATGGAACCAAACCCTTAAAGGCGATCTAAAAACGGGTTTATAATAAAACCGCGGTTGGGACTCTACCCAACCGCGGTTACTTTTACCGATTAAAACTTAGAGGTTTAGTACATGTCTCCCATGCCGCCGGGCATAGCGGGCGGTGCCTTTTCTTTTTCGGGAATATCGGCGATGAGGGATTCAGTTACCAGCACCATGCTGGCAATGCTGGCAGCGTTCTGAAGGGCGGCGCGGGTTACTTTGGTGGGATCGATAATTCCCATCTTTACCATTTCTCCAAATTCTCCGGTTGAGGCATTGAAACCTATTCCGGAGGCGCTCTTCTTGACTGCATCAGCAATCACGGCACCATCAAAGCCCGCATTGGTAGCAATAGCCCTTATAGGCTCTTCGACTGCTTTCTTGACGATGTTGGAGCCAGTGGCTTCATCTCCGGTGAGGGCAAGCTTGTCGATTGCTTTGAGAGAATTAAGCAGGCTGATACCGCCTCCGGGGAGGATGCCTTCCTCGATTGCTGCTCGGGTTGCGGCCAGAGCGTCTTCTACCCTGTGCTTCTTCTCTTTCATTTCGGTTTCGGTGGCAGCGCCGACTTTTATTACGGCCACACCGCCTGCTAGACGAGCCATGCGTTCCTGCAGTTTTTCGCGGTCGAAGTCAGATTTGGTTTCTTCTATCTGAGCTTTGAGCTGCTTAATCCTGTCGGAAATAGCACTTGCATCGCCCTTTCCTTCAACGATGGTAGTGTTATCTTTATCTGAGACTACCTTGCGGGCTTGGCCGAGATCTTCAATTTCTACTGCATCGAGTTTTCGGCCGACCTCTTCTGAAATAACCTGGCCGCCGGTGAGAATAGCGATATCCTGGAGCATTGCCTTGCGGCGGTCGCCAAAGCCGGGAGCCTTGACTGCCAGAACATTCATGGTGCCACGCAGTTTATTGACAACCAGAGTTGCCAGTGCTTCGCCTTCAACATCCTCGGCAATTATAAGCAGGTTCTTGGTTACCTGGAGTATTTTTTCCAGCGTTGGCAGAATGTCAGCGATAGCAGTGATTTTTTTATCTGTAATCAGAATATAGGGGTCTTCAATCACAGTTTCCATTCTTGCAGTGTCGGTTACGAAATAGGCGCTGGTGTAGCCGCGGTCAAACTGCATACCCTTAACAAATTCGGTTTCGTATTCGGTGCCTTTTGATTCTTCAACGGTGATTACGCCGTCGTTGCCTACTTCCTGCATGGCATCTGCAATCAGGTTGCCTATCTGTTCGTCCTTGGCGGTGATAGTGGCTACCTGTACAATCTGGTCTCTGCCCTTGACCGGTGTTGAAACCGCCTTGAGTTCTTCCATAATAGCAGTGGTAGCTTTTTCAATACCTCTCTTGAGACCGAGAGCATCAGCACCAGCTGCGATATTTTTAAAACCTTCACCGATCATGGCTGCGGCAAGGACGGTTGAAGTGGTTGTGCCGTCTCCGCATGCATCATTGGTTTTGGAAGAAGCTTCCTTAACCAGCTGAACGCCCATATTTTCGAAAGGATCCGGAAGTTCAATCTCCTTGGCAATGGTTACACCATCGTCAACTACCGTAGGCGCTCCCCATTTCTTATCCAGCGCTACCGGTCGGCCTTTCGGGCCCAGAGTAACCCTGACTGCTTCTGCCAGTACGTCAACCCCTTTTTTCAGGGAGCGACGGGCTTCTTCTCCAAAAATTACCTGTTTTGCCATATTTTCCTCCTGTTGTTTCTTTCCTTATAAAATTATAATTTTATATTCTTTTTGCCAGAATGTTTGATTCGTTAAGGATTACCAGCTCTTCGCCATCAACTTTAATTTCAGTTCCACCGTACTTGGAATAGAGAACGATGTCTCCTACGGCTACATCCAGCGCTACCGGTTCGCCTTTATCATTGCGCTTGCCGGGGCCTGCGGCAAGAACCTTGCCTTCGAGTGGTTTTTCCTGGGCGGATGCCGGTAACACAATCCCTCCTTTGGTTACCTCCTCTGCCTCGATTGGTTTGACCAGAACACGGTCTCCCAGGGGTTGGATTTTAACTGCCATTCTTAATCCTCCTTTTCCCAGTATTTTTATATGAAAGGCAATTATTTAGCAGTCTCAGTCGGAGACTGCTAAATAATATAATAAACTAATTCTCCAAGACTTGCAACAACCCGTAAGGAATGTGAAGTTAAAAAATCAAGACATTAAAAGAGAAACAGGCAAATAAAAATGCATTACATCAAAGTTCAAGAAAAAAGTGGTTATCACATTGCCAGTGAAGGCTCTACATCCAGTTCTATATTGCTGGAATTCCCACTTTGTATGCGGAAAAAACCGCAAGCAGCTACCATGGCTGCATTGTCAGTACACAAAACAGGTGGTGGTATTAAAACCGGTACCGGCGAGAAATCTCTGATTCTTTGCCTGAGAAGGCTGTTGGCGGCTACTCCGCCTGAAAGAAGTATCTGTGCCACCCCGTGTTTGGCGGCTGTATTTACTGTTTTTCTTACCAGAACGTCTACGACCGCTTCCTGGAAACTGGCTGCGGCATTATTAATGTTATTGATTTCCCCTGCATCATTCAGGCGTAAAAGCGCAGTTTTTAAACCGCTGAAACTGAAGTCGGCTGTGCCTTTTAACCATGCCCGGGGTAGTTTTAAATCCGCCTTTGCTGAGCTTGCTGCCTTATCTATGGCTGGCCCGCCCGGGTATCCCAGCCCCAGGATGCGGGCGGCTTTATCGAAAGCCTCGCCTGCCGCGTCATCACGGGTTTTACCAAGCAGGGTGTAATCACCGTGGTTTTTCATCAATATCAGGTCAGTATGACCACCGGAAACAACCAGGCATAGAAGTGGAAACTCGGGCTCCTCTTCGCCCAGCCAGTTGGCGTATATGTGACCCTCCAGATGGTTCACGCCGATCAGCGGCAGATTTCGCCCGTAGCTGATTGCCTTGGCAGTATTGGCTCCGACCAGTAGAGAACCGGCAAGCCCCGGGCCGCAGGTGGTAGCGATAGCGTTGATATCGTCCCAGTCAGCCTTTGATTGCCTGAGCGCTTCATCTATTACTGGTATTATAGAAAGAATATGCTGCCGGGATGCTACCTCCGGCACAACTCCTCCATAACGGGCATGGATATCGATCTGGGAGTTTACAACGTTAGAAAGAATTTGACGGCCATTTTCTACAACCGCAGCAGCAGTTTCGTCACAGGAAGTCTCTATTCCAAGCAGAATCATTAAAATATTATAGCATAAGCTTTAATTCCAGCCCTCTGGTCATATGTTGGGTACTGACAGTCTGTACTGGGGTTAAATTGACTGAGTATGGAGCCCGTGTTATCATAGCCGGAGGGCGAGGTCCCCTAAATATTTATATGACAGAACTCAATCAACTCGGCCAGGATATATCCGTCTGCCGGGCGTGCAGACTGGCGGAAGGCCGCACCAATGCTGTGCCGGGCGAAGGTTGCCCAGAGGCAGAAATCATGCTCATCGGGGAAGCGCCAGGGGAAAACGAGGACCGTCAGGGGCGTCCGTTCGTTGGAGCAGCCGGTAAATTCCTGGATGAACTTTTGCGTTTGATTAGCTTAAAGCGCAGCGATGTCTACATTGCCAACATTATAAAATGCCGTCCACCGAACAACCGCGACCCACTCCCGGATGAAATTTTGGCCTGTAAGCCCTGGCTTGACCGCCAGATCCAACTCATTAAACCTCGTATGATTGTAACCCTCGGCCGTTTTTCCATGTCACTTTATTTCCCGGGAAAAGCCATAGGTAAAATCCATGGAAATCCGATAAGCAAAGACGGAATAATTTATTTCCCAATGTATCACCCTGCGGCTGCGTTGCATCAGGGGGGGTTGAAAGAAGTGATTAAGGCAGATATGGCCAAAATCCCTGGTTTGCTTACCGATAATACGGCGATTGAGGTTGCAACTCCGGCAGAGCCACCTCTTAAACAAATGAAACTATTTTAAATATTAAGGAATATAATGCAAAAAAGAAGAACCAAGACTAACAAACCAAAGCTCAAGCTAATCCCCCTGGGAGGACTGGGCGAAATCGGCAAAAACATGATGGTTGTCGAATATAAGGGAGATATCCTTATAATCGACTGCGGACTGATGTTTCCCGAAGAAGACATGATGGGTATTGACCTGGTCATACCGGATATCAGCTACCTTTTGGAAAATAAAGAAAAGATCCGCGGAATCGTGATTACCCATGCTCACGAAGATCACATCGGGGCCTTGCCTTATTTATTGCCACAGCTCGATGTGCCCATCTACTGTACCCGCCTGGCCAAAGGGTTGATTTCGGTAAAACTGAAAGAAGGCAGAGCTCTGGAAGCAGCCAAGATTAATGTAATCGAGCCAGGGGGAAGCTTTGCCCTGGGTTGCTTCAAGGTGGAATTTTTTCCTGTATGCCACAGCATACCTGATGCGGTTGGCCTGATAATCGATACTCCCCTGGGCCTGCTCGTCCATACCGGTGATTTCAAACTGGACTACACTCCGGTTTATGGAGAGCCTACCAATCTTTCCCGGCTTGCCCAGGTTGGGTCAAAAGGGGTCCTGGTACTGCTTTCCGACTCCACTCACGCTGAAAGGCCGGGCTATACCCCTTCGGAAAAAGTCATCGGGGAGGCCCTTGATACCATCGTGTCACGGGCCAAGGGAAGGGTTATCGTGGCAACTTTTGCCTCGCTTATATCGCGTATTCAGCAGGTGATTGACGCTGCGGCCAACCATAACCGAAAGGTTTTCGTCTTCGGTCGAAGCATGACCGACAACGTAAAAATGGCACTCGAACTTGGCTACCTTAAAGCTCCGGAGGGGGTGCTTGGCAAGGGGGAAGAGCTTAAAGGATTGCCTCCGGAAAAGATTGTTATGATCACCACTGGTTCCCAGGGTGAGCCCACATCTGCGCTGGTTAGAATTGCCAATCATGGCCATCGTCAGGTTTCTATAATTAAGGGAGATACCGTTGTTGTATCGGCTTCTCCTATCCCTGGCAATGAGAGCCTTGTAAACCGAACCATCGACAGCCTCTTCAAACAGGGAGCTGAAGTGTTTTATGATCAGCTCTCCCATGTTCATGTTCATGGCCATGCGTCCCAGGAGGAGCTGAAACTGGTATTAAACCTGGTCAAGCCCCGTTTCTTTGTGCCTATACACGGTGAATTCCGCCATCTTACCATTCATTCCCGTCTGGCACTTGATGCCGGAGTCGAGGAAAAAAACATCTTCCGCATGGAAGATGGAGACGTGCTTGAGATAAGCCCCGCCTTGGGTAGAATTGCCGGAAGAGTTACTTCAGGCCACGTGTATGTTGACGGTCTCAGCGTAGGTGATGTCGGAGGAGTTGTACTCAGGAACAGGCGCATGTTATCCCGGGACGGTATAGTGGTGGTGATAATCGCCGTCAACCAACAAAACGGCAAACTGGTGAGCCGTCCGGATATCGTGTCTCGAGGTTTTGTTGACACTATGGAAGAAAAAGATATGATTGAAGAAGGCAAGGACTTGGTGGCTAAAATCGTCGATCGCGGCGGAAAGCGTGAAGCTGACCTTTCGTCTGCAGATTCAAGAGTACGTGATGAATTAAACCGCTTTTTCTTTGAAAAAACCAAACGCCGACCGATGATTATACCGGTGCTGGTAAAAGTCTAGGAGGAAAAAGTGCCCAGGGCCAGGGATAATAAAAGAAAAGAACAAGCAGTAATAAAACATAAAACAGACAAGAAGAAACCTGAGTTCGGCAAGCGCTCGGAAGTAAAAGAGCCGCGCAAACGCTTTAATCCGTTTAAAATTCTTACCAAAGTCTGGTTCTGGGTGGTATTACTGGTGCTTGTTGCAGCTGGTCTCATTTACTGGCAGTGGGATAAGATAGTCAGTTTTGTCTGGGATGCAGCTGCCAGCACTATGAGTTTGTTCGGCTGGGGAGTAATCCTCATCGGGGTTGCAGTTCTTATTATCCTTGCTATTGTATTTCGCCATGAAATCGCAGCTTTCGCCCGGCGCTGGAAATTATATCAATGGAACAAATGGCTGGGCGCAGCTGCCTGGTTTGTGGCAATTTGGGGTTTACTGGGTATCCTTGAACTTGGCGGAGCTATAGGTGAAGCCATCATAAACGGGGACAGGGGTTATATCGGCTGGCTTATTGTTGCCGGTCTTTTCCTTGGCGGTTTTATCCTCTTTTTTCCCCGTCTGGTATGGAAAGGGTTAAAGGGAGCAGTCAAAGGCATCGTAGGTATAATAAAACTGCCTCCTCCCCGCCCTAAGACCGCGCGGTCAGTTCAGGAAGAGTTTAGATTTAACTACCCTCCAACTGTTACCGAAAACATTAAACCCAGGCCAGAGATCGAAAACCGGCCATCAAAACCCGTTCTGGCAGAGCAAGCCTCTACTGCAGGTATAAAAGCACCTTCAGTGTTGATTCCGCCAGAGGTGGTGCCTGGCAGGAAATACCCGGATACTCCGCCGGAAACCATTGAAAAACCAAGGCAGGCCGTTACAGAAAGAACTGGTGCGAAGGCGCAATCTGTGCCGGATTCGGCTGAAGGAACGCGGGACGTTAAGCAGGTAGCCCGCGATGTATGGCGCAAATATGGCGAATCCTCTGATCTGGTGCTGATAGATGGCTGGAAACTGCCGCCGATAGATATTCTTGACATGACTCCGGATGTTGATTTCGGCCAGGCGGACAATAGCAAGAGGGCTCTTCTGATCGAAGAAGCCTTGGAGAGCTATGGAGTAGAAGCTAAAGTCGTCCAGGTAAATGCCGGGCCAACTGTTACCCAGTTTGGAATCGAACCTGGCTGGGACCGCAGATTCCGCGAAGTTAAAGAACGGGACGAAGATGGCAATGTTCAAATCCGGCAGGAGGAAGTATCGCGCACCAGGGTTAAGGTAGAACGCATTACTGCTCTTGCCAACAACCTCGCTCTGGCGCTGGCGGTCCCTGGAGTGCGCATAGAGGCTCCGATACCAGGAAAAGCACTGGTGGGGATCGAAGTTCCCAACGCTAATTTTGGGGTAGTCAGCCTGAGAGGCGTGATTGAAAGCCCCAATTTCCAAAAGATACTGGGTAAATCAAACCTGGCGCTGGCACTGGGCAAAGGGGCTGGCGGTGAATCCATTGCTGGCGATCTTGCCAAGATGCCGCACCTGCTGGTGGCAGGTTCTACCGGTAGCGGAAAGACGGTTTGTCTGAATGCTATAGTGAGTTGCTTGCTGATGTGCAACACTCCTGCCGATTTAAAATTTATTCTCATCGATCCGAAGAGGGTAGAACTGGTTCAATATAACAGTCTGCCCCACCTTGCTACCAAAGTGGTGGTTGATACCGATAAAGCTTTAAACACTCTTCGTTGGTTGAGCCAGGAAATGGATAATCGGTATAAGACTTTATCCGCGGTTGGAGCGCGAAACATAGAAGCGTATAACAAGAAAGTTCCCAGGGAAAAGAAGATGCCGAACCTGGTTTTGGTTATAGATGAGCTTGCCGATCTTATGATGACTGGTTTTGCCGAGGTGGAGCATATTATTTGCCGGCTGGCCCAACTTGCCCGTGCAGTTGGGATTCATCTGGTGGTGGCAACCCAGCGGCCATCGGTTGACGTTATCACCGGTCTTATCAAAGCCAACTTCCCAACGCGTATAAGCTTTGCTGTTACTTCTCAGGTTGACTCTCGTACCATTCTCGATTCCACTGGAGCTGAAAAACTTCTTGGCCGTGGTGATATGCTGTACCTGCCAACAGAGGAAGCCAAACCCAGGAGGCTTCAGGGGTGCTTTGTTTCCGACCCGGAAGTAGAACGCCTGGTTTACTTCTGGAGTACCCAGAAGCAAGAACAGGCGGCCAATCTTAACCTGGACGAACTGGCTTCACTGGAACCATCTTCAAAAATACAGGAAACCGCTGCGCCTTCTGACCCGTTGATAGCTGCTGCCAGGGAGCTGGCAGAAGAACATGGCAATATATCTACTTCTTTCCTGCAGCGCAAGCTACATATCGGCTATCCCAGGGCGGCACGTATCATGGAACAACTGCAGGAAGAAATGGCTAACGAAGAACAGCCGGATGAAGATGGAGCGGAGATAGAAGAAGAAAGGTCTGACGAGCGCTATTAGGCGGCGGGCTCTTCTTTTGCCAGGGTTACAATAGCAAGCACGCCAGGGCCTCCATGCGGGGCAAGGCCTGCCCCCAGCTGGGAAACCAGCGTTTTTTCACTTGGGAAAACCGGGTCAAGCCGCTTTGCCAGGGCGTTGGCCTCATTGGGTGTGGTGGAGTGAAGAATGCACATTTCTTCTATTTCCCCAGCATCAGCAGCAAAATCTGCCAGTTTCTGAATGCCTTTTCCGCGATTGCGGACCTGGCCAACCGGGATAAATTCGCCGTTACGCATGGTGAGCAGAGGTTTAACACTGAGAACCGATCCCATAAGAGCTTTAGCTTTGCCTATCCGACCGCCTCGCTCCAGGTATTTTAGAGTATCAAACAATACCAGTAGCCGCACTCTTTTCATCATGCTTTCCACAGCCGAGGTTATTTCTTCCAGCCCCTTACCTTCCATTGCCATTTTAGCGGCTTTAATCGCAATAATACCATGTGAAATTGATAACAGGCGGGTATCTATTACATTTACGGGGCAAGGCCATGATTTTGCATTTAAGGCCTGTACAGCAGAGTTACAGGTACCGCTCAAGCCGCTGGAAATGTGTATAGAACATATGCCGTCCGCGCCCGCGGAAACCTTTTCATAAGCATGGATAAAATCTTGAGGTGTTGGTTGTGAGGTGGTGGGCTGTTCTCCCCCGAGCAGCCTTTCATAAAAAGTCTTATGGCTTATATCCAGACCGTCCCGGTACGATTGGGTCCCGAATAGAATGTAGATAGGTACGATTGTGATATTTAACTGCTTCGCGATATCTGCTGGGATATCAGCAGTGCTGTCGGTAACAATTTTTATGCTCATATTAAAATTTAATTTAGTTAATTAGCCCTGGGCAAAATGCAGTATACCGCCACAGGTCATGTTTGGCAAATTACCGGCTTTAATGGTTAATCTGCAAAGCTTTAGACGCAAGGGTTAAATGTTGTAGAATATGGTTAATCTAACACTCTGAGGTATCCCGGGTGGGTTTTGTTCGTTGTAAATAGCAACTGCAATAATACAGGAATAAGTTTCGATGAAAACAAAAGGAAAAATAATTCTGGCTGCTGTTGCGGCGTTGATAGTGGTAGCGCTTTTTGCAGCAGCTCTTACAGACCGGTTGTTTTTTGCCACCTTCCAGCTTGATCAGGGGGAAATAACAGAAAACCCGGACGGTTCGGTTGAAATCCCCTTTTATCTTTACAAAGATGCCTGGGATAAATACCAGGCCAATATAGTTAACCTGACCTTCGGCTCGGAGGCTGATGAGGATGATATGGTGCTGGTTACTTTGCATGTTTCACCCAGTCCTCGTTACTATATCGACTCTCTTAAGCTGGAGTTCTATGTAAATAATATATACTCGGCGATAAGGCTGGCTGATCCTGTAACTGGGGAAGATCTCCCCTATAACTACCAGTTGGGTGGTGATGATTCAAAGGCGGTTTTGGATTTTCCGTCTTTCGATATTAAAGCAGGAGAACAGCTTTCTATAAGGTTCTGGCTTGATTTGTCGGCAGTTACATCGATAGCAGAAGGACCTGTTCTGATGGATTTTTCGATGCATGAAAACAGTGTTTTCAAACTCGTCCGCCATGCTGTTAAACAGCACGTTTTGCAGTTTAACATTCCGTAATGACGCACACCACTGTTACCCTTGAGTTGGGTTTCACATTGCCCGAGCCATCCTCGATTTGGGCGCCAATATTTTTGTCATCCTGGGCAAATTCTTTAACTTCTACAACAACGAACGGTTGCACCAGGCACTTGATTACCAAACACCGGCAGAGATGTATAACCCGGTACCGGTGGAAGCCAGTGGTAAAGGGATGGTAGAATCAATACTACTAAACCCCTTGGGGGTGACAGGGCTCTCTCTTAATCAAGCCCCTACCCTGTCCTAAGCATGGGGTCCATCTCACTTCTACCTCTTCCTGTAAGTTATTCACTGTGCCCTTGTCCTTCAGATTGCCTTCCTGGTCCTTAACGACCATATACGAATATTTCTTGTGGTAATCCACTCCGATGTAGTACATAGAACCCTCCTTTATGAGTTTTGGCTCCATTGTAGCCCAGGGAGGAACTATGCTTTCATGTTACCTTGAGTCGGGCATTAGCCCGACGAAGGATCTTTTACGCAGTAGTGCCCGTTGTTACGTTAGGATGTTTACGTATGAACGAGCCTGGTTCTTTTTAAGGCCTTTTGCTTGCGCTCGAGGGCGACACGAGTTAATGGGTGCTCGAGGGCGACGCATTTTAAACAAGCGTGTTTTAGCGGCCAACCAGGTACCTGTTACTTTACCTTGCGAGTTCTGGAGAGCGTTTCCTTGCTTTCCA
>JAQUQL010000015.1:0-14277 GCA_028716145.1 Dehalococcoidales bacterium
AGTCTCATATACTTTCTTCTCTCGTCAATGCTCATCTTTTCCTCATCAGGCATGCTTCACCTCGGTAACATTCTTACTTGAGTGAATCATACCCCCTTCGGTAACATTTTAGGTGAGTGAATACGAACAGTTGAAAAACGGTTATCGTTGTGCTATACTTTCTGTTTGCTATTATGCCTCTACAAAATTTTCAGTTTTCAGCTGTTACAAATACCTCTCTGCGTGTAATTGCGCCCATTTATCCCTGAGTTCTATCTCTGAATTTAGCTAAGGAGTCGAAATGGTGGCCGAATTGGCATTGTCTGCCGAGCAGCAGACGAATTCAAGAAAAGTCTATTCTAAATTACCCAGGGTACTGGATGTGCCCAACCTGGTGGAGGTGCAACTGGATTCTTTTACTGCCCTTATGGAAAAGGGCGTAAAAGACCTGCTGCAGGAAATATCTCCCATCTACGATTTTACCGGTAACCGGCTCGAGCTCAGTTTCGTGAGCTACGAGTTTCGTGAACCCCGCCTTAACGAGGCGGAATGTTACCAGCGTGATCAGACCTATTCTGTACCACTGTACGTCAAGGCAAGGCTTCTGGTAAAGACCACTGGCGAGATCAAAGAACCCTTCGATCTTTTCTTTGGTGATGTTCCCTTGATGACCAACAAGGGCACTTTTATAACCAGTGGGACTGAAAGAGTAATTATAAGCCAGCTCATCCGCTCCCCCGGGGTTTACTTCATGGCAGATGAGGATCTGGCGAGCGGGCGGTTATTGTGCCACGCCAATCTTATTCCCAGCCGTGGAGCATGGCTGGAATTTGATACCAGCAATCGTGATGTCATCTCTGTAAAAATTGACAACAGGCGTAAGCTTCCGGTTACTACTCTGCTTCGGGCGATTGGTTATAGCTCCGATTCAGAGATATCAGAGTTGTTTGAGGGGGAAGATAACGCAGAAGACCGCCGGTACATTCAGGCTACGATAGAAAAAGAACCGGGAGTGGTAGATAAAAATTCCGCTTTGCTTGATATCTACCGTAAGCTGCGTCCGGGAGACCCGCTGAACCTGGATAATGCCAAAAAAATGATAGAAGACATGTTCTTTAATCCCCAGTATTATGATTTGGGAATCGTGGGTCGTTACAAGGTTAACCAGAGGCTTGGCTTGGGCCGCACCGAAAATGGAGAAAACCGCGCGCTTAGCCGGGAAGACTTGGTCGAAATTGTACGACGCATAATCATGGTCAATAATGGAACTGACAGAGCTGATGATATAGACCACCTTGGTAACCGCAGGGTACGTACTGTTGGTGAGCTTATCCAGAACCAGTTCAGAATAGGTCTGGTTCGTTTGGAGCGAGTCGCCAAAGAGAGGATGAGCATCATCGCTGCTGATGTGGTCACCCCCACAGCGCTGATCAATATTCGCCCTGTTGTTTCAGCAGTGCGGGAGTTTTTCAGCGGTTCCCAGCTTTCCCAGTTCATGGATCAGACCAACCCCCTGGCGGAGATCACTCACAAACGTCGTTTGTCTGCTATGGGGCCCGGTGGTCTTTCCAGGGATAGAGCGGGTTTTGATGTACGTGATGTCCATTATTCCCATTACGGAAGGATCTGCCCGATCGAGACACCGGAAGGCCCGAACATCGGTTTGATAGGCTCTCTGGCTACCTACGGGCGCATAAACCCTTACGGTTTCATTGAAACTCCATATCGCAAGGTTTATCGGGAGCTTGAACCGGGAGACAGCCGTCTTTACGGCAGAAAAGTTGCTGAAAAGATTACCGGCAAGAGTGATGTTGTGTTAGCCCAGGCTGGTGACATCATCACCGAAGATCACGTGAAGGCATTCAAAAAAGCCGGGCTGTCTGCCGTTAAGGTAGTTCCTTTTGCTTCGAATGAAATTGTCTACCTCACTGCAGATGAAGAAGAAAAGAATATAGTTGCCCAGGCCAATACCGTAATCGATGAACTTGGGCAATTTACCAGCGGACGCATCGAGGCCCGCGTTGAAGATCGTTATGTTTTTGTTGCGCCGGACAAGGTGCATTACATGGATGTATCGACGATGCAGATTTTTAGCGTCTCAACGGCGCTTATTCCCTTCCTGGAGCACAACGATGCAAACCGCGCTCTTATGGGTGCAAACATGCAACGTCAGGCAGTTCCATTGCTGCGGCCTGAAGCTCCGCTGGTGGCAACAGGCATGGAAAAAGAAATTGCGCGCAATAGCGGCCAGGTTCATTTTAGCCCCTGCAATGGGGTAGTGGCCTCAGTTACCAGTTCGGAAATAGTGATAGAAAGCGATGAAGGCACGGTTTATCATTTTCCGCTGCTTAAATTTATAAGAACTAATCAGGGAACCTGTATAAATCAGAGACCTACCGTTAGCAAGGGGCAGAGGGTAGAAAAGAATCAGCCGCTGGCGGATAGCTCATCTACTGACCAGGGCGAACTGGCACTCGGCCAGAACGTGGTATGCGCTTTTATGAGCTGGCGTGGTTATAACTACGAAGATGCCATTGTTCTCAGTGACAGGTTGGTAGAACAAGATAAGTTTAGTTCCATACATATCTTCAAGCATGAGGTTGAAGCCAGGGAAACCAAGCTTGGGCCTGAAGATATTACCCGTGATATCCCCAATGTTGGCGAAGAAAGCCTCAGGGAATTGGACGAGGAAGGCATTATCCGTATCGGGGCTGAGGTCAAACCAGGGGATATTCTGGTAGGAAAAATTACCCCCAAGGGCGAAACCGAGCTGTCTGCCGAGGAAAAGCTTTTAAGGGCAATATTTGGTGAAAAGGCTCGAGAGGTTAAAGATACCTCCCTTAAGGTGCCTCATGGGGAATGGGGCAAGGTTATAAATGTAAAGGTATTCTCACGCGATGAAGGCGATGATCTTCCGGTGAGGGTAAACAAATGGGTTCAGGTCTGGGTAGCTCAGAAACGAAAGGTTTCTGTTGGTGACAAGCTGGCTGGGCGTCATGGTAACAAGGGTGTGATTTCCATAATCGCCCCCAGGGAAGATATGCCGATACTACCGGATGGCACCCCGGTGGATATAGTTCTTAACCCGATCGGTGTGCCTTCAAGAATGAATATCGGTCAGATCCTGGAAACGCATCTGGGCTTTGCCGGCAGGGCGCTTGGATTTAAAGTACTGACACCGGTTTTTGATGGCGCAAATGAAATGGCAATCGAAGACTCACTAGCACGCGAATGGCTGGTCAGAAGGGCTAGAGCCACTGTTTATGCCAAGGATGGCAGTATCAACGGGTACGATCGCGCAAACCTCTTCAGCTGGTTGTCTGAGAAGGGTTATGACCCGGAAAAAGTCTGGAGTGATGATTTCCCGGGGGTTGCCAAAGATGCAAGCCAGAAGATATGGCTTTCAGACCAGTGCATTGACTATTCGTCTATGAACGCTGAGGAAATTGAAAAAACAATAGATGATGTTGCTGCCCGCACCAATATACCTTCGCCAACCAGTGGTAAGGTTATACTGCGTGATGGAGGCAACGGAGAACCGTTCGATATGCCGGTTACAGTCGGCAGTATTTACATGCTCAAGCTTATACATCTGGTTGAGGATAAAGTCCACGCCCGCTCAACCGGGCCTTACTCTCTCATTAGCCAGCAACCTCTGGGTGGCAAGGCTCAGTTTGGAGGCCAGCGCTTTGGTGAAATGGAAGTCTGGGCGCTCGAAGCTTATGGAGCGGCTTATAATTTGCAGGAAATGCTCACCATCAAGTCCGATGATGTGACTGGGCGTACCAAAACCTACGAATCTATCATCAAGGGTGATGACATAATGCCACCGGGAGTCCCCGAATCGTTCAAGGTTCTGGTAAAAGAATTGCAGAGTCTTGGCCTGGCAGTCGAGGTGATTAACCAGGAAGAAAGAATCATAGAGGCAGACAAGGTTCGCGAAATAGGGGAAGAAGCAGAAACCGAGGTGATTGAAACACCTTCATTTACATATATCGAGCCAACTTCGGTGATCGAGTCTGCAGGTTTTACGGTTGATAACAACGAAGAGGAATCCTCTACGGATAACGGTAAGGAACAGGAGTAGTAAGTTGGAAGTAAATGATTTTGATGCTGTTCGGATATCCCTTGCTTCACCAGAACAAATTCTAGGATGGTCCTATGGTGAGGTAACCAAGCCGGAGACTATTAACTATCGCACCCTTAAACCAGAAAGAGACGGTCTTTTTTGCGAGCGGATATTCGGCCCTACTAAAGATTTTGAATGTGCGTGCGGTAAATACAAACGTATTCGCTATAAAGGCATTATCTGTGATAAGTGCCAGGTTGAAATAGCTAAATCCAAGGTCAGACGGGAAAGAATGGGGCACATCGAACTGGCCAGCCCGGTAAGCCATATCTGGTTTGCCAGGGGGATTCCGAGCCGCATAGGCCTGTTGCTCGATCTTTCTACCCGCAACTTGGAAAGAGTTATTTACTTCTCTCATTTTATTGTTGTTTCGGTAGATGAAGGAGCAAAGGAAGAAGCGCTCAAGCGTTTGGACGAAGAAGCCAGGGAAGAATTCCGCTTTAAGAAGGAAGAGTTCGATGTAAAAATCACCCAGGCTGAAGAAAATGACGCTGAGCCGGGCGAAATCAACCGCATGAGAAGCGAGTTTGATGATGAAAAAGCTCAAATAGAGGAAAAATACATCTCTCTTATAAACCGGGTTAAGGATCTTGCGCCCCTGACCCTGTTGACAGATTCACAGCACCAGGATATGACTTCTATCTGCGGTGAAGCATTTGAAGCCGGAATGGGCGCTGAAGCTGTTTTAAAAATACTCAGAAGTGTTGATCTGGATAGGCTTCGCAACGAGCTTATCGATGAGATACATTCCACCACTTCCAGCCAGAGACGTAAAAAAGCCAGCAAACGTCTGCAGTTGGTTGAGGCCTTTAGGCGCAGCAAAAATAAACCAGAATGGATGGTACTTACTGTACTGCCTGTTTTGCCTCCTGAGCTTCGGCCTATGGTGCAACTTGATGGCGGTAGGTTTGCCACCAGTGATCTTAACGATCTTTACAGGCGTGTTATAAACAGAAATAACCGTTTGCGCCACCTGATGGACATTGGCGCGCCAGAAATCATTATACGTAATGAAAAACGCATGCTCCAGGAAGCGGTTGACTCGTTGATAGATAACGGGCGCCGCGGGCGTACTGTTGCCGTAAGCGGAGACCATAAGGCCAAATCGCTTTCTGATATTTTAAGAGGCAAACAAGGCCGTTTCCGGCAGAACCTGCTGGGCAAACGGGTTGACTATAGCGGCCGCTCAGTTATTGTTGTTGGCCCCAACCTTAAGCTTCACCAATGTGGCTTGCCACGGCGGATGGCTTTAGAGCTTTTTAAACCGTTTGTGATTCACAAACTGGTGCTGGAAGGGTTTGCATCTAATATCAAGAGTGCACGAAGGCTGGTAGATAAAGCCACTCCTGAGGTTTATGATGCACTTGAAGAGGTAGTGCAGGGGCATCCTGTACTGCTCAATCGTGCTCCTACCCTTCATCGCCTCAGTGTGCAGGCTTTCGAGCCGGTGCTCATTGATGGCAGTGCCATTCAGATTCATCCTCTGGTTTGTGCAGCTTTCAATGCCGACTTTGATGGAGACCAGATGGCGGTGCATGTACCGCTTTCAAAAGCTGCCATCCGGGAAGCGAAGATGGCGATGCTTAGTATTTATAATATGCTTTTACCTTCCTGCGGTGAGCCGGTGGTTACACCCACGCTTGATCTGGTATTTGGCATCTACTACCTCACCTCTGAAAAAGATGGCGAAGAACAGGATAAACTGCCATATTTCAACTCCTTTGAAGGCGCTCGTATGGCATATGAAATGAACGCCATCGGCCTAAGGGACAAAATCAAGGTAAGAGTTGATGAAGACGAGATCCTCCAGACAACCGTTGGCCGGATACTGTTTAGCGCGGTTTTGCCTAAAAAATACGGTTTCTGTAATAAACTGGTAGATAAATCTACCCTGAAACAGATAATTTCAGATTGTTATAAGCTGGTTAACGACAATGTGGAAATGGCAGCAGTTCTCGATGGTTTGAAAGACCTTGGTTTTAAATTTGCCACCCAGTCCGGTATCACTATATCCATGGGCGATATCGAGGCTCCTCCCGGAAAACCGGCCATCCTGGCTGAAGCCGAAGAGCGCACTGCACTGGTTGACGGCCAGTACCAGCGGGGGCTTATTACCGAGGATGAACGCTATAACGGTGTCATCGAAGCCTGGATGGAGGCGACTGATAAAATCACCCAGAACCTTGCCAGTTCTCTGAGTAAGACTGGTAGTGTTTATATGATGAGCACTTCCGGAGCGAAGGGTAACCTCAGCCAGATCCGGCAAATGGCAGGCCTCAGGGGGCTTATGACTAACCCTTCAGGCCGTATTATAGACTTTCCTATCAAATCCAGTCTCAAGGAGGGCTTGAGTACCCTGGAATACTTTATCTCTACCCATGGCGCCCGCAAAGGTTTGGCAGATACCGCCTTGCGTACATCTGGAAGCGGTTATCTGACCCGGCGTTTGGTTGACGTGACCCAGGATGTTATCGTTTCTGAAAAAGACTGCGGAACCCTTAATGGCATCTGGGTGATTGAAAGTAAAGATAAATCTGACATGCTGCCCCCGTTTGGCGAGCGTATTGCCGGCAGGATCGCTGCTGAGGATATATACCATCCCGTAACCGGCGCTCTGCTGGTGGAGCGTAATCAGGAGATAGACGAAAACCTGGCAGAGGTGATTATTAAGGCGGGTATCGATCGAGCCTTTATTCGCTCTGCGATGAGTTGTGAATCTTCCTCCGGGATTTGCCAGTATTGCTACGGTCGCGATCTTGCTTCCGGAAAACTGGTTGAACTTTCGATAGCTGTTGGAATTCTAGCTGCGCAAAGTATCGGTGAACCCGGCACTCAGCTTACGCTTAGAACGTTCCATACCGGAGGTGTGGTTGGGCTGGATATTACCACCGGTTTGCCTCGTGTAGAAGAGCTTTTCGAAGCACGCAATCCAAAAGCCCAGGCAGTTATTTCCGAGATTGACGGCACAGCTGAAATTGTAGATGATGAAAACGGCCGACGTATAAGAGTAACCAGCACCGAAACCTATTCCGATGAATACGCGTTGCCTGAAGGATGGCAGTGGATTATACAGGAAGGGCAGGATATAACCTCAGGCACACCACTTGCTGCGCCTGCTGGCGAAGAAGCTGATTCCACAACACTGGCAGCTACAGCGCCACTGGCAAGGGTTAACGGTATTGCTGCTCTCGGTGGCGAACGTCTGTATATAACTTTTGAGGGAAGTGATGAGCGCGAATATTCTGTTCCTGCTGCTACTCACATAAGAGTTAAGGATGGCCAGGAGGTTAAAGCTGGCCAGCAGCTTACCGATGGCTCTATCAATCCGCAGGATATACTGGCGGTTCTTGGCAAGGAAGCTGTGCAGCGCTATATTGTTGATGAAGTTCAAAAGGTGTACTGCTCACAGGGCGTTCATATCAACGACCGCCACATTGAAGTAATCGCCCGCCAGATGCTATCCAAGGTAAGGATAGACACTCCCGGTGACACCCGCTTTACTTCTCGCGAGCTGGTTGGACGCATGGCTTATGAGGAAGAAAATGCCAGAGTTTTAGCAGAAGGCGGCGAACCGGCTACTGCTTACTCTGTTCTTATGGGGATCACCCGGTCCAGTCTCAGCACAGATAGCTGGCTGGCAGCAGCCAGCTTCCAGGAGACCACCAGGGTTCTTACCGAAGCCTCAATATTTGGCAAGATAGACCGTTTGGTTGGCCTGAAGGAAAATGTAATCATCGGCAAGCTTATCCCTGCTCATTGCCAATCGTGTAAAGATGAGCTGGAAAATGTGAAACAAGCCGCTTTGGAAGAACAAGCAGTGGATGCCATCACAACCCAGCCAGATGCCGGTTACGAAGCCTGCGAAACTATTGAAGTAGAAGCAAATCCCGTCGAGGAAGTCGTCCAGGTTGAAGAAAGCCCGGACTCTGAAGCCGGGTTGTAACTTTTAAACTTACATATTAGTGAAGCAATCCACTATGGCCGCCCTGATCAGGGCGGCCATAGTTTTTTTATCTGTGTCTGGCTTTCAGGCACAGGGTATATGTTATAATTAGTTTTTATAAAGCATCAGCAATTGGAGGCGTAAAATCAGTCGCATAATTTCAGGGGCAGGCAACGAAGAAGATGTGCCGGTAGACCTCAGTTTGAGGCCTCGCCAGCTTTCAGATTTTATCGGTCAGGAAAAGGTCAGGAATAACCTGAAGATAGCAATCATGGCAGCTAAAGGCAGAGGGGAAGCCCTTGATCATGTTCTTTTATACGGGCCTCCCGGTCTTGGCAAGACCACGCTTGCCCATATCGTTGCTGCCGAAATGGGAGTCAACATAAAGGTTACCTCCGGACCGGCTATAGAAAGAGCAGGGGATCTGGCGGCGATTCTTACCAATCTGCAGAGCCATGATGTTCTTTTTATTGATGAAATCCACCGTCTCAGCCGGGCGATCGAGGAGATCCTCTATCCGGCTATGGAAGACAGGGCTCTTGATATCGTTATAGGTAAAGGGCCTGGTGCTCGCAGCCTGAGGCTTAATCTGCCTGAGTTTACCCTGGTTGGGGCGACAACGCGTTTTGCCCAGCTCAGCTCACCGTTGCGTGGGCGTTTTGGGGTAGTCTACAGGTTGGATTATTATAATCAGGCAGCTCTTGGTACCATTATCAAACGATCAGCCGGTATAATCGGTATAGGAATTGAAGAAGAAGGCATCGAAGCGATCGCTTGTCGTGCCAGGGGAACTCCCAGGGTGGCAAACCGTCTGTTGAGGAGGGTGCGAGATTATGCCCAGGTTATGGCAGATGGGGTTATCACCAAAGATGTTGCCAGCCAGTCCCTTGAGGAGCTGGAAGTTGACGTGCTTGGCCTGGACGAGATAGACCACCGGTTGCTGAGTACTATTATCGAAAAGTTTAGTGGCGGACCGGTAGGGCTGGAAACCCTGGCGGCAGCTATCAGCGAGGAATCTGACACTATCATGGATGTGTATGAACCTTACCTTTTGCAGGTTGGGTTCATAGAAAGAACGCCCAGAGGCCGGGTGGCTACCCGGCGGGCTTATGAACACCTTGGCATTCCTTATAATAAAGACACTTCAGCCCAGGCAAGGTTATTTAATGGTTTATGATGGTTGACTCCGTTTTGGTTCATGTGTGCTGCGCACATTGCGCAGCCTACACGCTCAGTTTCTGGCAAAAACAGGGGTACCGTTCAGAAGCATTGTGGTACAACCCCAATATACACCCCGAAGAAGAACACTTGCTACGGCTTCAGGCAACTAAAAAGCTGCTGGAGGAGATGCGGGTACCACTTACAGTTTACCCTTCGTATCAGCCTTCAGATTATTTTGATGCTTTAAATGGCAACCAAGTGCAGCGTTGCCTGAATTGTTTTCGTTTGCGGCTTGGCAAGACTGCTCAGATAGCCCTGGAAAACGGTTTTGGCGGTTTTTCCTCGACCCTGCTTATCAGCCCTCATCAGGAGCACGATAACATTCTGGCCATGGGTGATGAACTTGGCCTTGAGCGCGGTATAGCTTTTCTGTATTCAGATCTCAGGCGCAGGTACTCTGATTCCCGAGTAATGACCAAGCCGCGGGATTTATACCGCCAGAATTATTGCGGGTGTATTTATAGCAAACAGGAAAGGGATATAACCGGGTAATATGGGTTACAAAGTGCGTATAATGCAGCAGGAAGACGCGCTTCAGATGGCAGAAATCGCCATGGACGCTTTTCCGACTGCCCAACCACCAACCAATTACCAGAGGGAATTCAGAAACCCGCTGGCTCATTACATTGTTGTTTTTGATACCGCTGTCGGTGATGACGGTCCGGTTCAGTATATGGTAGGTTACGGCGGCTTCTGGCTCATGGCCGGTGAGGCTCATATCGTAGATATAGCGGTCAGGCAGACTTACAGGAGGAGGGGGCTGGGGGAATTGCTACTGGTATGTCTGCTGGATCTTGCCGTAGCTTTAAACTCTCTTAAAGCAACTCTTGAGGTCAGAGCTTCAAACGCCCCGGCTATAGCCCTTTATGAGAAGTACGGTTTTGTTCTTGAGGGCAGACGCAGGCGCTACTATCTGGACAACAATGAAGATGCGCTGATAATGACGGTGCCGGACATTTGCCTCGATGAATACCTCCGCCGGCTTGATGAACTCAAAACCAGGCATGCGGCAAGATGGGGGTTTAAGCTGTACCCTCTGGCCCGTTAAAAAACACGCAGGTGTTTATTCTTCGTCGTCTTTTTTAAATTTGCGCTTGAGCTTTTCAAGCTGTTGCAGTTTTTCGAATTCCTCATCCCCCAAAAGACGGCAGGTTTTGAGGTCGCTACCTTCAAGCTCAATGTAGTAAAGCTGCCTGCATTTCCAGCACTTATAAGGACCATCGTAGACCTGATCAAGTACCGAAAAACGCCCTTCAGCTTTGCATTCGGGGCAGGTGATTGTTACCAGCATGTATTGTCCTCCTGGTGGTTGATTCCATTCAATGTGCTGATGCCTTAAGGGGGGAAAAGTGTCATCAGTAGTAAATCTTAACAATACTTGAAGGATATAAGCAAATAGGGCAATCTGTTTATACTCGGAAGAGTTATCACGTGTTGCCGTGTCTCTTGAACTTCTTAAGTTGGTTTTTGTAAAAGCAGACAAATATTTTTAGAAAAATATTTTAGCCCGAACCGATAGGTGTTTTCGGGCCTGGAACCAAGCAGAATAAAGCCAGCAGACCTGGCCAGTTTTTCTGCTTCCCTGTAGGTTAGAAGGTAATAGTAACGGTTAAGGACTTTATCATCTTTTCTCCAGGGTATAAGCAACTCTTTACCTTTAAACCAGAATTTTGGCTGACGGCGGTTCCAGAAAGTGATAAAAACTTCTCCGCCCGGCTTTAACACCCGGTTTAGCTCAACCAGAGCGCGTTCGATTTCCGCTGGTCCTGCCAGGTGATGAAAAGTAGCAACTGAAACAGACCAGTCGAAATATTCATCCGGGTAGGGGAGGTCCCTGATATCGGCTTCGGCAAGACGGGCAGTAAACTTGAATTTGGTTGCATATCTTCTGGCTTGCTCCAGCATTCCGGATGAAAAATCAACTCCATACAGTTCAAACCCATCTCTAAAGGGAAGAAATTCAGCTCCGTGGCCGCATCCCAGGTTTAAAAGGCGCCCCTTTTGCCATTTTTCGGCCAGCATGGATAGTTCACCTGTAAAACGGGTCCAGTGAAAACGGTTGTACCAGCGCGGAGCGATTTCATCAAAAACGTTTTTCAGGTTGTCACTCTGGTTGCTTGCTGTCATAGAGGTTTGTTGCTCCAGTGAAAAATTGATAGACTAAAGGAAGACTGATATGCAACATCATACAATTAAAAAACAATCAAGGACAATATCTGGCGTTACGCCGGTAGCAGTGATGACGCGCCCGAGGCCGTGCCCGGGCAATTGTGTTTATTGCCCCACCTATTCTGATACACCGCAAAGCTATACTCCAACTTCTCCGGCAGTCCTGAGAGCAATCAATTGTGAATACGATCCCTTCAAGCAGGTTGATCTGCGCCTTTCCATACTAAGGGGCATGGGGCATCCGGTGGATAAGGTTGAGCTGATTATTATGGGTGGTACCTTCCTCTCTTCTCCTCTCCAGTACCAGTATGATTTTATCAAGAGCTGTTTTGATGCTTTGAATGGCCGGGTTTCTGCCAGCCTGGAGGAAGCACAGCAGCTCAACGAGGAGGTAGAGTGCAGGTGTGTTGGCCTGTGCATAGAGACGCGTCCGGATTACTGCACCCCGGCTCACATAGAATGGATGGTTAAAATGGGAACCACCAGGGTTGAATTGGGCGTCCAGGCGATAGATGACGACGTTTACCTGCTCACCCGCCGCGGACACAAGGTGGAAGATGTGGTAAATGCAACCAGGGATTTGAAAATGAGCGGAATCAAGGTTCACTACCACTGGATGCCTAACCTCCCTGGGGTTGACCGTGCCAGGGATCTGGAACTGTTTTCACTCCTTTTTTCTGATGAACGCTTTCGTCCGGATGGTTTGAAAATGTATCCAACCATGGTGGTTGCCGGAACCGAGTTGGAGCGCTGGAAAGAGCAGGGCTTTTATACACCTTACACTGAAGAGGAGCTTATCGATCTGTTGGCCGATCTGAAAAGCCTTGTGCCGGGCTATACCCGGATCTCCCGGGTTTTGCGTGATATTCCATCTATTTACATAACTGGAGGTCCGAAAGACTCCCTGCGCGAGAAAGTGCTAAAAAAGCTGGCCGAGAAAGGCAAAAGCTGCCAGTGTATACGTTGCAGAGAGTATGGTCATCGCATAAAGCAGGGTTGGAAAACCGGCAAAGCTTCTTTGCAGCGGCTTGAATACAAGGCAAGTGGCGGCCAGGAAATATTTCTTTCTTTTGAAGATGAAAATCAAACCCTTTTTGGGCTTTTACGGCTCAGGCTGCAATCATCTCCTCCCCCAGCGTTTGAGGGTGGGCAAGGCGCGTATGCTCTTGTGCGCGAACTCCATGTTTACGGAGCTGAAGTGGCTCTTGGGGGAAGGGATGATGTATCCGCACAGCATAAAGGTCTGGGCAAAATGCTGCTGGCAGAAGCAGAACGGATAGCGGTTGAAGAATATGGTTCGCGGGGGATCTATATTTTGAGTGGGGTTGGCGCCAGGCCGTATTATCGTTCGCTGGGGTACATGCTCACGAGCAGCTATATGTACAGGGCTTTACCGGCAGATCTAACCAACAGTTAATCGCAGGGTAGGGGTTAGAGAGAGTTTTACTCCTCACTCCAGTTTTGCATGATTTCTTTTATTCTCTGAGAAAGTTTGGGGCTTGATCGCAGGCGCTCCACAAAAATCGGGCAACCCTCAACCAGAGAATTCTGGGCAGCTGCAGCCATGCTGGCTATCAATTGCTGGTTGTTGGGGTCTTCCTGCCCTGTGATTTCCAAACTGGAAGCCTGCATTTGACGTTGAATATCTTCAGCGGTAAAGCGCATTGGAGTGGCGCATGCCTTGTACCAGGGGCAGTCTTTGCACTGCACAATGGAATAGGCTTCGTCTAAAATATCACCCATATAAAACTGATCCTTTCATTCGATTATAGCGGCCAACCTGTTTTCCAGAGTAGGCCAGTTAGGGAATGCTCCTATAACTACATCCCTGATTATACCATTTTTATCAATAAGCACGGTAACCGGTATTCCGTCTACACCGTATTCAGTTGCTACGTGCGCGCCGTTATCGCGTAAAACTTTTAAGTTGTAGTTACCATATTCAAGGTAGCTGGTTATTGCGGATGAGGAATCACGGATGTTAATGGTAACTACTGCCAACCCCTGTTCTTCATTGCTGTAGGTGTTATGCGCCTGCTGGATGTATGGCATTTCTGCCAGGCAGTAGGGACAACTGAGAGCCCAGAAGTTGAGCAGTACCGGCCTGCCCTGCAGGCTGGAAAGAGCTATACTTTCACCATCAAGGCGGGGGAGCTCAAAATCAGGCGCCGGGTTACCGGCAGATATACTGTTTTTTTGACATGAAGTAGCCGGTAATACCATCATTAAAAGGCAGATAAATGCAAACACTATTTTTATTTTCACGTGTCACCAATCTGAAATTATTAAATATACAGCCAGTCCAGTTTTCCACTGAGTATTAATATTCCGGCTCCAATCAGGATAAACCCGCTGGCTACGTAGATGTATCGGGAATATTTATTTATACGCTTGATAATTGGGTGCAAGGCTGTAAAAGCCAGACCCATAACTATAAACGGCAATCCCAGGCCAATGGAATATACTGCCAGCAATAACGCTCCCTGCAGAGCGGTCGATGAATTGAGTGCAAGCATCAGGATTCCCCCCAGTATGGGGCTCAGGCAGGGTGTCCATGCAAGAGCGAAGCTGCCGCCGATAAGAGCTGAGCGAATGTAGCCACTGGTGTTACCCAGGCGCGGGTTTAGCCTCGCCTCATAATTAAAGGCCGGTATTTTAAGCGCCAGAAGCATTATCAACCCGAGAATTATCAGCACGATACCAGAGAGCAGTCTTACAACCAGGGAGTTAGGGCTTAAAGATATGCCGATGATGCCGGCCAGAGCACCCGCCAGGGTGAATATCACGCCAAACCCGGCAACGAAGCTGAGAGAGGAAAACAACAATTTACTTCGTT
>JAQUQL010000015.1:14377-18656 GCA_028716145.1 Dehalococcoidales bacterium
TAATGATTACCGCCTCGCATAATCCTCCTGAATACAACGGCTTGAAATTTTTTAATCCGGATGGAACTGCCTATAATGAAACCCAGCAGGCTGATCTGGAGGCGCGAATATTAAACGATGCTAGTGTTGCTGTTAAATGGACAGACTTTGGCTCCCAATATCTGTTACCTGACGCGGCAGAGGCACACATTGAGGCCATCCTCACTCGTTTTTCAGAAAAATATCCTTTAAGAGTGGTTGTGGACTGTGGGGGAGGAGCAGCCTCAAACGAAGCACCTCTTATGTTGAGAAAAATGGGGTGTGATGTAATTGAACTAAACTGCCAACCTGATGGGTTTTTTCCGCGCCCTTCGGAACCAACAGAAGAAAACCTGCTCCAGCTCAAGCAAAAGGTAACTTCAACAGGGGCAGATCTTGGTCTGGCTCATGATGGTGATGCTGACCGGTTAATGGCAGTTGATGACCTGGGCAGGTTTATAAATGGTGAAGCATTGCTTGTTATTCTGGCAAATGCCGCAGGCGCAAAAAAGGTTGTCACAACGGTTGATGCTTCTTCAGTGGTGGAAGAGCAGGGCTTTGAAGTAAAGCGGACTTTGGTAGGGGATAATTATATCTCAAAAGTCTTAAAAGAATGGGGCGAATTTGGTGGGGAACCTTCCGGCTCATGGGTTTTTCCGGAATTTTCACTCTGCCCGGATGGTTTGTTCGCAGCAGCATGTTTGATCAGCGTTGCGGCTTTACATAAAATATCAGTACTTGCAGATAGTGTTCCGCAATACCCGATGAAGCGTATGTCAGTCGAGCTTGATCGCGGGCTAATACCAAAGATCAAACGTCAGCTGGAAACGCTTTGCCCCGCCAGGATCGATCGAAGCGATGGCATAAAGCTGGTTTTTCCAGATTGCTGGGTTCTTGTGCGCCCATCCGGTACCGAGCCGAAAATACGTTTAACGGCACAGGCGCAAAATCAGACACGGCTGGAACTTATCTGCAAACAGGTAGTGGATAATATCAACATCGTTGCCGGGAAGGAACTGATTTTTAAATGAAGGCAGTAATACTGGCAGCAGGAGAAGGTTCCCGCATGTGGCCTCTTACATGCACCCGGCCAAAGGTTATGCTTCCGGTTGCAAACAAGCCTTTGCTGGAACATCTTCTGCATGCTGTATCAGATGCCGGTATAAAAGAGTTTATACTGGTTACCGGTTACAAGGCCGAGCGGGTAGAGCATTATTTTGGTGATGGGAGCAAATGGGGAATAAATATTGAATACTGCCGGCAGGATACGCCACTGGGTACAGCAGATGCCATATTAAAAGCAGAACCCTTGGTAGACAGGCCTTTTCTGGTGGCAAATGGGGATACGGTTTTCCAGCCTGATGATATTAGAAAGCTGTTGTCTCTTTCCTCGCCGGCTATGGGGCTGATACAGCTAGCCGATGCAAGCGGCATGGGTGTAGTTTTCAGGCAGGGGGACAGAGTAAGCTCCATATTGGAAAAGGTTGTTCCTCCCCCCACGAATATTGCCAACGCCGGGCTCTATGTATTCGGAGAAGAGATATTTTCGGCCATTTCAAAGCTGGATAAGTCTGAGCGGGGAGAATATGAGCTTCCCGAAGCTATTCAGGCGCTGATTGATGGGGGAACACATTTTGGCTGGCATGAGCTTTCGGGTTGGATTACCTTTTCCAACCCCTGGGATCTGCTGGATGGAGGGGAATGGTTGTATAAACCCTCTGCGATGAACATTCGGGGTATTGTAGAAGAAGGGGCGGTCATAAAAGGGGATGCAGATATAGGTGAGGGGACAATAGTGCGCTCAGGCAGTTATATTTGCGGCCCGGTTGTTATCGGCTCCAACTGCGATATTGGGCCCAACTGCTATCTGCGCCCTCATACTTCAATCGGAGATAATTGCCATGTCGGTGCTGGAGTGGAGATAAAAAACTCCATTATTCTGGCCGGCACCAAGGTTCCACATCTTACCTATATCGGGGATAGTGTAATAGGGGAAGGTTGTAATTTCGGTGCCGGAACCCAGGTTGCCAACCTCAGATTTGATAACCGGAACGTAAAAGCCGGCGGTATTGATTCAGGCCGCAGGAAGCTGGGTGCTATTATCGGGGATAATGTTTCAACAGGAATAAATTCCTGTATAAATGCAGGCACGGTTATTGGCTGTGATTGTTGTATCGGCCCGGGGGTATGTGTGAATGGTGTCATCAAGCCGGGAAGCCACGTACTTCGAAGCAGGTAGATAACTGCTGGAACGATTCGGCATTCAGGGGCGAGCTCTCAATAAATGTGTCACCATCGAGCCCCTCTTTTTTTCTCACTCTGGAGCGCAAGCGAAGAATCTTATAGGAACTGGGCTCGTTCAAACGGAAACACCCCACCGTTACAACGAGCACTATTACGTAAAAGATCCTTCGTCGGGCTGACGCCCTCATCAAGGATGACACAGGTATTGAGGCGTGCTCATCCAGTACGACACAGGTAATGGGGAGGACATAAAAATCTAAATCTCAAGCCAGGAATCGGAATAAAGCACTTCTCCGGAAATTACCCGGTAAGTCTTGTAATATTCCATTTCCCTGGGTGTAAGTGCGGCAGGGTCAACTTCTTCCCCGTCCATCAGGCGGTGAACCAGTTCAACGATATTGTTCATACCGCCCCGGGCAAGCTTTACGAGCTCCTCATCAAGGGTGTCACAGATGGCTGCATAAAGGCCATACTTTATTAACATGGCCAGGAATGTCCGGTTAAAATATCCCCTGAGATGAGAAGGGACTCCGCTGGAAATGTTGGAAAGACCGACGATTGAGCGGCAGCCAGGGGCAACCTCTGAAAGCATGCTCATGCACTCAAGGCAGGATTTTACCTGGAAAATATCCACTGTAACTGGTGTAGCGATTGGGTCTATCCATATCTTCTCCGGGGTTATTCCCGCAACGCCCGCCTGGTAGATCAGGTCAACCGCCAGCATACAACGTTCATTAGCATCACGGGGCATCCCGTCCGTTCCCCACAAGAGGCCGATGATATCTGCACTGTACTCCTTTGCCAGCGGCAGCAGTTTCTCCAGCCTTTCCGGTTGAAGTGATACCGAGTTGATCAACGCTGGGCGGGAGGCAGCTATTAGCCCGCTCTCGATGGCGTCTGCATTGGTAGTATCAAGTGAAAGTGGAAGAGAGGTCGCATCCTGTACAGTTCTCACCAGCCAATCCATAAGCTCAGCTCCATCCTTGCGGGCCGGGCCTATATTCAAGTCCAGCATATCGGCTCCGGATTCGGCAAGGCGCGATGCAAGCTCTTTGACAGGTTCGGAGTTTCGCTGGCGGAATGCAGTACCGATACTCCTGGAAACCGTATTTATATTTTCAGCAACCAATATCATATTGTTTTACCCCCAGTTTTTTAGATACGCAGGAAGGTGAGCGGCCTCTCTGGGGCCGATCAGTATTTCCCAACCTTCCAACTCTTCCTCAAGCCCCGCGCTTTCAAAATCTACATACCCCGGAATAATAAGTTTGCGGTGAGTGATTTTATCTTCGATGCCGCATTTCTTTATGAACTGGCTGATATTATCAGCACTGAATTTACCAGCTGCCCACGCAGTCATGATGCTCAGTCCTTCGGTATCTTTAACCAGCAGGTAGCTTGGGACACGGCTGCTTTCTATCTCACCAGTAAGCAGGAAATAGGTGAGTGAGAAATTGCTGGTAAGGAGCACTGGCGAATTTTCGTCAGGGCCATTTATCTCATAAATACCTTCTTTGGTGGCAAGCGGCCGCTGCGGGTCGGTGAAGATATTCATTCTTTCCACCAGAAGTGGAAAGATAGTTTCTGGCAGAATTTTACCAAGGACTACCAACCCTGCGTATTTAGCAATCAAAATAGAGGCATAAACAGTTTCCTTAAGGGGGTCTTTGGTCATTTCCCCTGGGAAAACAATGGTGGGAAATCCAAATGAACGGTATTTTTTATTTAGTGCAGACCGGCGTATAGCAACCTGGTCGAAAAATGCTTGCTTGATGGTCTGGGCGCCGCTGTCAAGAACCAGATCTTTAAACCCTGAAGCGGTAATGGTTTCTGCAAGCTCGGATAATTCATCCAGGTTTTGGGCTTTTATTGCCAGTGGGCAATTGTATTTTCTGGCAATATCAACCATCTCTCCGGAGTTATCCCTGGTGGCTGCATAAATAAGGGGACGCAGTGATGCAGATGCTTCAAGGGCTTTTTCAAGCACTGCGGGCTCTGAGCAGACCAGGATAAATGC
>JAQUQL010000016.1 GCA_028716145.1 Dehalococcoidales bacterium
CCGTTGCTCCTTTCGAAGTGTATCTTTGCCCGCTTTTTCTGGAAGACGAACGGGTATCCCAAACGGCAGAGATGCTTTACAACGAGCTGACTGACTCCGGTATAGAAGTACTATATGATGACAGAATGGAATCACCCGGAGTTAAGTTCAACGATGCAGACCTGCTGGGAATTCCGCTCCGCATTACTGTGAGCCCGAGAACTCTGGAAAAGAACAGCGTTGAGCTCAAATGGCGCACGGAGAAAAAAGCCGACCTGGTAAGCCTTGACGGTATTATCGACCAGGTCAAGAAAATAGTGCTACCGGCGAAGCACAACGCTTAGCTGATTGCACTCTGAAGCGCCAACTGAGGGTCTTACAAGATTAGAGCCCGTCCTCTCATAAACACCCCATGTTACAACGGGCGCTATTACGTGTCAGACCATTAAATGAAAAGCCCTCAAAAACACGTGTCATTCTGAGTGTAAACGAAGAATCTTACAAGAAATGGGCACGTTCATACGGGAACACCCCAACGTAACAACGGGCACTACTGCGTAAAAGATCCTTCGTCGGGCTGGCGCCCGACTCAAAAGGATGACACGGAAAAAGCAACGTGCCCAGAATAACAGTGGCGATAAATTACCGGCGAAGTACAGCGCCCAGTTGTTTCTCAAGGCGGGATAGGATCTGTTCCAACACTTTATCTACTGCCTGATCGGTGAGTGTTTTCTTGTCACTCATGAAAGCAAGCCGGTATGCCATTGATTTAGACCCTTCAGGAACAGGTTTACCGGTATAGATATCAAAAAGCTTGACATCTACTACAAGCGGATAACCGCTCAGAACTTCCATAACCTGAGAGTGGGTAACGCTGTTTTCCACCACCAGAGCAATATCTCTCAATACTGCCGGATAACGTGGTACAGGACGATAACTCTTATCTACCAACTTGTACTGTAAAAGTTGACTGGCATCAATTTCAAACAGGTATACGCTTTCGTCTAATTCCATGGCCTTGCACACCTGGGGATGAAGTTCTCCAAGTACACCCAGTTGTTTGCCTTCAATCATAATTGCAGCCTGCACACCGGGTTTTAACCCGCCATCATTAGAGGGCAGGTATTCCGCCTGTACGCCTGCACTGGCGAGCAAACCTTCAACAATTCCCTTCAGAGTGAAGAAATCTGTCTTTTCCGGCTCGATATCCCAGTGCTCTTTCACACGGGACGCAGAAATTATACCGGCAAGTATCTGAGGTTCCCGGGGAAGATTGCCTTCCCTGGGAAGATATACTGAGCCAAGCTCAAATAGACGTATAGCGCCTTCTTCGAAACGCCGATTGGATGCCAGAGATGATACAAGATACGGCCTCAAGCTGGTCCTGAGGCACTCCTGTTCCACCGTCATGGGCTTCTTGAGGTGCAGTGGCCAAATTTCCAGTTCTGCCTGATTGAGTACTTTTTTGAGCATAACAGAACTGGTCATTGCCCAGCTCTGTATCTCGCTGAATCCAAGTCCGACCAGCGCCTGGCGAAGGTGCCGCTTGAAGCCAAGCATGGGGTTTGGCGTCTGGTTGGGGATCGCCTTATCCAGCATGTTGAGGGGTATGGTATCATACCCGCGAATCCGGGCGACTTCTTCTATAACATCAGCTTCAATATTTATATCACTGCGCCAGTATGGCGGCTTTACGGCCATTTCATCCTGGTTGGAGCCAGGCAGCAACTCGCACCCAAGCAGCTCCAGAGTGGAGACGATTTCTTCCCGGTTATAGCTTGCTCCCAGCAAACCGTTGACTCTTGAAACCTTTACTGGAACTGGCACAACCGGCTTTAAACCGGGAGCTTTGTCTATACAACCAGTAGCAGGCATACCACCGGCAAGCTCTGCTATCAATGATGTGGCACGTTTTAGTGCTTTGAGCGCAAGATGCGGGCTAAGACCCCGCTCAAAACGTTGGCTGGCAGCACTGGTAAGCCCAAGCCTGCTGCTGGTAAAGTGCACCGAGGCAGGTAAAAAGCTGGCCGATTCCAGCAAAACATCAGTAGTACCGGGAGTAACCTCGCTATTTTCTCCACCCATAACACCTGCGATGGCTACAGGCCCTTTGCCATCACAAATCATAAGCATATCGGAGGAAAGCTTCCGCTCGATTCCATCCAGAGTTTTAAAGTTCGCTCCCTCATCTGCGCGTCGGACAATTATCTTTTGCCCGGCAAGGTTTCTATAATCAAAAGCATGAAGCGGTTGTCCATACTCAAGCATTACATAGTTGGTAACATCCACCACGTTGTTTATAGGCCGCATGCCAGCGTTAACAAGCCGGTTTTTTAACCAATCCGGGCTTTCTTTGATAGTTATGCCCCTGACAAGGCTGGCTGCGTACCTCATACAAAGCTCAGGAGCTTCAATCGAAACATCTACAAGCTGATCTATGGATTCACCTTTGCCGGTAAATTCAGGTTCGCAAATAACCGGATCGACACCCAGCAGTGCCGCACCTTCACAGGCTACTCCGATAACCGAAAGCATATCAGGGCGGTTGGGCGTCACCTCAAGATCCAGAACTGTTTCTCCCATATATTCAGTAAGCGGTATGCCAAGGGGCGCGCTCTCGGGGAGTTCGATGATACCTTCATGATCGTCCGATAATCCCAGTTCTTTTTCCGAGCATACCATCCCTTCAGATACCACTCCCCTGATCTTTGCCGGTTTAAGTGTTGCCGGCTGACCGGTATGCCCATCAATCAGACAGGCGCCTATTCTGGCATAGGCTATTTTCTGGCCGGCAGCCACATTGGGAGCACCGCAGACTACTTCATTTCGCGAACTGCCGGTATCGACAGTAACAAGGCGTAATCGGTCAGCGTTAGGATGGGGATTGACTTCAAGGACCAGCCCTACGCACACACCTTCCCAGGACGAACCTATCCGTTCGATTCCGGCGACCTCGGTGCCTGCCATGGTAATACGATGGGCAAGGTCATCAGCTTCGAATGGTTCTTTTATATAATCCCTGAGCCAGCTAACCGGAACTTTCATATCTAAAACTGCCTTAAAAAGCGTAAGTCATTTGAATAAAACAAGCGGATGTCATCTATGCCATATCTGAGCAGTGGTATCCTTTCGATACCCATACCAAAGGCAAACCCGGAGTACTCTTCAGGGTCAATGCCTCCGGCTTCGAGGACCCTGGGATGCACCATACCGGCTCCCAGTATCTCTATCCATCCGCTCTGAGAGCAAAGGCGACAGCCAGAGCCATGACAAACCGCACATTCTACTGCCATCTCCACGCCAGGTTCTACAAAGGGGAAGAAATCGCAGCGGAAACGAACCCTGCGATCAGGCCCAAAAAATCTTCTGGAAAACTCGTAAAGGGAACCTTTAAGGTCCGCCATGGTGATGCCTTTATCGATCGCCAGTCCTTCTATCTGGTGGAACATATGCAGATGAGTAGCATCGGTGGCTTCATAGCGAAACACTCTCCCTGGCACTACGATACGAAGTGGTGGCTTTTGTTTTTCCATTACCCGTATCTGCATCGGAGAAGTATGCGTCCTAAGCAGCATCTCCCGGCCGTCTTCAGCCGGTGGAGCATCCACCCAGAAAGTCTGCATGGAATCCCTTGCCGGATGCTCTTTGGGGATGTTGAGGGCCTCAAAATTATAATAGTCCCATTCAACTTCCGGGCCTTCCACGACTTCAAAACCCATTGAGGTAAATATCTCGCCCAGCTCATATAGCACCTGGGTTATAGGATGAATATGACCAAGATCGACCGGCTTGCCCGGTAAAGTGATATCAACTGCGCCTGGGGCTTTATCCTGTCCGGCCTGGCCACCGGCAAGGCTTGCTTCTTTTTCTTTAAGCAGCGCCTCGAGTTCGTTTTTTAAACTGTTGGCACCCGCACCGGCAACTTTGCGCTCTTCCACCGGAAGGCTTCCGAGTCCTTTGAGAATCGCCAGTATGGCACTCTTTTTACCAAGATATTTTATCCGCCATGCATCCAGCTCTTCGCGGCTGGTAATTGCATCCATAGCGGCCATTGCTTCTGATTTTAACGGGTCTAATTGTTGATTCAAGTTATAATACCACAAAAATAAATAGGATAATTATGGATTATAGGCTACCAACCTTTTAACGGTCAACTTCTGCAAGCTTTGTTACGATATCCAAGTGCTCAATTGCCCAATTAATCATGTCACCCCCAACCAGTGAAAGCTGTTCATCCGGCTCTATTCCGTTTCCTTCTATCATATGGCCATCCGGGGTCAGCCACCGGGCGATTGTGATGTACATTCCCTGATCGGCCCCGATAGGAGTCAAAGCATTAACACTTCCCTTGCCGAAGGTTGTGGCACCTGCTATCAAAGCGCGATCATGGTCCTGGAGGGCACCGGCTACAACTTCGGAGCCGGAAGCGCTAAAACCGTTAACCAGCACCACGATCGGCAGGTCAGTTACTACGTCTTTTTCACGGACCTTATATACCTCTTCCCGACCATCACTGTATTTTACGGTAAAGACTACCCCGTCTCGAAGGAAACGGCTGGCCGAATCTACCACGGAATCCAGCAGCCCCCCCGGATTATAGCGAAGGTCCAGAATAATACCGAGAGCTTGCTCAGATGCAACTTCCTTTAAGACCTCCCCAAGCTCCTCATCAGTCTTCTCGCCAAACCGGCTGATGGCAACATGAGCATAATCTCCCAGCATTTCAAAATGAACGCTTTTCTCGTGCACCTCATCTCTGATCATCTCAACTTCTTTAACTGCTGAAGTCTCGCCATCTATAACGGTAACAGTCACAGAGGAGCCTTTCGGACCCCTGACTTTCAGCACCACGTCCATCAGTCCAATGCCGGTAATATCTTCTCCATCAACCGCGGTGACAATATCTCCGGGTTTGATTCCGGATCTTTCTGCCGGCGAGCCGGAATACACCGAGATTATCACCACTCCGTCGTCAACTATCGATACTTCAGCACCAACTCCTTCGTATTTCCCTGCCAAGTCATTTGCGCTCTCGAGATATGCTTCGCGATCAAGGTAGCTGGAATAGGGGTCATCTATGAAACTCATCATGGCTTCAATCGCCGCCTGGCTCAAAGCCTGTTTATCGATGTTATCCTTATCTACATATTCTTCAGTAATAACTCTCCAGGCGCCTTCTATGGCTGTGAACTCACTTTCATCGATCTGGGAAGAATAACTGCCCAGCATTACCCCTCCGGTAAATATCAGCAGCGATACCACCAGTGCAGCAGTTACAGCAACAAACCATTTTATATACCTGGGCATAAGAACGACTCCTTTATAACGAGGGGATGACTCAAGATTGAATCTGCTGAAGCCAGGTAAACCTGTAAGCCGGGTTCTGTAGCCTCACAAGGAGGCCGATGGCCATCTATCTAGCCCCGGTGTTGCCACCGGGGTCATGCGGCCAACCCGGGGACGGGTCGGGCACCCTTTAGTCCCCCTATTTGGCCTTGCTCCGGATGGGGCTTGCCCAGCCAGCCGGTCTCCCGGCTGCTGGTGAGCTCTTACCTCACCATTTCACCCTTGCTCAATCCAGGACTGAGCGGTATGTTTCTGTTGCGCTTTCCGTAGGGTTACCCCTCCTGGGAGTTACCCAGCATCCTGCCCGGCGGAGCCCGGACTTTCCTCCATTCGCAATAAGCAAATGGCAGCCATCCGGTTTTCCTGACTCCAGCAACTTATATTATAACACACGTTCAGTACAGCTTTTTAATCGGAAGGGGCTCTGTTTTTAGTCAAGAGCCAAATTGGCCAGCCTGTCAGCTTCCTGGTTTAAATTTCTAAAAACATGTTCGAGGCTGTGAGATTTGAAGCCGGCCAGTAATTCGCATGCTCGACGGTGGAGTGGTGCCAGCTCGGGTTTTTTTACCCGGTATTGCCCTTTTATCTGCTTTACTACAAGCTCGGAATCGATTCGTACTGTCACATCAGAAGCACCCAGAGCTACAGCTGCTTCCAGTCCTGCTATCAGAGCTTTATATTCGGCCTGGTTATTGGTCGTAATCCCGATGAACCTGGATACACTTTGGAGAACATTTCCATGCTCATCAGTTATAACCGCACCGATCGCTGCACGGCCGGGATTTCCACGCGATGCCCCATCTGAATTGATTATCACTTTCGCCGGCATTTTTGGTTTATTCACTAAACAATATGCGCCCGCAGTTGGCGCACCTTTCCAAAGGCTCGTTTCGTACTCGTTGAAGCTGAGAGGTAGACAGATTTATCCGGCATCCACCACAGCTGCCATGGGAAACCCTTGCAACCGCAATACCTTTTTGCATCTTGATGCGTTCATACTGCTGGAGCACTTGAGGTGGGATTTCGCCAGACATTTGAGCATGCCTTTGCTTAAGCAAGCCCAGTTTTTGGAGCATATCTTCGATTTCTTCCTTAAGCTTTTTCTGTTCAATTCTGGAGGAATCTTCTTCCTCTTTTAACGTGTGCTGTGATTGCTTGCATGCATCACTTGCTTTCTCAGTCTGCTCCATTACAGCAATGGTTTCTTCATCAACCCTGGCAGCTTTTGTACCAAGAAGATCGGCTTCCTGTTGCAGATTGGTAAGTTCTTTAGGATTTGTAACCCGACCGCTGTAGAGTTTTTCGTTTACGTTTTTCAGCTTGGCATCCAATTCTTGAGATTGCAGCTCAAGATCTTTCTGACGTGAGGTTAATTGCCGCAGGTGATTATCCCATTTAACAGCATCTACCCTGGCTTTTTTTAAGGCCTGGCTCTCCCCAAGATTACTGCGAGCTTCCGTTATAGCTTTCTCTAAAGCCGCTATTTCTATTTCAAGCTCCTGCAACTCTAAAAGCTTAATAACTACACTCATATCATGTATTGTAGCCTCTATTGTAAAAAGAGCGCAATAGATTACATCGCCTTCATAAAAAAATGACAATACAGGTTATACTTATGTACGAGCATAATTCGAGCGTCATCCAGGATGAGTACCTTGCATTTTCTGTGTCGTCCTCGAGGCGGGCAAAGCCCGACGAAGGATCTTTTACGCAGTAGTGCCCGTTGTTACGTTGGGCTGTTACCGTATGGGCGGGCTCTAATCTTAAAAGATTCTTCACTTCGTTCCAGAATGACACGAGTTAATGGGTGATTCAATAATATTACCTGTTGATATTATAAAAAAGGGGCGGCGCCTTTCAGCTACCGCCCCTTTTTCTTTATTAATCTTTAATATCTATTCGAACCTGAGATTGGTAGGAGCTTTTTTCTCTGGTTTTACGATTTTGTCAGACGATGTAAATACCTGGCGCTGGCGGCTGAAAAGCGGCCTGCGCAGGAATGAAGGTACGTCCAGCTCGTCTTCAGTCTTGATGTTTTTCAACAGGCCGGAAAGCTCATCCTGCTCGTCCTTGGACTCATCGTATCCGGTCTTGGCAACAAAACCGGTGGCAATCAGGGTGATTCGGACCTCCTGATCAAGAGACGGGTTGGTACCAACACCAAAGATTATATTGGCATTGGGATCAACAGCCTGTTTGATAACCTCGGCTGCCTCATTAACCTCGAAAAGGGTGAGGTCTTCAGAACCAACTACGTTAAACAGGATACCGTTCGAACCCGAGATGGATACGTCAAGCAGCGGGCTGGCAAGAGCTTCTTTGGCTGCATCGACTGCACGGTTCTTTCCGCTACCATGGCCGATACTCATCCATGCCGGACCAGCGTCCTTCATAATGGCTTTAACATCGGCAAAGTCAAGGTTGATAACACCAGGTACGGTGATAACTTCAGAGATCGCCTGTACACCATGGCGCAGAACGTCATCAGCCATCTTGAAAGCTGTATCCATGCCAGTCTTGGCATCACAGAGATCAAGCAAGCGGTCATTGGGAATGATTATCAGGGTATCTACTTTGCCTAGAAGCCGGTTGATACCATCCTTGGCAACCTCGCTGCGTCGAGCGCCTTCAAAGGTAAATGGTTTGGTTACCACGGCAATGGTAAGGGCTCCGCTTTCTTTAGCAATCTGTGCTACCACCGAAGCTGAACCGGTACCGGTTCCGCCACCCATACCAGCGGTAACAAAGACCATGTCAGCACCACCAACGAGTTCTTTAATCTCATCGCGGCTCTCTTCTGCTGCTTTTGAACCAAGGTTGTGATCCCCGCCTACACCGAGTCCGCGGGTCAATTTTTCACCGAGCTGGATCCTGGTGGGAGCCTCGGTGATGGCTAAAGCCTGGGCATCGGTATTCATAGCAATGAATTCTACGCCCTGGATCTCTTCCCGAACCATGCGAGTTACTGCATTACAACCACCACCACCAAGACCGATGACTTTAATCTTGGCCGGGTTAGGAACAAAACTTGTTTTTGCCATTTATTTCCTCCTTTTAATTTCGCAGGATTATTATTTTTTTCTTAACCAAACAACCGGCTTAGGCTTGACGCCAGTTTACGAAAAGTTGAACCGAACCACCCACCCCGTTTGGGACCGGAGGGTCCGTGATTTTTTGCTCCCCAGAGCAGCAACCCTACACTGGTAGCAAAGGCCGGATCACGCAGAGAATCGGTTATTCCATAAACATGAGAAGGGACACCTACTCTGACCGGCAGACGCATAATATCGCGGCCTAATGACTCTACACCGCTAAGATTACTCGAACCGCCGGTAAAGACAACACCAGCCGGAACCAGTGATTCGTAATCTGCGCTGGGCAGTTCCAGTAATATCAGGCGCATGATTTCTTCCATGCGGGCACGAATTATATCGCACAGATCCTGATAGGAAACACCATGCCCATCAGCTGAAATCGGATTGGCTGATTCCATACGGCTTTCGTATACCGGCATAACACTTCCGTAGCGTTTCTTCATCTCCTCAGCCACATCAAAAGGAAGACCAAGGCCTATGGCAATATCACGTGTCAGCTGATAGCCTGCAACCGGCAGGATTGAGCTGTGCCAGATGCTGCCATCCTTGAAAATACAAATATCGGTCGTGCCACCCCCAATATCAGCAAGGATAACGCCGACCTGTTTTTCATCATCGGTGAGTACAGCTTCGCTTGATGCCAGCGGTTCAAGAACCAGGTCATCAATATCGATGCCAACGCCCCGTATACACTTGACCATATTTTGTATGGAAGTTGCAGCGGCAGTAATAACATGGGTTTCAACATCGAGCCGAAAACCATGCATGCCCACCGGATTTTTTACTCCGGTTTGACCATCAACGCTATAACCGCGTGGTATTACATGCAGCAAGCGCCTGTCATTGGGAACCTTGATGCTCTGGGCTGAAGTAAGAACGCGTTTCAGGTCGTCCGAGCGTACCAGGCGGTCATTGCGAGTGATAGCTACCACTCCCTTGTTATTCATCGAGTTTACGTGGCGACCCGTAACACCCACATAAGCTGATTCCACATGGTAATCGCAAGCCTGCTCTGCTTTCCTCACCGAATCCCTGATGGCTTCCCGGGCTTCGTTGATATTTACAACGAGGCCTTTATGAAGACCGTGAGACGGGGCCATCCCCACACCAACAACGCGGATACCACCATTATCATTGTATTCTGCAATAGTAGTACAGATTTTGGTTGTACCAACGTCAATCGAGGTTATAATTGACTTTTTCCTCATGTGTTCCTCCTTCTTCTTTACCATAATTCTATTTATCTTTACTTAATTAAGCTTGCTCACATCTTCCATACCTCCCCCTCGTCCTTTTTTCTCCTTTACATCTAATTTATTTTTATAATTCCGGTTCCAGGCTAGTTAAGGCTCATACAGCCGGCAACTCCAGCCAGACAACCGGTAAGGCTTACAAAAAACAGCCCCGCAGAATTCAGGCTTGACTCCTGGCGGGCAATAACCCGCTCTGCAATACGCATACGGGCACTCCGGCTCCTCGGGTTTTGCCGGATTTCTTCCGGTGACGGAGTAATAACTTTCCGGTTGACCTGCTTGATGCTCGCTCGGTGAGAACAGGTACAAACCGGTGAACCAGGCAAACAGATGCAATTTCTTGACTCTTCGCGGAAAAACCTCTTAACGATGCGGTCTTCCAGGGAGTGGTAGCTTATGACTACCAGACGGCCTCCGCAACCAAGCAGATTCAAAGCCTGGTAAAGAGCAGATTCAAGGTTCTCCAACTCACGGTTAACAGCTATTCTGAATGCCTGGAAGGTACGGGTAGCAGGATGGATGCGCCCCTTTTTACCACCAACCGCTCTGGCAATGATGTCCGCCAGTTGCACAGTAGTGTGTAAAGGGCGGTTATTAACGATGGCTGCCGCGATACGCCGGCTGGCAGGCTCTTCGCCATACCTATATATAATGGAAGCGATATCAGATTCTTTGTAAGAATTGACTATTTCTTCTACGCTCAATTCCTGGTCAGGGCTGAACCGCATATCCAAAGGAGCATCATACTGAAAACTGAACCCTCGGCCACTTTCTGCGAGTTGCATAGAGGAAAGGCCAAGATCGAAAAGAACTCCGTTAAGCGGAAAAAATCCCCTCTCCAGGCATTCCTCTTCCAAGCCGGCAAAATTCCGGTTTACTATTAGCGCTGATGACCCGAAAGCTTCCAGCCTTTCCCTGGCTATTGCTACTGCCTGAGGATCAGCCTCAAAACCCAACAACTGGCCACCAGGTGAGCTCGCATTTAAGATTGCCGTAGAATGACCAGCGGCACCTACAGTACAATCCACATACCTGCCTCCAGTTTCCACTTTAAGCCCATGGATGGCTTCCTGGAGCATAACCGGTACATGCAGCCCGGATGCAGAATTATTCATTTTCCATACTCTCAATTATCTGCCAGGCCTGTTCCTGGGCAATGGACTGTTCATCCTGCCACTCTTGCGGATTCCATAACTCAAGATAATTGTTTGCGCCAGCAATAATAACTTCTTCAGAAATACCGGCAACTTCTTTCAGTTTTGGCGGAAGGGTGATTCTCCCCTGCCCGTCAAGATGTACCAGAAATGCACTGGCAAACAGAGCCCGGTTGAGACGTCTTTGTTTTTGGCGGGATATGGCACTGCCCCCGGTAACTTCCTGGGCAAGTTTTTTCCATTCTGCCAGAGGATATGCAGTGATGCAGTGCTCAACGCCCCGGGTAAAAACCAGGCCGTCTTTTAATAACGTGCGAAATCGGGGCGGTATAGGGAACCGTCCCTTTTCATCCAGCCGATATTCAAATTCTCCAAAAAACACTGCGACCCCTTACTACCACTTTTCTCCCACTTCATCCCACTGCATCCCATTCTACACTACTATACATATCTCCTGTCAAGATATTTTTCAGAAAATTTACTAAATTTTCAGATTCTTTTGTTATGTATAGTAGGCGTGTGTTAAAATCATCCACACAAACAACTTCAGGGGATAGTAAATGCGGATAGATATTTTGACTCTTTTTCCAGAAATGTTCGAAGGCCCATTCGCAAACAGTATCATAAAGCGCGCTGTGGACAGGAATCTGGTCAGTATTTATGTAAACAACTTCCGTAACTACACACACGACCGGCACAAGATTGTTGATGACTGCCCTTACGGCGGAGGGGCTGGAATGGTGCTAAAACCGGAGCCAATTTTTGAAGCAGTTGAAGACCTGGCGGGTAAACCTTATGTAAAGAACCCCAAAAAACCGGTAATTTTACTGTCTCCACAGGGCCGCATTTTTGACCAAAAAATTGCCCGCCAATTATCCTCCTGCGAAAGCCTTATTTTGATTTGCGGACATTATGAAGGGTTTGATGAAAGGATATGCCAGCACCTGGCAACTGATGAAATAAGCATTGGGGACTATGTCCTGAGCGGCGGAGAGCCGGCTGCAATTGTAATGGTTGACGCCATTGTAAGATTGATACCGGGGGCCATCGATGAACTGTCTGCGGCGGATGATTCTTTCAGCCGTGGCCTGCTTGAGTACCCCCAATACACCCGGCCGGCTGAGTACCGAAATTTAAGTGTGCCGGACATTCTCCTCTCCGGCAACCACTCCGAAATAGAAAAATGGCGCCGCGCGCAGGCTCTAAAGCGTACCCTTGAGCGCCGGCCGGATCTGTTGCAAACAGCAATGCTTACCAAAGAGGAAGAAAAAATGCTTTCCAAACTTTTGGCAGAAGAGTCAGAATAAGGATCGTTCCTATATATAAGGAAGAAGTATAAGTATCCAGGAGTACTATCCGTGTAAGATTCTTCGTCGGGGTTTCACTCCTCCTCCAGAATTACACAGCGGATGAGGAAGATCCTTCGTCGGGTTGCGGTCCTCCTCGGGGATGCCGCAAATAAAAGAAAGCCCATTTTTAAAAGCGGGGCAAAAATAGAAATCCCTGCTTCATGCATTATATAAAGGAAGGGTAAAAGCCACTAACTGCCTGAATGAGCATGCGGACTTGCCAAGATAACACCAATAATGCTTTAATAGTTAGGTTTATAAGTTGAATTAGGAGATAGGTCAAAACCATGGAATTCAAAGAACTCATAACCACTGAAGCTAATCCGAATATTCCGGAGCTTGCACCCGGCGACAGTGTTAAAGTCCACGCTAAAATCGTCGAGGGAGAAAAAGAGCGCACCCAGATTTTCCAGGGTGTCGTCATTAAGGTCAAGAAAGCTCTTGATGGTGGCAATTTTACCGTCCGTCGCGTAGCTTATGGAATCGGCGTAGAACGAACATTCCCCTTCCGCTCCCCCCGTGTAGAAAAGGTTGAAGTGTTAAGACACGGCAAAGTGCGCCGTGCAAGGCTTTTTTACATGAGAGGGTTGAGCACCAAGGCTGCCCGTTTGAAAGAGCGGCGCCCAGTTCAGACCGAAAACAAAGACTAGCAGCCATAGCAAAGGAGGAGCGCCTTTGCCGTATGCCGAGGTCAGCGTTAATTCACCTTCCGGTATAAAATCTACTTTTAGCTACCATATACCGGAAGGTTTCGAAATTCTTCCAGGGCAGGCAGTCTGGGTACCTTTCGGGCCCAAACTGCTTCAGGGAATCGTAATAACCATAAGTGAATCCCCGGAGTATTCCCAAACCCGTGACATCGCTGGAATAGTCGAGCCACCAGTCGTACTTTCTCAAATATATCTGAAGCTGGCCTATTGTCTTGCCAATCACTATCGGTGCCCTCTATTCCAGGCTCTTGCATTGATGCTTCCTCCGGGATTTGAGCGCTCAAATTACTGCATGCTTGAGCTTAAATCGGGCGCTGCCCCTTCTGCCGAATCACTTAGCGAAGATGAGAAAAAGCTCATTGAAAAAATCGCCTCTTCCGGACTCCTGAATATCACAGACGCTGAAAAAATGTTCGGGAAACAGCGCACTCAAAAAGCGCTTTCAGGCCTGACCCGGCGCAACCTTGTTGTACGCCGTTTTCATGCCCGGCCGGCCAGAGTCAGCCCAAAGAGGGAAACTTATCTGGAGCTTGCAGTTGATTATGACACTGCCCGGAAAGAAGCTGCCAGCCTGGCCAGGCGTTCACCCAAACAGTCGGCAATACTATCCTGCCTGTACCAGGCTAAATCACCAGTTAAATGGAAACAGATCGTCCGGGAGATCTCCGCCCCTCTTTCGGCCAGAAAGGCGTTGGAGCGCAAAGGATTGATTGCCTCAAGAGAAATGGAAATCAGCCGCAGACCCATTCCCCGCCTCAGCCAACCTCCCGAGCCACCCCTGCTGCCCAACAACGCTCAGCGTGCTGCTCTTGATAAAATTACCAGCAGTTTAAAATCTGAGGCTTTTCACTCATTTCTGCTCCACGGAGTAACCGGAAGCGGAAAAACCGAAGTGTATCTGCAAGCGCTTGAACAAACCATCAGGCAGGGGAAAAAAGCCATAGTGCTGGTACCCGAGATAAGTCTTACACCCCAGATATTGAAACGCTTTACTACCCGGTTTCCAAACCAGGTTGCGGTACTTCATTCTTCTCTCACCCTTGGAGAACGATATGACCAATGGAGGGAAATCAGAGAAGGTAAATTCAACGTGGTAATCGGAGCCAGAAGCGCTCTGTTCGCCCCTCAGCCCAATCTCGGACTGGTAGTAATAGATGAAGAAAATGAATGGAGCTATAAGCAGGACGTGTCCCCACGCTACCATGCAAGAACAGCCGCTTTTGAACTGTGCCGCCTGAGTAACGCTACTCTGATTCTGGGAAGCGCAACTCCAGATGTAGAAACCTATTACAGGGCTACAGCCGGAGAGATAGAGCTTCTAAACATGCCGGAAAGAATCACGGAGGATGGCCATTCATCAATGCCTGAAGTAAAGGTAATTGACCTGAGAGAAGAGCTTAAAGCTGGCAATCGTTCGATATTTAGCCGCACGTTACAACAGGAAATAGCCGGAGCACTGCATAAAAAGGAGCAGGTGATTCTGTTTTTAAACCGCAGGGGTGGGGCAACTTTTGTTCAGTGCCGCAATTGTGGATATGTGATTTCCTGCCGCCGCTGCCGCGTATCCCTCAGTTACCACCCTGATGAGGAAAAACTGGTCTGCCATCATTGCAACTGGCGCCAGCCGGTGCCTGAAAGCTGCCCTGAATGCACAAGTAAACGCATCAAATACCTGGGGCTGGGCACACAGGGGGTAGAAGCTGAAATTGCCAGGCTTTATCCCCAGGCAAAGGTTTTGCGCTGGGACTCCGACACAACCCAATTAAAAAACACTCACACCAGCTACATGGAAAAGATGCTGGAACGGGGTGCCGATATACTTATAGGCACCCAGATGATAGCCAAGGGAATGGATTTTCCTGGTGTTAGCGTGGTGGGAGTTGTAAATGCTGATACCGGCATCAATCTTCCTGACTTCAGGTCTGGCGAGCGAACTTTTTCTCTCCTCTGCCAGGTAGCCGGACGCGCCGGACGCGGCAATACGGCTGGCAAGGTTATTATCCAGAGTTACTGTCCAGACCACTATGCCATCCAGGCCGCCGCCAGGCATGACTATCAGTCATTTTTTAATACTGAGATAGCCTACCGGCGCAGCTTGAACCAGCCACCTTTCTCCCGCCTGGCGAGGCTGATATATTCCCACACCAATGATGAATTATGCAGACGTGAAGCAGTAAGGGTGAAGTTTGAACTAAATGAAACATCTAACAAACTGGGTTTAGCAGGTATCAGCCTGATAGGGCCTGCTCCTGCCTTTTTCCACCGCCTGAGAGGCCGCTACCGCTGGAGCATCGTTATAAAAGGCGCTGATCCGGCAGCCCTCCTGAGCCGAATCGATCTGCCTCCGCGCTGGAAAGTGGATATTGATCCCCTGGGACTGGATTAAGGCCAAATATTTACCCCATACGCCATGTCCCCTTTGAGCACCCCTTTTTTATCACCCTCGTGTACTTCGGTTGCCACCTTCGAGCGAACCGATGGGTCTTTTAAGATTAGAACCAGTTCATACGGGAACGCTGCATATGTTACCAGGAAGACTATCCGTGTAAGATCCTTCGTCGGGCTGATACCTTCCTCCAAGATGAAATAGAAAAATGAAAAGCCCTCAAAAAATGTGTCATTCTGAGCGCAAGCGAAGAATCTTATAGGAATCGGGCTCGTAAATACGTAAACACAGCTCATGTTACAACGGGCACTACTACATAAAAAATCCTTCGTCGGGTTGGCGTCTTTTAAGGATGACAGTACATTTATATGTTATTCTGAGTGCAAGAGAAGAGTTTCACACGAATTGCACCCGTCTATACTAAAAAATAAATTGTAAACAAGTTTCAATAACCGCCTGAATACATGCTTTCACTTGAACCTGCTATTACTTTCAGGTATAGTTTCAAGCGTTCACATTCTATTGTTATAAGGAAGGCGTGGTGGGGTTTGAGCCGAAAAACAGCCAAATACTAACCGGGATAGAGACCTTTTTTTCCCAGAGCGCTGGCAGCGCTTTTATTGTTGGTGGATACCTTCGTGACTGTTTTTTAAACCGCACTCCGGAGGATATTGACCTGGCAATTACCGATGATGCCCTGACTGCCGCTCCGGCTTTGGCAGAACACCTTGGAGGCCATTTTGTAATCCTGGACAGGCAAAACCACATCGCAAGGATAGTATTTCCCGTACAACAACAATCTGCAACGGGTATAAAGCACATGGATGTCAATACCATCCACGGTAACATTATTTGTGACCTTGCTCGCAGGGACTTCACTATCAACGCCATGGCGCTTCCGATAGAAAAAGCCGGAAAACTTTCTGGTGGTGTTATACCCTCCGGTTTGATCGACCCCCACAATGGTGTTTCGGATATATCCAGTAAAACCCTTTCTGCTGTAACAAGCCAGATTTTCAAAGACGATGGACTAAGATTATTGCGCTGCATCAGGTTTTCACGTGAATTGGAATTTAAAATCGATGATAAGACCCTCTCAATGCTCGAACGGCACAGCGATTGCATCCGCGGAGTTGCCGGAGAGCGGATCCGTGAAGAACTTCTCCGGATATTCAGACTGCCTGAAACCGGAAGCGTTGTTTTACAGCTCGACAAGCTGGGTATTCTAAACGGGATAATCCCCGAGCTTGCCCCATGTAAAACTACTCAGCAGCCTAAAGAGCATCACTGGGATGTTTTCGGACATTCAGTTAAATGCATTGATGCGGTTGACTATCTGCTAAGAAAGAGCAACTGGCCATATGCTGAACCCACAGTCAGAGAGAACTCCCCCTGGAACAGACGGCTGGAGACTTACTTTGGTTCTCTGGTAAGTGCTGACAGCAGCCGCCGGCAAATACTAAAAATTGCCGCTCTTCTACACGATATCGCTAAACCGGATACCCGCACATTGACCGAAGATGGGCGAATCCGTTTTTACGGACACCCGGTACAGGGAGAACCAATTACACGCAGCATTTTAACCCGCCTGCGTTTTTCTCTCAAAGAAATCCGAATGGCAGCCGGAATGACTATGCACCATCTCAGACCGGTGCAAATGAACCAGAAGGGACAACCCCCAACTAACAGAGCGATATACCGCTACCTGCGCGATACTGGAGAGATCGCCATAGATACTCTATTTTTAAGCCTGGCCGACCACCTGGCGGCAAGAGGTCCTGCCCTCGAACCCGAATTTTGGGCAGAACACTGTCGTATCGCTGGCATGGTTATTGATAGAATGAAGGAAATTGAAAAGAGTAAAAAAGAACCAAGCTTGATAAATGGGCACGATTTATTGGATAATTTTAAATTAACACCCGGGCCGGTTATCAAAGCTGTACTGGAAACAGTTGCCGAAGCCCAGGCGATAGGCGAAATTGCTACCCGTGACCAGGCTTTGGATTTTGCCCGTAACATAATAGAAAAACGGGACCTGCCTGCAGTAAATAACAAAGACTACCGACAGGGCAAGGGAATTTTAAAACCATAAATAAGAAGGTTAAGTGCACATGACCCGAAAAAACATTATCGCAACCTCGGTTATACTGGTTATTTTTATATTGGCTGCGCTGATCGTATTTCCGCTTGGTAAAGGATTGCTTTTTTCCAGGGGGGTTGAACTGGGGCTGGACCTCCAGGGCGGCCTGCGCCTGGTATATGAAGCTGATCTTTCCGGCGTTACAGATGGCAGTGAGGACGAAATCCTGGAAGGGGTAGTTGCAGTCATCACCAACCGCATCAACCCGCTTGGAGTTTCTGAGCCCCAAATCGAAAAACTGGGAGAAGACCGAATCGTTGTCAGCCTTCCCGGGCTTTCAATCAGTGATGTTGAAAAAGACCGCATTGGGCGCACGGCACTGCTCGAATTCCGGGAGTATAAAGACGCAGACGGTGACGGTGAAAAAGAATGGGTTCCAGCTACTGGCGAAATTGATGGAGAACAAAAGACTCTCAATTCCAGTTATTTTAAAGAAAACACTTATGCAGCTACTGATGATTTTGGTAGAATAATCCTCGTATTTGAATTCAATGAGGAAGGTGCCAAACTTTCCGAGCAAATAACCGGCC
>JAQUQL010000017.1 GCA_028716145.1 Dehalococcoidales bacterium
GTGTGGCTTTTGATCTCATCCCGGAACCATTGTGGTGAAACAACCTCGACATTATCCCCCCAGCCGAGTACCCATTTTACCAGTTCAGGGGATTGGCTGACCTCCATGGTCATCACAAGAGAGCCGTCTCTGTTTTTTTCGAGTTTCTGAGACGGATGCCATACCGATTCTTCAATGATCCGTGATATCTTCCGTCTAAACTTCAGCTCGATTTTTGTAAGTTCCTCCCCGGTTACCATTATGCCCAGCGAAGAGCTCAGGTATTGGTTGGCATCAAAATCTTCGGGTATTTCATAGGTTTCATTGGTGATATAAACTGTCTGGATTCTCTCCACCTTGAAGGTGCGGATCTCCTTCTTGAGCTGGCAATATGCGATGACGTAACAGGAGCGGCCGCTGGCTGCTGGTTCAATAAAATATGGTTCTATAATACGGTTGGCGGCAGTTTCGGCATCAAAAGACTGGTAGAGTATTTTCACCCTTCGCCGGTCAACCCACGCTTGCGCCAGCAGTGAAAGATTGCGGTTTAACCTGGGGTCAGCGGGAAGGGTCTGCATCCAGCGGCAGGCTCCAAGAATCTCATCCTGCAAAGCCGGGGGTACGATTTTTTCAAGCTTGTGGAAAAGGCTGGCCACATCCATCGAGTTTCGCCGTGAAAACTGCAGCAATAGCCTCGAGGACAGAAAAATCCAGATCGCTTCCGGAACCGTCAGGTTCAATGGAGGTAAAAAATACTTGTTGTGGATAAAGTACCTGGATTTTTCCTCCCAGATGGGGATCCCTGCCTGTTCCAGATAATTGATATCGCGATAAATTGTACGCACGTTGACGCTTAAACTTTCAGCAAGTTCTTTTGCGGTAATGCCGCTCTTTGAGTCAACAATCATCTGGTAGGCTTTGAGCAGCCTGGGAAAATGATCCAGCTCACTTTTTTTGCGCTCCATCGGTTAAATATCCCCCTTTGCGCCTTATTTCTGTACCATCTGATAGTTAATTATAAACATAAAAATAATCAAAAAACACCCTTGAGCCGGTTTATTTCACCCGCGAGGCCGACTGTGGCATACTTTTAACGCGATGTCAGGGCTTGATTTCGGTCAGCTTTTATTGGTAGCACTCGGCCTCAGTGCCGACTGTTTTGCCGTTTCGCTCGGTCTGGGCGCCAGCGGCTTCAAATCATCAGTCCCGGCAATGCTGAGGGTCGGTATAAGTTTCGGTTTTTTTCAGGCAGTGATGCCGGCTTTAGGATGGCTTTTCGGCAACAGCCTGGTAACACTGGTAGCACCTCTGGCCAGCTGGATTGCCTTTGTGCTTCTTGCAATAATCGGAGGCCGCATGCTCTGGGAAGGAATAAGGAATTCCGGGCACCAGAACAAACCGGGTGATTATACCCGCGGCTGGCTGCTGGTGAGCCTGGCGGTTGCCACCAGCATAGATGCCATGGCAGCCGGGATCAGCTTTTCCATGATCGGGCAGCCTTTGCAAAGCGCCATCCCGGTGATAGGCATAACCGCATTCACCGCCTCAGTTGCAGGTTACATAATCGGCAATCGCTCCGGAAGACTACTGGGGCGCTGGGCTCTCGTACTGGGAGGCCTTGCCCTGATAAGCATTGGCCTAAACATGGTTACAGGCATTCTTTAACCAGCCGGCAAGGGCATTTTTATATGTTATAATTTCGGGCAGGTTACAGGTAAAAGAATGGATATGCCCAACAGTACCAGAATAACTGCAAGTCTTAAAGCCAGCCTTGCAGAGGATTTTTTCTCCCTGCTTACGCGGGCCGGTGAATTTTGTCACAAGCGCGGGGAGCGGCTGTTTGTTGCCGGCGGCATAGTCAGAGACCTGCTTATCGATATCCAAAGCAAGGATATTGACCTGGTTGTAGAAGGAGATTCTCACGCTCTGGCAGATGAAATTGCCAGATTGTATAATGCCAAAATCACACTGCACCAGCGTTTCCAGACTGCAAAGCTTTCCGTAAACGGCTTTACTGTGGATATCGCCATTGCCCGGAAAGAAACCTACGATCATCCCGGCGCTCTTCCTAAGATAACGGCCGGAACCATGGAAGATGACCTCAAGAGGCGGGATTTTTCAATCAACGCGATGGCTGTTTCCATATCCGGAGATACATACGGCCATCTGGTTGACCCACTGGGAGGATACGCCGATCTTAAGGCAGGTATAATCCGCATATTGCACCCTGAAAGCTTTTCAGATGATCCAACCCGGATATTCAGAGCGATCCGATATGAACAAAGGTTTGGCTTTGAAATCGAGCCCGAAACCCTCACGCTGCTACAAGAAGCCAAGAAACACATCCCGGCTCTCTCTGCTGACCGGCTGAGATATGAATTTGAATGCATTTTAGATGAACAGGCTCCGGAGAAAGCCCTGTGCCGCGCAAGCCGGCTTTCGGTGTTAAAGGCGGTATCGGAAAAACTCGTTTTTGACATGACTTCGGCAGGCTGGTTCAAATCTGTCAGGGAAAACAATTCTCTTGAGTCTCCCCTCCCATCTCTCTATCTGGCTTCATGGATAGGGGGCATGGCAGACTCCGATGCACAGCGGTTAGCCGCACGGCTAAACCTTTCTGCTGATTCCCGCAAAACGGTGGGTGATATCAGCAAACTGAAAAAACGTCTAATCAACCTCAGGCTTCCAGGCTTACTGCCGGCAGATATCTGCCGCATCCTTGACAGCATTACCCCTGTGGCGATCGAAGCTTTTACTGTCATTTCGCCGGACTCCATGGTAAAAGAACGGCTCAGGATGTATCTGGCAAGTCTTCGCCACATCAGGCCGATTCTTGGAGGGGATGAGTTAATCGAACTCGGCTACTCCCCCGGACCGGATATCGGCAAAGCTTTGCAAAAGATCAAAAACGCCCGGTTAAACGGAGTGGTTTCAACCCGGAAGCAGGAAATAGAAATGGCCAAAAACCTGCTGGGGCGCTCCAGCCCTTGAGCCAGCGGTAAAGCCCTAGTCGATAATTTCAAACCCTGTATTTTCTATCGTGTGCGCCAGCATCGCTTTCAGGCCGCTCTCGCTCAGGCGTTTTACGATTTGCTCTGCCTGGGATTTATCTTTCTCCAGCGAGAACAAAACCGGGCCTGACCCGGCCATGTTTACCCTCTTTGCCCCTGCCAGATATAATTGATCGCGGTACCAGTGGATATCACCAAACACTTCCTCTGCCACCTCTTCAAATACATTGTAGAAATCAGGCAGATTGTCTGTTTTTCCAAGCGTAAGAGAAGATATGAAAGAGTCGGTGCTAACACCGGTTGTGTAATCTCCCGGATCCAGACAGGAATACATCTTCTCGGTTTTACGCTGAGTCCCCATATCTGTGGGCACCAGAAGAATTACCCAGTGGCGCGGCAGTGAAGGCAGAGGGCTCACTTTTTCCCCTTTTCCAGATATAAGTGCAGTACCCCCGGTTAAAAAGAAGGGCACGTCACACCCCAATTTTTCAGCCAGGCAGAAGAGATCACCAGGCAGCAGTTCGGTTTTAAACAGATGGTTTAACCCTATCAATGTGATTGCCGCCGCACTGCTTTCGCCTCCCAATCCTGCTGAAAACGGTATGTTCTTTCGTATACTGATACTTGCACCTGCGGACGTTCCAGTTTGTTCAGCAAGCAGATAAGCTGCTCTGGATACCAGGCTTTTAGCTCCATCCCATTCGGGATTGTCACAGCTAAAGCTAAAACTGTCAGAGGCCTGAAACTCGAGTACATCTGATAATGAGATGGCCTGGATAACACCACTAACTTCGTGATACCCGTCTTTGCGTTTTCCAAGGACTTCCAGAATCAGGTTTATTTTTGCCGGTGCTTTTAATGCAAACATCTGCCTTCTCCTTATCCCGCTTGAAAAACCTGCCACAAACGACACCAATCTTCAATAGAAAGGCTTTCTGCCCTTCTGGTCGGCTCGATATCTGCTTCCAGCAGTGTGCGGAGAATAATTTCTTTTTCTTCTCCAAGGCCGTGAGAGAGGGTGTTTATTAACTGCTTTCGCGGTGCGCCAAATCCGGCACGTACAATCCTGAAAAAACTGTCCCGGTCTTTAACCGGAATAAAGGCCTGGTTATGACCAGTCACCCGGACTATAGCTGAATCTACCTTTGGTACCGGATGAAAACTTCGAGCTGGAACCGCGGCAACAATTTCTACACGCCCATATAGCTGAACTCCTACGCTCAGCAGGCTCATTTTGCCTGGCCTGGCAGCTATTTGTTTTGCAACTTCTTTCTGAACCATAACCACCATGAGATGGGGAGGAATTTCTGATTCAAGAAAGTGGCGAAGCACCGCAGATGTGATGTAATAGGGAAGATTGGCGATAACTTTATATCGGGTTTCTCCGGGGGGAAGAACCTCGCCTGGATGGATATCCAGAATATCCCGGTTAACAATTTTTACGTTTGCCAGCTCTGACAGCCGAGATCCAAGGCTGTTTGAGAGCCCGGCATCGATTTCAATGCAGATAACCTGTTTTGCCGTCCGGGCGAGCTCCTTTGTCAGAACGCCAAGGCCCGGCCCGACTTCTATTATGGTGTCATCCCCGCTAACACAACCTGCTGTGACGATCTTTCCCAGGGCTCTTCCATCTACCAGAAAATGCTGTCCGAGGCTCTTTTTTGCCTTTAGGCCTTCATCTTTAAGCAGCTGCCTGGTCTCTTTTCCCAGTGACGGTTTTATAATTTCGTTTTCTGCTTCTTCCAACTACATACCTTTCTCAAGTCTTGCCACCAGGCGCAGAGGCAGGTTTGCCTTGACCATTTTTAGCTGAGTTGCTCCTATATCATATGTAACGCGGTACAGCTTAATCATCGATGTTTCACTGTCAAGAATTGCGTAGCTGGCTCTGGGATCACCATCGCGAGGCTGGCCAACACTGCCCGGATTAATGATCAACCTAAAGTCGCCAATCACCTGGCCTATACCTTCGTTAAAGTTTACGTATTCGGTGTGCCCGTTTTCATCCAGCCTGAATATCAGCGGCTCATGAGAATGGCCAACAAAGCAGTATTTGCTTGAAAAGTAGCTAAAATTTTCCTCAGCCTGACCTTTGGATATCAGATATTCCCAAACCGGGTCTCTGGGACTTCCATGCAGAAGCATAAAGTCTCCTCTCACGGCCGTTTGCTCAAGTGCGGAGAGAAATCCGGCATCCTGAGGATTGAGCTGTTTAATAGTCCACTCCATAGCTGCTGCCGCATCAGGGTTAAAAAGCCGGGTTGAGATTTTTCCTGCAGCAGCCAGGTCGTGGTTGCCGCAAACAGCACAGTGCTTCAAACGCCGCATGATTTCAACGCACTTGGCTGGATCGGGTCCGTAATTGACCACATCCCCCAAAAACCAGTATTCTTCCACCCCGCCGCGGTTCTCGCAGTCCCTGAGTACAGCGATGAAAGCATCCAGGTTGGCGTGTATATCAGCAAGGATTGCTATGCGCATATCAATAATATACCACGGCGGTCAATAAAGAGCTTTATTCAAACGCCAGTGATTTGCTTTTTTTGTTTGCCCGTTTTGGCTAACGTGTGCTAATATTAAACTGTAATTATGGAAATTAACTGGCTAGGTCAATCAAGCTTTCGTATAAAAGGTAAACAGGTTACCGTTATTACCGATCCCTATCTTTCAGAAGCCGGCAATAACCTTAACCGCAGTTCCGCCGATATCCTCTGTTTGAGTTATAAGAGCCCCGACGACGACGCCGCCATAGAAAAAATCGGGGGCGAGCCCTATATCATCCAGGGTCCCGGGGAATACGAAGTCAGCAACGTGCTTGTTATCGGCTTACCTTCTTATCAGGATGAATCCAGTGGCTCCATCCGCGGCAAGAACACGATCTACGCGCTGGAGGTTGATGAGCTTTCCATATGCCACCTTGGCCGGCTGGGGCACCTGTTAACCGATGAGCAGATTGAAGCCATTGGTAATGTCGATGTACTTCTACTGCCTGTAGGAGGAAACATCACCATCAATGCTGCAACTGCAGCCAAACTGGTGCGCAATATTGACCCAAAAGTCGTAATTCCCATGCACTACAAAACATCCGGCACATCGCTTGAGCTTGACCCGGTAGATAAATTCTTGAGTGAAGTTGGCTCACAGGGCCTGCCAGCTCAGTCTAAATATAACGTAACCAAGAACAACCTTCCCCAGACCACCCAGGTGATAGTGCTCGAAAGCCCCGCATAGCATTTCGGGTACATCAGCGCTTCAGCCTTTTCCATTATTGCTTCCGCTAAGTCTTTCGGATAAGTAATACACCAAGCAAAACTATTAATAAAAACAGCACCAGCCCCATCAGAGCAATTATCACAAACCCCCATTGTGGTATTTGCATCTTTGCCGGAGGGTAAACGTCACCAGGGATTTGAGTGATGATTATTGTCTGCCCGGGAACTTTAAAAGTAGGCACGACCGTGGTTACATCCCTCATGTTTACTGTAGTGGTTACCGGCAGTGTTATAGTCGTTACCGGTTGTTCCGGTACCGGTTCGCCTGGAACAACCGGCTCACTAGTGGTTACAAAGCTTCCAACAGCGCTCCATTCGCTTACCCCGCCGGCATCAACCGCCCTGACTTTCCAGAAATATCCGGTTTCATGTTCCAGACTTTCATCTGCCTGCCATGCATTGGCGTTTAAAGCCTGCCTTCCGATGCGCATTATCACCGGGTCATCAAAATTGGGTCTGGTATCAACTACCAGTTCATAGCAGCTGGCTTTTTCTATCTTTTCCCATTGGAATATCGGCCGGGCAGAAACATCTTTTTCTCCGGGCAGGGGTCTTTCAAGCCCGGGGGCAACCACGAATGTTGGTACAGAAGTTGTAAAACCTGCCGGGGCTGACCAGGGACTTGATACCGGTTTTGCTGCCTTAACACGCCAGAAATAAGCAGTCTGCCCATCCAGCGCTGGCAATTCCACTTCTGCATCGGGAGTTATCCCTTCCATATCTTCTCTTACTCCAGAAAAAGAAGGCGTGTCGCAAACCTGCCAGTGATATGCTCCGGCGCCTGGCATTATGCCCCACTTAAGGGTAATACCACGAACAAGACCGTCTTCTGGCGTTCCGGCAGAGCCCTCTCCATCCACAGGATTTAACAGTTCCGGAGGTTGAGCAAGAGTATCGGTGTAACAAAGCAAACGATTGTTGTATATATCCATCGCCCACAGGGAATTATTTACGGCTGTCATCTTTTCAAGGCAGCACCCCTCTTCAAGGCCTTGAGTTATAACATCGGCGATAACCGCACCTCGCCGTGCGTTTAAAAAGCGTAAGACTTGCCCCCGTCCGGCCTCGTGATTAAGGGGTTGAGAATCAACTGCATACACCAGCCCGTTTTCTCTGGTAACCAGAAACCTGAACCTGCATCCTGAAGAATCATTTTCATCATCCAGCCGTTTCCAGGTCACCTCTTCAGATACCTTGCCAGAGTAAACTCCTTCACCAGGCGAATCTGAAGTTACAAATAATTGGCCAGTCTGCTCAAATGAATCGTCAAAAGCAACAAACGCGGAACCGCCGGTCTCATCCAGCCCTGGCAAAACGGAAAAGCCTTCCCCGTAATCAGATGAAATCCAGGCTGACCCCGCGGTATCCCCAGCCAAAACAGCCCCACCTGAGGATACATCAAGAGAACATACCGGAGCCTCACCGATAATTGTTGTTCTATAAGAGAGCCCTCCGTTTTGCGTTCCAAGCACCACTCCGTTTGAGCCGTCAAAACTTCCGACCAGAAATTCCCCGTCACCGGTTATCTCCCAGCAATCGATCGGATGCGGACAATCCATGGCAATATAACTCGTGCCGCCATCATCTGATTTCCATACGCAGGGACCATCAGTACTTTCACCAGCCAGATACATTAACTTATGGGTGTCCCAGTAACCTGGAGAAAGCTTGACCTTATCTATAACACCTGCACCCGCAGGATAATACAAACAACGCGTCCAGCTATTGGCTCCGTCTGTGGAGCGCCAGAGGCTGGAGCCTCCTCCCCAGGTAAGCAGATAAATGGTGTCACACCTGGCATAATCTGCCGACACAGCAAAATCAAGCAGGGCATCTATTCGCGTATCCACAAATCCGATCTGCTGGTAGTTATAACCGTCCGCAGAGAATGAAATGGCACTTTCTGCCCCGCTGGTTGCCAGGTAAAACCCTTCAGAAACAACCAAACAGGAAGTCACCACCTCTCCGGCAAGAAGAGAGGAGGACTGGCTCCAGGTTGAGCCCCGGTCGAGGGAAAAATACGCCTCGCCCCCTGAGGCTGAACCTGCCAAAATGGTTCCGCTGTTGCCTGCATCCAGCGAAGATATTGCATCAAAGCTTTCCTTCAACCGGTAAACCCTGCTTATATCTGAAGCGTCACCAAGCTCCACCCGGTACAGACCTCCTTCCTCGGCATTCAAGCCTGCTATTATCACCGGAGGGTTAGTGCTGAAATCGCCGGAAAAAACCAGGGAAACCCCCTCAAGGCCAGCCCAACTCTGACTCCCTGCCGGGAAGACGCCGTCTGCCCAGGTGTTTCCCCAGCCAGCATTTCCCAGCATTGTTTTTACAACCAGTTCGCCTTCACAAACGCCGGCTGCCACCAGGGCAAGCTCCTGAGTATAGCCAGGAATAAAGCCAACCTCATAGGCCTCCAGTGATTTCAGGCCGCTGTCATGCCAGCGGGAAAGAAACTCGTTAGGGGCAGTTAAAAAAACGCCGCCGGTACCGGCTGAGGACGTGGACGCCACCGCAACCGCTGCCATTTCTTGCCCACCAACGATTGCGGCAGAAACGGCGGTGATATAACTGTTTTCTCCATCTACCCCGGGTAAATGGGGCAGAATTTCAAATGTGAGCCCGCCATCCTGTGAACGGAATACAGAACTGGAACTTGCATAGTAGAGTATTTCAGTTTTTCCGCTACATTCCACAAGTTCAACGAAATCTTCCTCAAGCAGGGCAAACCGCTCCCAGTCACTTCCGCCATTTCCTGAGAAGTATAGGCGACAATCGTCATCATGAACCACGCTGTAGAGTTTTGAGTCCTGAGTGGAAAGTAGCTGTAAAACATCACTTCCGGGGGCAATTAGAGATTCTTCTGAGGGGATATCAACCCTGTTCCAGTTTAAAACCGGCTGATTTTGAGGAGGGGCTGTAGCCGCCTGAGTGTTTAATAATGGAATATGGAGTGCCAGCATCGCCACTGCCAGGATAATGCGAGACATCAAGACAAATGATAACCCGTATATTTGGCACGGGTCAAATACCACAACCTTTTAAGTTTATTTTCGCATCGATATAAAAGTTTAGCCTTCGTGTAATACCAATCAAATTAATGTAGAGTGTTGACATTATTGCAAATGCTGATGGTCGTGCCTGAATTTGGTAAAATAATCGTCTATTTCTCCGCGTAGTTCGAGCCCTACTTTCTCGAAGCAATCCAATAAACCCTCGTATGTCCCACTTCCACCGAGAAAGTCCCAAAATTCCTTTCCGACCTTAAGCTCTTGTGTTAAATCCAGCATACCCCGCATCGTCCACCGGTTATAAGGCTGCGGCTCATAAGGATTGTAAGGTATAGCAATCAAGGAATGGACGCGGGCTTTGGGATTTTCTGCTAGAACCGCTGCCACCCATTCCAATAAAGTTCTTTTAAATTCTCTAAACGCTCCCGAGTTTGGCTTAGCAGTCTTAAGGTCAAACAGGTGTTTATCGCCAGAAGAGTCTTCTATCATCACGTCTACTTTCGTTAAACGTACCTTTATCCTGTCTCCCTGCTGACATACTGCCCTGATTGTTTCTATCTCATGTGATTTATCAGGGTCATTGCTGGCGGTAGTAAGATGATTCATTATTTGAGATATAGCAAGGTGTGCTCCCTCATAAATAAAATCTCCTGCAGTCACCTGTGAAGAAGCTTCTTTATGATTATTTTTAGCGATAGCCACGGCTACAGGCTCAAATATCGCTGTACCAAAATTAGTGCTCAAGGAATGAATGAATGAGTATAATGCCAGCCTGTCTTGACCAAGAAGCCTCGCATGAAAAGGCATTGAGGCTGGTTCTGGATTGTAGTTATTAAATTTATGCCGAAGGCTATTGATCAATATTTGTTCTATAGTTTCACGTTGCGTTTTAGATAAACTCATTTTCTAATCTTCGTCCTTCAGGTGGAAAATAGTCTCTGAGTATGCGCCTTTATCTCTTTCGGTTCTATTTAATACAGGTCTTTTGTACCTGTTTACTATCTTCATCCCGGATTTTTTTGATATTTCCGGATACAAATCATATTTATCATTAGCTACAAGAAAGACATTAAAGTCTGGCTTTAGATATTTCCTGCAGTTTTTAAGTACTTCAGAAATTGATTTTACATATTCCGCCCTTGCCCTCGCCCCTTGCCCATTGGATAAAGGCCCGATTTCATATTCATCATTCCTAGCCATGTTAAATAATTCATAAGCGTAGGCATGCTGCTCGTGATAATCAATCAGCCCCACATACGGAGGGCTGGAAAAAATACCGTCAATCTTTTTATTGGCTACTAAAGACGCAAGGGTTGGATTGGTTTTTGCGAGCTTTTCCAGAATATTGATTGTTCTGGCATCACCAGTCAAACATAACTGGTATGTATCGGTTCGCAACTTATCATACTGAGCAAGTCTTCCAATAGTATCCCGGAAATACCTTGACCACCAATTTGTTATTGAGAAGAGCGGTTTGCAGATTTTTCCATGCTTATGGCAATAGTATGTATAAAAAACCGGTTCTTTTAAAGTCGCCAGGTCAAAATGTGTTGTAGCCCTACACGATCTTATAGTTCTACTTAAAATAACTTTGAGCGCATTACTAATGTTCTCATCATCAATAGAGCATATATGCGCATATGCTATTTCAATTTCCTGTCTTATGTTTTCAACATACCACTTATCAATAAACGCAGATGGTTTTGTCTGACCAATTTTGATTCCATGCTTCTCAATTAAAGAGGTGAATACTGAATTAAACTGTGCTTCTTTTTCCGCGCCGTATTCAACTTCGTTGATTTCCCCTCTCCTTACTTTATATCGATACTCCGGAGCTGGAAAATAATTGTCATTATATTTTGAAAGCTCTTCCCCTAATTCATTTTCAAAGCTGACGATACCGTTATCATAAGCATGCTGTTTTAACAACTGGTTTATTTTTCTTGCCTCATTGTATAGATCAACCAGAATATACTTGCTAACCTTCACATTGCTTATTAAGGTGTTAAAATCGGACACGTCTATTCCGATAGCGTTAATCCCGAGCTCGTTTGCCTGGACAAGCGTTGTCCCACTCCCACAAAAGGGGTCGAGTAAAATCCCACCTTTATTAAAATAAACCTCTCTTTTATGTTCATCTGTGTGTTCGTCGATAAAATATTCCACAAGTTGGGGTATAAACTTCCCTTTATAAGGATGTAGTCGATGAACGTGTTTGGTTCTTTCTGATTCTTTCAAATCATCGAATGAAAGTTCCCATATAAGATCTTCGCCAAGACGTTTTTTCCACTCTAGCTCTTTAGTTCGGTTATTTGCATTATAATAATCCTGCAAATCTGTTATATCGACAAACACTTTACCATTAGTTACGTGTTTATTTACCCTGCCGTACTGGATTAAATAGGCTATATTTGAAGAGGTTACTTTACAGCCCAGGTATTCGCTTGCCCAGGCACTAGCCCCCTCTATGCTTAATAACTTGGTTTCATTAGTCATATTGACCATATTTTATCCTCCACCTATAAGTTACTCAAGTTTAATCGCAATATTTACTTGCTGGGCAGTGCCCTTATGTAGCAAATATTAACATATGCCTATGACAAGGCCTTGTATAGTGTTTTACTTTATAAACACATGAGTCAAAACAGTTGCAGGAAAAATTGCTGGCGTTATCCTTGCCAGTGTTGACATTATTGCAAATGCTGACTATATTGATGGCATCAGAAAAAGCCCCGGTTTCATACAAAATAAATGAAGATGCACGACCAGCCAGTAGAAATAGACCACCTTAACCGTATAAACGAGTACGGGCCGGATGATCTTTTCATCTGCTGCGCAGGATTTGAAGACCGTTGCATACAGTCTGTTTCCAAAATGGGCATGGCCTTTCGCACCCGCTTCAGCATTATCTTTGCGGTTGAAGATCCTTTTTATAAACAACAGGTAGAAACCAACCTGTTTAAACTCCAGGCAGAACTGGGCAAGCGCACCAGCGAAGGAGTCTTCGTAGTCCGCTGCCAGCGTGATGCTCCGACCGAAGCTATCAACCAGCTCAGAAGCGTCTGGAACCGCTGCAAGCCCAAGGATCCGGACGAACCCTGCATCACCATAGATCTTTCCAGCTTCACCAAGATTTACCTTCTGGAACTCCTGCATTTTCTGGTTGCAGAGCAAAACATGGGGATTCCCCGCCTGATACACACCACCCAAACCTATGCGCCCACCCGCCTGACCAGGGGAGTGGAGCAAATTACAACGGTGCCCAATTTCTTTGGCAATATATCAATGGAAAAAGATACCTTGTTAATCATGTTTTTAGGTTTCGAGCCTGAAAGAGCGCTCAGTGTCTGGAAGCATTTCAACCCGGCAAAGGTGATCGCCATCATAACCAGCCCGCCCAGGGATGGCAAGGAAGAGTATCTGGATTACGCCAAACGCAATAACGCCCGGCTTCTATCCCTTCCCTCGGTTGAAGTAAGAAACGTCCCCCCAGATGACCCATATGCTGCCAGAAATGCTCTTGAGATGATCTTCCAGGAAGCCAAAGATGGCTATAATATGGTTATCGGCCCGTTTGGCACCAAATCTCAGACCGTAGGCGTCTTCCTGTTTTGCCTTGAACATCCCAAAGCGCAGGTAGTTTATTCATTCCCTTCAAATTACACCCGCAGTTATATAAACCGCGAGCCCGGCTGCACGCTTCTGCTGCCGATGGCACCGATTTTCAGGGCCTAGCTATTAGTACTTTAGCTCCTATTTATCCACGAAGCCTACTGATTGGATAAATTTCTCTTGACAGGTAGGCATACAATGTTTTATTCTTGCTTTCAAAGCTAAATCAAGAAGGAGGTTAATCCGGATGCAGGCTTATTGTATGAAGTGTCGTGCTAAGAAGGAAATGAAGAACCCCACCGCCATTACAATGAAGAATGGACGGCCGGCTACTCAAGGCGTTTGTCCCGATTGCGGCACCAAGATGTTCAAAATCGGCAAAAGCTAAAGCTGATTCTGGTTCAAATTAAAAAGAAGCTGCTTTTCAAGCAGCTTCTTTTTTTGTTTCTGTTTCCAGAGTGCCGGGGGTGGGATTTGAACCCACACGGATTTTATTCCGGCGGATTTTAAGTCCGCTGCGTCTGCCGATTCCGCCACCCCGGCATACATAAAACCGGCCTGTCCGGTTTTACTGCCCTAAATTATATGAGAGCGTGCTCCACTTGTAAAGAAAACGCCGGCGGATTTACGCCAGAACGCGGGCGTCGCCCTCTCTGCGGGTTACTTTTTCCTTATCCAGCTGGCCAAGAACTGGTATGGAGTACTTTCTAGTAAGCCCGAAGAGTTTGTTCATATCCTGTATTGCCAGTTTGCCGTTAGCCTTAAGGAAAGCGGTTACATCGCTTTTTATCTTTTCATAGGTAGATTTCTCAAGCAGGATGCCTTCAGAAAGCTGTACCAGGCTGCCTTCATCAAGCAGGTAGTATATAACATCGTCCTGGCCAGAAAACTGAGCTGCCAGCTCTTTAAACGAAGGTGGAGAAAAAGGGCTGGCTTTAAACAGGGCCATGATCTGTGCTTCTACTGCTTTTTGATCGTCAGAAAGCCCGGGGCTAAAATCTGGCAGTGCCAGCCATTCCCCTTCCCGAGAGATTATGCCCTCAGCCAGCGTTTCCTCAACCATTATCGCAAATATTTCTCTGGGAAGCCCCAGTTTTACCTGGGCTCCAGCCTGGGTGATTCCACGTTTGAGAGGGTTCTCCCGGTGTTCCAGGCTAATTATCTCTGCCAGCTCGGCTTTCCTTGCCTGCCAGTCTTTTGAATAAAAAAGGTGGCCGCCTTTAATTCCGATAGTCCCTCTGGCGGCCAGTTCATCTACCGCCAGACTGATGGCATCATCAGAATAATTAGAACAACCAAGCAGGCCATTACGTTCAATAAAACTGCGCTTTTCAAGCTCAGTCAGCACCAAATCTTGCGCCTGCAAAGATACTCGCCTTTCGAGCCAGGAGATTGTCGCTTGAGCATTGCGTGTTTTAAACACACTTGCAAACGGATCCAGCACCACTCCTCCCCCGATCGTATCAGCCGGTGATTGCCGGCGCACTATCAACCGCTGGCCGATATAGACCGGCGCCTCACGGTCAAGTTTTAACTGCACAAAACCTGTTTCACCACCGACAAGCTCCCGCCCCTCCATTAGAGTTACCCGGCTTATGTACTCCCCCGTTTCAATATAGACCAGTACTTCTTCCCCGTTTTTTAACTTGAAACCAGAGTTTGGCAAAATGCTGACCCGGGTATTTATGATTTTGCTTATGCTTCTGTCGCCCGAAACAGGCACTATTACATCACCGCGCCCAAGATCTTCTCTTTTTACCCCACTCAGGTTCAGCGCAACCCTGCAGCCGGGCTCAACCGTCTTTGAAGTTTCCTTGTAGCACTCTACACTTCTGATGTGGGCAGGAGTATTTGCTGGCAGCACCACCACATCATCTCCGCTGGAAAGCGCTCCAAAATGCAAAGTGCCGGTAACAACCACCCCGCTTCCCTTGATGATAAACACCCGGTCAACCGGGAGGCGGGCTTTCCCTATATCCCGCCCGGCCTTTACTTTCAAAACCAGGCTGGAAATGGCCTCTTTAAGCTCATTCACCCCGGTTCCATCACGTGCACTGAGGCGGATAATCGGCGACCCCTCCAGAGACGTGCCTTTTAATCTTTCATTGATATCTGCTTCAACCAGTTCCAGCCATTCTTCGTCAGCGGCCAGATCAACTTTATTTAGTGCGATAATACAATTTTCTATACCAAGCAGGTTGATGATTTGCATGTGCTCTTCGGTCTGGGGCATCCAGCCGTCATCGGCAGCCACCAGCAGAATAACACCATCGATACCGCTCATTCCAGGTATGACGTTTCGCACGAAGTGCTCATGGCCAGGAACATCGATTATGCCGACCTTTTCTCCAGAGGGAAGTTTGAGCCAGGCAAACCCAAGATCCAGCGTCATGCCCCGGATTTTTTCTTCCGGCAAGCGGTCGGGGTCTATCTCTGTTAGAGCTTTTACCAGGCTGGATTTACCATGGTCTATATGGCCTGCTGTACCGATCGTTAACATGGTTATTATCTGGCATTTTCCAGGATCTTTTGCACGAGCATCTCCTCCTGGCTGGTAAAAACTGTACGCAGATCGAGAACAAAACGCTCATCTTCTATGCGGCCTATAACCGGCGGGGTTCCCATCCTCATACGGGATGAGAAGGCTTCTAATGAGATTCCAGGCTTTACTGTAACCACATAAGTGCCAAGTGTCTGGTCTGGAAGCGAGCCGCCTCCAACCATGCTTAAGCCCGGCTTCACTTCGGCTGTAATTCCGCAGGAGTTCAAAGTAGCGGCAAGCGTCTTTGCCCGCTTGCCTATTTCCTCAGCTGTGAGCTCCATCATTTGCCATACTGGAACCGTCTGCTTTGCTTCTTTATTCAGGTACAACTGGACCACCGCTTCCAGCGCAGCAGTTGCCATCTTGTCTACCCGTATTGCCCTCAGCAACTGGTGAGAGCGCATTTTATCAATGTATTCCTTTTTACCTACTATTATACCCGCCTGTGATGCCCCAAAAAGCTTATCGCCGGAAAAGCATATTACATCCGCCCCTTCTTTTACAGCATCCGGGACGGTTGGTTCGTATTCCATCCCATAGTCCTGTGTGTCAAAAAATGAACCACTGCCTATATCATACACAACCGGAATCTGGTATTTTCTTCCCAGCTTCATCATATCTGTTATGCTTGCTTCACTTATAAAACCGCGCAAGGCAAAGTTGGAACGATGCACTTTAAGCAGTAAGCCGGTATTTTCGCTTATTGCCTTCTCATAGTCGGCCAGGTATGTCTGGTTAGTTGTACCTACTTCTCTCAGTTTCACACCGCTCTGTTCCATTATTTCCGGTACGCGGAAACCGCCACCGATCTGAACCAGTTCCCCCCTTGAGACAACTGCTTCCCGGCCATTGGCCAGTGCCACCAGGATGAGCAGTACCGCAGCCGCATTGTTGTTAACCACCAGCGCAGCTTCAGTTCCGGTAAGAATGGCAAACAGCTTTTCAAGGTCCTGGGCGCGTCTGCCGCGCTTGCCGGTTTTAAGGTCGTATTCCAGAACCGAAAATTCCCCGCAGAGCCGGTTGATGGCTTCCAGGGCTGCCTTTGGCAGGGGCGCTCTTCCCAGATTGGTATGGAGCACAACTCCAGTGGCGTTTATAACCGGACTCCCAAAACCAGGCCAGCTTAGGTCAAGATCGCCAGTCACAAGGCTCACAAGCTCCTCCTGGGAAGGAGCCGGTTTCCCGTTGGCAATATCGGCGCGGGCAGAAGAAAGCACGCGGGATATCGCCTGGATTACCAGAGGGCGGGAATATCGCCGTATCGGGGTTTCCATTTCGTGCCTGGAGAGAAGAATTTCAACCTGGGGCAACTTGCGCATCTCCAGGTTAAGCTTTTCCTTGTCCTGGCCTGCCTGTTTCTTGCTCATCTTAAATATACATGCCCCTTGTGCCCGTCGATTACCCGTCCGATGATGGCAGCTTCCGGGCTTCCGGAGCCCTGAATCTGTGAGAGCATCTCTTCTGCTTTTTCTTCCGGCACCGATATTAGCATGCCCCCGGAGGTTTGCGGGTCGTTAAGGATACTCATCCAGTCTTCACTCTTTTTTAATTCGCCTTCGATTTTACATTCATAATAACTTATATTATCGTGCAGTTTGCCGGGCACGATTCCCATTCTGGAAAACTCAACCACTTTTTCCTGCACAGGGACTTTTTCTACCTCGAGCTCAATCGCAACTCCGCTGCCGCTCGCCATTTCCCAGGTGTGGCCTATCAAACCAAAGCCAGTAATATCAGTTGCAGCGCTTGCGCCCATCTTTGCCATAACCTCACCAGCTGCCTTGTTTAGACGGGCCATGTATCCTACAGTTTTTTGTTTGAGGCTCTCTTCCAGCATTCCGGCTTTCATGGCCGTATTTAATATTCCGCTTCCAAGCGGTTTGGTCAGGATGAGCCTGTCCCCAAGCCTGGAGCCTTTGTTGGTTATAACACGATCGGGATGAACGATGCCGGTAACCGAAAGACCAAACTTGAGTTCATTATCCCGGACGCTGTGGCCTCCGACCAGGGCAACTCCTGCCTCGTTAACCTTATCCAAAGCACCCAGAATGATTGAGCGCAGAACAGTTATATCAAGCTTGTCAGACGGGAAGCATACTATGCTCATGGCGGTGATTGGCCTGCCTCCCATCGCCCATACATCCGAAAGAGAATTGGCTGCCGCAATCTGCCCGAATGTATAAGGCTCACCATCTCCAATGGCGGTAATGAAATCCAAGGTTTGAACCAGCGCGGTATCATCTGAAATTCGGTAAACACCGGCATCATCGCTCGTTTCAATGCCAACGACTACATTGGGGTCATACCTGAACTCCAGGCCGCTTAATGCTTTCTCCAGGTCCCCTGGACTTATTTTGGCTGCTCAGCCGGAGTATTCCGACATGCTCATCAGGTTTATAGGTTTCTCTGCCATTTGAGCACCTCCTTTCCGACCGGGTTGTGTCTTTTCGATGGCGGAGGGGGAGGGAATCGAACCCCCCGC
>JAQUQL010000018.1 GCA_028716145.1 Dehalococcoidales bacterium
ACCCTGATAGGAGCAGGCGGGGGTTTTATACTTGTTCCAGTTCTTTTATTTATATACCCCGAATATAGTCCGGCAACTATTACTGCCATTACCCTGACAGTAACTTTTTTTAATTCATTTTCAGGTACACTGGCCTACCGGCGTTTAAAACGTATAGATTTCAAATCCGCTCTTATATTTTCGGCTGCCGGTATACCCGGAGCGGTCCTGGGAGCCAATGTTAACAGTATCCTTGGGAGAGATGTGTTTCAGATTTTATTTGCCTGTGTTCTCCTATTGCTTTCAGCCTACCTTTTATTGAAACCGGCCTCAAAAATATCACCATCTTCTTTCCTTCAGGGGACTACCTATCGCGAAATTACCGATTCTGGTGGCGCCAAACACTCTTTTTCGTATTCAATGAGCTTGGGCATAATGCTGGCTTTTTTCACCGGCTTTGTAGCCGGACTGCTGGGTATTGGAGGCGGCATCATACACGTTCCGGCAATGTCCGGACTTTTGTCATATCCGGTTCACATTGCCACTGCTACTTCCCATATGGTTATCTCAATAACTTCTTTTTCGGCACTCGTAACGCATTTGTTAAGAGATAGTTTTACCAACGGGTTTTCGGTGGCGCTTCTTCTTTCTGCTGGAGCAGTAGCAGGTGCACAGCTGGGGGCTAGATATTCTCAGAAAGTATCCGGTCCTATAATAATCCGCTTTCTTGCCCTTGGCCTCCTTGCAGTGGCGATAAGGCTGATTGTTTCATAAATAATGGTTTCAAATTTGCCATATTCGCAGTCCTAAATATTCGTCATAAAACTATTTGACTTCCTGCACGCTTATTGTATAATAATTATTCAAGAAATATAATTCCTGTATTATAAAACTTATATAGAAAAGGGAGAATGCAATACGTGAAAAACCAGGCACCGAACACTGCCATGAAAATCAGCCTTCGTGCAGATGAGGGTTCTGTACCATCATCTGATGAAATTACTGACGAGACAGAACCTCCTGGTGAGACCGATGAACCTCCGCAAATTTGCTCTGGTCGTAAAATTTTCTTCCCCGGTGTTTCCGATGAACTTTGGAACAGCTGGAAATGGCAATTCCAAAACCGCATAACCTCAGTTAAAGAACTTTCCAAATATGTCCCCCTTTCGGCTAAAGACATTCTTTATCTTGAACATGTGACCCAGCGATATCCGCTATCTATCACGCCATATTACATGTCGCTTATTAATACGAATGACGAGAACGATCCAGTTGGTATGCAGGCCTTCCCCTCTGTACGGGAAATAGACGGGTTCCTGCAGGGATATGATGATCCACTTGATGAAAAGGGAGATAGTGTTGTTGCGGGCCTCGTTCACCGATACAGCGATCGCGCTTTGATGGTTACAACCAATATCTGTCCAATGCTTTGCCGGCATTGCACACGCAAAAGAGACTGGAACCAAAAAGGAATGGTTCATACACAGGAAGAATTTAACGCCATGTTTGATTATATTCGCGCTCATACTGAAATACGCGATGTGATTGTATCCGGAGGAGATCCGCTCAGCCTGAGCACTAACCGCCTTGAGGGCATCTTATCAACACTTAGAAGCATCAAGCATGTAGAAATCATTAGAATCGGCTCCAGGTTTCCGGTTGTAATGCCTCAGAGAATAGATGATGAATTGTGCCAGATGCTTTCCCGCTATAGCCCAGTATGGTTTAACACGCATTTCAACACTGTTCGGGAGATAACGCCGGAATCAGCTGCGGCCTGTGACCGCCTGTTAAGACACGGGATTCCGGTAAATAATCAATCAGTGCTCCTCAAAGGTGTTAATGACAGCGTTGAATCGCAACTCGCACTGTGCCAGGGTTTGCTGAAGATAAAAGTACGGCCATATTATCTGTTCCAATGTGATGAGGTTAAGGGGGCAGAGCATCTTCGTACTCCGGTTGAGAAAGGGATTGAGATAATCGCCGGCATGCGAGGGCACACTTCTGGCCTGGGTATTCCTGCATTTGTGGTTGATTTGCCGGATGGAGGCGGTAAAGTGCCATTGCTGCCGGATTACATTGCCGCCATCAATCCTGGTTCTATACTATTTAAAAACTACAGGGGGAACCTGTATTCATATAGAAACCCTGATGGACAGCCTGATAAAGATGTTTCAAGGCTGTCTGTTATGCCGTCATCTGCACCTCATGTGTTACCGGGGGTGGAGGCATAGCATGCTTGTGGGTTTGGCATATGATCTTAAAGATACCCTTGCTGTAACACCCGGGTGCCCGGAAGACATAGCAGAAGAATATGATTCGGTTGAAACAGTGAACCTGATCACCGCGTCACTTTCATCGCTCGGCCATACCGTGCTTCATCTGGGAGGGGGAACAGGGTTTTTACACAACATCTGCAGCATCACGGACATTGATATCGTTTTTAATATTAGCGAAGGAAGGGGCAACCATCCCGGGCGGGAGGCACAGGTGCCTTCGGTTTTGGAGATGTGTAATATTCCTTATACCGGCTCACCTCCACAGTGCCTGTCTATCTGCCTGAATAAACCTTTAACTAAACAAATCCTCGCTGCTTCCGGCATTATTACTCCGAAATGGATAATAATAAAGAATGAAAAGGACCTGGACTCCATACAATGGGAAGGCCTTCGTTTTCCATTGGTAGCTAAACCTGCCCATGAAGGATCAAGTATCGGTATACATAGTAAGTCCGTTGCTTATGATGTGAACGAAGTTAAAATGATTTGCGAAAGCTTGATAAACAGTTATAACCAGGAGGTTATGCTGGAAGAATATATCCATGGTGAAGAGGTGACTGTTGGTATTGTCGGGTTTGAAACACCACAAGTTCTTGGGATAATGGGAATCAAACCCAAAGCTAACCACGATATGTTTATGTACTCGATCGAAGTCAAAAGAGATTATGTCAACCTGGTCGATTATGAGTGCCCTTCCCTGCTGCCGGAGGATGTTTTGGATAACATTAAAAATATCAGTCTAAAAACTTTTAACATACTCGGTTGCCGGGATATGGCCAGGCTGGATTTTAGACTTGATGATAGCTTAACGCCGTATTTTATCGAAATCAATCCATTACCCGGCCTTGGAAACCATAGCGATCTGGTAATAATGTCGGATTTACTTGGAATAAAACATAGAAAACTTATTGATATGATCCTCTCATCCGCCTGTCAAAGATACCCAAAATGCATCCTCAAGTAGCGATAATATATAACCAGCCCGAAGCGTCCCGATATGACAATCGTGGTGAAGGGGCAGCTGTTTATGGCGTTCTGGATGAAGTAGATGCAGTAAAAAGAGCCTTATCAGATATAGGCTTTGTGCCTATGCTTATACCCCTTTCGCCCCCGATTAAGAATGCGCTCCAAACCATTGATAATATAGATACTTCAATTGTTTTTAACCTGTTTGAAGGCTTCGAAGGCGATCCGTTAACAGAAATTATTATCGCCAGAGCTCTAACCGAGAAAAGCGTTGCCTATACTGGCAATTTGCCTGAGGCGTTACATACATGCCTTGATAAAAGTCTGGCTAAGAGAGCATTGCTTGATGCAGGTGTACCAACTCCGGCTTACCAGGTATATTCCAGTAAAACCAGCGAACCGCTTACGCTTAATTTCCCTGTGATAGTCAAACCAGCTCGCGAAGATGCCAGCCATGGTATATATGCTGAAAACGTTGTGTATACAACAGAAACCTTTTGGTCAATACTTACTCGTTTATTTGAAAATTCCAGCGAGCCGGTTCTGGTTGAAGAATTTGTAAACGGGCGAGAGTTTAACGCTACAGTTCTTGGCAAAGAGGTGCTGCCGATTTCTGAAATCGTTTACACGCTGCCGGATGGTTTTCCACCTGTTCTTACATTTGAGTCAAAATGGGATACTGAAAGCCTGTACTACAAACATACCCAGGTTATTTGCCCTGCAAAGATAGATCGATCAACCGAATCCAGGCTGAAAAATCTGGCTATCAAGGCTTGTAAAGCTTGTGGGTGCCGGGGGTATACCCGTGTTGACATGCGCGCAGATGAAAAAGGGAAATTGTACGTACTTGAAGTCAACCCTAACCCGGATATTTCACCCGGGGCAGGTTGTGCAAGGCAATCAGCAGCAGCCGGGCTAAGCTATACTGAGTTTATAAAAGTTATTGTTGAACAAGCCATCGGGGAAAACACCCTGTGAAAACAGTTATTAGACCAGCGCGCCAGACTGACAAAAATGATCTTGTGTTCTTACTCAAAAACATTTCCCAATTCAAACCTTATGAGTTGACCGTGGCGCAGGAACTTATAGATGAGTACCTTTGCCAGGGAACTAGTTCCGGATACTACATACTGGTTGCGCTTGAAGCGGATGTTTTAGCCGGGTATATATGCTATGGTCCGACCCCACTTACCGAAAGTACCTGGGATATATACTGGGAAGCCGTGTCTCCAACCCTTCAGGGTAAAGGCATTGGCAGGGCTTTAATAGAGTCTGCTGAAGCAAATATATGCGCAATTGGCGGGCACCTCATTTTGATTGAAACTTCTTCTAGTCCGGCTTACGAAAACACCAGAAAATTCTATGTTTCAAATGGCTATCAACTGGCATCTTGCATACCCGATTTTTATGCACCGAATGATGACAGACTCACCTACTGTAAAAAGTTGTAAGCCCTAAAGTAAACCGTGTGGATTAATATTTACTTTTTGCTGTTTTTAGAACAATAAATATTATCCCTGTAATTACAAGCGCCCCTGATATAACTAAGATCCATATAGCAAAATTCCCGTTGGACGAGGGATTTTGTGGCGAAGGCGTAGTTGCGGGAATAGTTGTTGTCGGTTGCGGCGTTGGTTCATGGTTGGCTGGATCCTCCGGCTGGTAAGGCGTTTTAATTGGCAAAAGATTCCAGTCATCACCCTGGTTCACACTTATGTATATCCCGTCTTCTCTGGTTAGAAGGTATACGATATCAGGGTCAAGGCTATTTACAACCACTGTTCCAAAAGCCTGGGTGGTGTTTAGCCCCATGCTCGAAGTATTCCATGAATTACCTCCATCCATACTTTTGATAATGTCACCGGTTACATCGAAACCCCCATGGTTATTGGTTATAAAACGGGAAACAGAAACATAGAGCGTATCGGCGTTAACAGAGTCAATTGCTATGGATTCAATCGTTGCATTCTCCCAAATATCGCCTTCAGAGCGAACCCATGATTTTCCACTGTCAGTTGAGCTGAATAAACCATTAGATGTGCCAATAAAAACAGTTTCGATATTACTTGGATGTATGGCCATTACTGCACTGCCGCTGCCAGGCAGATCAAGCTCTTGGAGTGACCAGCTGTTACCTGAATCGTAACTTTTCAAAAGAACAATCGAGTTATTCAGCAGGCTATTTGTGTTGAGTGGCCGAAAAAGTCCAAGCGCGTACAGCGTACTACTTTCAATGGGAGAAGCGATTATTTGCTTGATATCAGTACCGTTGATCCAGTCGTGCTGGGCAGCTTCCCATGTATTTCCGCCGTTGGGAGACAGGTATATCCCATTCTCACCAGCAACAATGACCTGATCGGTGTATTTCGGATTTGATAATATGAACCTTGCCTGGCTGTTGGGAAATCCGGTATTTATCTCTTGCCAGGTTCTTCCTGAGTTTTGACTTTTATAAATGCCGCCTGAATTGGTAGCAAGGTATAAAACACCCTGGTCCTCAGGATGAAAACTCAAGCATATTTCATTTTGAGGGGGGTCCGGCTGAATTTTAACATCAACCTGAAGCCATCTTTCCATCAACATATCATACCTAAATATGCCATATCCTAAAGTTCCACAGTACATTTCTCCGGAAGGAGTTCTTGCCAGATTTCGCACCTGCAATCCTTCCAGCCCCTGGCTAAAATCTTTCCACGTTGCTCCACCGTCAATTGAAATAAATATTCCCTCTTCGGTTGCAGCAAAGATTTTTTTAGCTACAAGTGAGGCGCCTCCAAAGGTTTCAAGCATATACTCATCCATCTCTATCGGGGCATCAATTGCCATTATCATGTTGATTTGTTTGTTATATAATCCAGATGGAATATTTAGTACGTGACTGTCATATGAAACCCATGCGCCTTTTCCCCATGTCCCCAACCACATCTGACTGGTTTCTGCCGGGTAAACCGAAAAGGTATAATACCCCTGTCTTAACGGGTCATCTACGATTATGCTGGGGGTAATAGCGTTTCTATCGCTCCAGCTCAACCCTCCATCGCCTGAGTAAAACATTCCTCCAGGGTAGGAACTAACGAATATTTTATCCTGGTTTTCAATATCCACATGAATCATCATGTTAAATACATCCGGAATCGGTTTATTACAGCGATCTTCACACCAGGTGATTGACCAGTCATTTAAATCAATATCGCCAGAATAAATTCCGCAGCCCTGGGTACCAACATAGATTCTTTCTCCTGCAACTGCGATCGATGTTAGCACCATGGGTGTTTTGCCAACGCTCAATTTTCTCCAGCTGAGGCCTCCGTCAGTAGTTATAAGAAGGCCGTCAAATATATCTACGGTGAAAATTACATTCGGATCATGCGGATGCAGTCTGACCGCACGGCAACTTCCGGTAGTTTTGATTAAGTGGTTCCAGGTTTTCCCTGAGTCTTCAGACTTATACACTCCAGCGCCGTCTTTAAACACTATGCCGGCAGGGAAATCCCCCGATATTCTGGTAAACCAGGACGGCAAGGAGCCTCCCCTGACCGCAGCAAACACCTCACTGGTGTTTTCGGGGTTTACTTCAATATCGTAAGGACCGGCGTCTGGAAAGCTATCAATCTGCTCCCAGCTATCACCGCCATTAATGGATTTATATGCAAAGTTGATGTTGGTCATCACATACAGGGTATCAGGGTTCTGGGGATCTATGGCGATATCCAGCACGCCCTTTCCCAACCCGTTGGTAATATCGTCCCAGCTTTCTCCTCCGTTGGTTGATTTGTATAATCTTCCCATTCTCAAATTTGGGTGAAAGGTTGCTGCGTATACTGTATCCCCGTCTGAAACGACGCGCATCACGAGGAGCGCTCCATCACTTCTAAAATCGCCAACAACTTTCCAGATATTTCCTCCGTCGGTGCTTTTCCATACAGTGGGGGAGGAGCGATCACCCAGGTAAACGGTATCATTATCGTGCTTGTCAACACATATGCTTATAACTGACAGAGGCGCTCCATCAAGTTTTTCCCAGCTCGCTCCGGCATCATTTGTCTTCCATGTACCTGCAAGCCAGGTTCCGGCATAAACTGTATCGGGGTCTACTGGATCTACCACGAGCTGGTCTTGCCCCCATATTGTCAGCATGTTGAATTGATCGTTTAATCTTGACCACGTGTTGCCCTGGTCGGTACTTTTGAAAACTGCACCACCCCCGTCTTCAGATTTGGCTGCAAGCCCGACATAAACGATGTTTTCATCTCTGGGGTCGATAGCGATAGTAGTCTGTTCACCTGGTTGTTCAAAAACCACACTCCAAGTTTCTCCTCCATCCATTGTGCGCATAACTCGAGCATTATTTTCGTATACACCTGCGCTGTGTGCGCTGTATACAAGGTTTGCATCAAGCGGATGGACAACAATAGAGTGGGCGTATTTTACTTCTGCATTTTCAAGTAACTCCCAGCTTAACCCGTTGTTGGTACTTTTTATAATTCCTTTTCCGTTGCTAAGAGCATAGATGGTCCCGTGTCCTCCAACTGCGCGCACAGCGGGGTTCTCAGGGCGGGATGTAGCAAGAGCATAAATGGAATTGTAGTCAAAACCACCTGCAGCTGGCTCAACAACAAATTTATAATCTGAAGTTGCTGGGTCAATACTTAAAATCGCTCCGCTTTTTGTCGTAGCCCACAGGGAGCCTTCTGAATGAGGGTTAAATATTATGTTATCTATAATGTAAGCTGAATCAGTGTGACTGGTTGTGTTCTCGCTAAAATACGGGCTTAAAAGACTTGCCTGCTCTTTACCGGATCCTGCTCCATAAACAGAAACTCCAGCCAGTAAAACGCAAATCAGGGAAAGCATCAAAACAGTTGATGCCCGGTGGTTTTTCATTATGCTGCCTCTTACAAGAAGCTAGTAGAATATAATATATTATAATATATATGTTGGTACAATAATAGCTTGCTTCAGGCAACGCCCTCCAGCAGGCCAGCACAGATTACAACCTAAATATCAGTTTTCCTGAATAAATTTTACAAAGTAAGTTCTTTGCCTCGGTCCATCAAATTCACAAAAATAGATTCCCTGCCAGGTGCCAAGCAATAGCTCGCCACCGTCAATCATAACCATCTCGGAACTGCCCAAAAGGCTGGCTTTGATGTGCGCCGGTGAGTTTCCTTCACTGTGATGATACTTGCACTGGTTATCAATGTTTACGGTTAAAAATCTATCTATATCGGCTGTAACATCCGGATCGGCATTCTCATTTATCGTGACTGCAGCGGTAGTGTGCGGCACAAAAATACATGCAAGCCCGTCAGTTACTCCGCTTGCAGAAAGTAACTGTTTAATGCTTGCGGTTATATCAATAAACTCGGTCTTGCAAGAAGAGTTCAACTTTATTCTGTGGTACATGTTTTATCAAAGCTCCTTTAATTTTTTAATTTAAAATTACTCTTAAACATCAAAAATATCAGTTAGTATGACTTGTTTCATATATTATTCTAAAATCAATGATTTTAAGTAGCAAAATCAGGAGTGAAAGATGTATAATTATCAGCTTGTATATTCACCTGCTCGTATATTTAAGCACTTTCATAAAATTATAAGGGGGTTTTTGAGCGTGTTCATACCACTATTTTCCACCCGGGCGGTTAAATTAATTTCAATTATACTACTTGTTATCCTTTCTGCTTCAATGCTTCCCGCCTGCGGTGGTGGCAAAGAACCCTCTACCACACCGGCTGTTACTACAACTACACAATCAAACACTACCAATCCAACAACATCTCTTCCGGCAACCAAAACTACCACGCCACCCAAGACAACCGAACCTCCAGTAACCACTAGCGTTTTACCTACCACAACCACCAACATAGTATCTGGGCAACTGAATGAGGAGAACCTCAAGATTTCCGGTAAGGGGGTCTCCATAGAGGTGTCCCCTGTTTGCCTGAACGAGGAAGCCCAGGTAACCATCGCCCCGGTAGAAAACATGCTTATCAACGATGAGCTGCCGGTAAATGCCTGGGATTTTCATATAGATACCAATGAAGAGCTGGCAGGGCTGATTGATATCACCATACCCTATGACAAGGCCCTTGTGCCTGCCGGCGCAGACCCGGCTGAATACGTAGGCGCCTGTTACTATAACCAGGCTCTTAAAGTCTGGGAGCCGGTTTCCTATGATATTAACCCGTCTGCCGGCAACATCATCATCACCACCGATCACCTTTCGGTATACGGCGCATTCGTGGTTGAAAAAGAATTTACCCGTGCCGCTTACGTTGATTTTACCCTGCCCAAAGTAGCTATACGCAATGCCACCAGTTCTGCCGATTATGCCGGAATTATAAGCGAAGCCATTGATAACGGTATGAATCCTGGCCCATCCGCACTTGAACTCGGTAATAAAGTTGTGGGTGACTGGCTGAATATGTCTGGCGCGGGGCTCACTTTCCTGACCAACACTGTATATGCAACCGAGTTTCTCAACGGTATAGGTAATGCCATGGGCAATGTTGGCCTGCTTTCGGCGATTGCCCAGGTTGCCGTTGATTACCAGAAGGGTGATAGCAAAGCACTGCATACCAACCTGATAAAAAATCTTACTTACTACGGCGTTTCCAAGTTTGGTTCAGCCATACTTCAACTGGGCTCGGTAGGCGTATATTGTATCGATTATGCTTTAAATGAGTTTGCAACCGAAGCATGGAGCGGAAGAGAACAAATTTATACCGAAGCATACCGTCTTTATTACCTCCGCGAATCGGGCATGAAGCGTACTCCCAAGGACTGGTATTTAATATTAGAGGCCATGGCAAAAAAGGCCAAGACATCTGCAGAACTCGACAAGAAAATCATGGCAGAAATAGACCGCTACTGCTGGCAATTCTGGGAGGACGAAACAATAGTTGCCGCCTACCAGGACCAGGCACAGAAAAACGGTTTTACCGGTGGCGGCGGCTTGAATGAGGATATGAAAGACAAGATATCAGGGCGCCAGAAAAACGACCTGTTAAACTATTCCCTGGAAGCGGTATTTATGCAGATTGGACGTGTGCTTGCCCGGGAGCATGAAAACCAGGTTGAAAAAGAGCTGAATGCGATTGCAAAAGAGCTTAATAAAATTGTAGAAGTTCAGGTTTTCGATTCAAGCTTTGATGAAGCTGATCCCAAGCCGGAAAAGGCCCAGTATACCGGCTACATTGCCCGCATTGCCCCGCTGGATGAACGAGTTACAGACAAGAAAAAATGGCAGATTGAAATCGATGAAGAAGGCAAAGCTTCCCTGTACTTCAGAGTACTCGGGCATATCATGGCCGGTTCCCCCAACAAGGTGGAAATCGTAAACCCTGTTGACGATGAGGTTATCAAGGAAGTTGAATTTACAGTAATGCCGCCAATTATTCGAATCGATATTGGTGAAGATCTTGAACTTAATAGCTTTGTATATTCCAGCGGAACATCAACCGCAACCCCGGGTGAAGGCATTCGGGCTGCACTGGCTAACTCTGGTAGAATAAGCATTTCAAAAGAGGGCACTTTTTCAGTTGAAGTACCATTTGCATCTACAACTACCAAAAAAGACAGAACAAACTGGACTATTAATGCTGCTAACTTCACTATGGAGGGGACGTGGGATAATATTGGAAAGACGGGCACTGTGAATATTTCTTGTACTGTAGACGCTTACGGCGTGGAACGAGCGCCTTTCCCGGATGATCCCGGCATGGAAACACACTATGCAAAAAGCGAGTGGGATTACTTATACTCTATTACCGGTTCCGGTACGATTTCCATGGAGGACGATCAGTTAGTTATGACGGTTAAATATTCATATTCACGCAGTGGTATCTCAACTTTAGGAATATATAATTTTTATAATGAAGAATGGCACTCACCTGACAACCCAACCATAACAGACAAGAGCGGCAATTTTGGTGCAACCTGGACCTACCGATTTAATTTTGTATAGACAAACGTCTAAGGAATAGTCGGCAGGGGGAACGATTAGTTCGTTCCCCCTGCTTTTTTATTGCAAAGGTGATACAGAATGGCAGGCCATATTAACGTTCGGGATAACCGTACCCCGGCCTGCAGGTCAAGCTGACAGGTCTATACTCTGTTTGCGTAAAAAGCCGCAAGCCCTTAGAATAGGCAATTATCAGACGCGAACCCGGGGTTAAATGTAAAACCGGGTTTACAAAAAAGAGGTGGATTATGCCAATTATAAAAATCGAATGGGCAGCAGGACGAAGCGATGAGGCTAAAAAGAAAATAGCTGAAAGTATCACCGATATCATGGCAGAAAATACCGGTATGAGCACAGATGATATGATCGTAATGTTTGAGGATTATCCCCGCAAGGATATTTACATCGGCCGAAAATGCATCGGTTAGCTGTGCGTAACAGTAAAAGCTAGGGAACTGTCGTGCTGGTTGATGTAACGAGCGTGGGAGTTTTATCCATTTCATCATACATCGCAAGGAAGCTAATTACCTGCGGAGAAGTTTCGTTTGAGAAATCCTGTATGTACGGGTAAGAAACAGTCTGCATCAGCAATTCTACTTCAACCGTCAGAGGGCCGGATGCGCCGGTTGTATCTATCTGGTAGCTAATTCGGTCAAAACCGCCCATAAAGTTGCTGTCATGCAAAGCTTTGCCATAAACCCTGGTATTTTCATGGGAATTTTCAATGTCAAAACCTTTGGGAAGCAGTCGGTTGTCCTTGGCAAACTTGTTGGCTCTGAGCAAGGTATAGGTCACTTCGCCATCGCTGTTTAACATCACAGCCTCATAAACCTGAACCTGATCTTCCTGGTTTATTACATCATAATGTGGTTCATAGGTTGTAGTATCCTGGTCAGAATCACACCCATAAATACGCCCATCTTCCAGCGGCGCACCGGATTCAAATACTACCCTGCCGTTCTTATCCTTTACTGTTAGGTGTAGCCATGCCCGCCTCGAAGGGAATCCGGTTGGAAATTTATGACCAACCAGTTGCTTTATATCAACATCAAGTGTAAGTGTGTCTCCCGACCTTTCCATTTTTGAGAATGATAAAGAAGCAGTTTCCTTGTTTAAAAGTTTCAACAATCGGTCGATAGTTCCATCAAAGTGATCAGAAGATGCTGTTATCTTAAGATTGTCTATATTGTTTTTAAGCAGTTCAAGCATAAACTCATTGGAGCCCACAAAGTAATGCTGACTGAACGGGTCACGGTCTTTATAACCCGAACCAACATTGGAGATTACTACAGAAGAATCTGCCTCCGGCATATGGCAAGTCTGGCATTCGATTCCCTGATCAATGTAAATGCTGTTTATATGCTCAAGACATGGAGTTTGCTCCGGGAAAGTTCCTAGCACGTCGCCCTTACTATCGACGCACGGGGTGGTTACTCAGTGGCAGGTACCGCACAGAACTGAATCAGTGATGTGCTCTGCATACATTGGAGTAAATTGAGAAGTTGAGATCATCAAGCTCTGTTCGGGGTCTTCATACGGGCCATATATAAGCCGGTGTGGCGGCTCAGTGCTTGTATCCACTGTGTATTTTCCAAGAACCGGGTCTACTATCTGGTGGCAAAGAGTACACGAAACCCCATCCATGGCTGCCGGGTTAAGAGGGTTGGAAGGATTGGTAAACCCATTTTCAAACATCAAAGCGCTAACGTCCCGAACTTCTGCCTGAGTATAGGCCATTGGCATATGGCAGCTGGCGCACTTTTCTTCAATAGTCTCTTTCAAATGCGGATTGCGAGCAACTTCAGAGGCAACCTTTGCCTGCCAGAAAGGATCCTTGGCGGCATTTGCCATCATGGTAGAGCGCCAGTGGGTACCGATGGAAACGTAATTGCCGATCTGATCTTCAAGATCAATATGGCAGGAGGCACAGTTGCCAGAACCAGCAAAATCTTCAGTAGAAAAGTTGACCAGGTTTAAACCTGTTGATTTTGTTGTTACAGAACCACCTGCAGTTGTAGTTTCCTGCCCGTTTCCTCCGCACGAAGCCAGGAGAAAAGGAATTAAAATACAGGCACAGAGCAGGAAATTTTTCATCTCAGGAATTATAGTTGTACCAATAATGGTTGTCAATATCGTTTGAGATCTTGAGTTATTTTACTTCTTCGTTTAAGTGGTTAATTAAATCAAGAACCTTTTTACTTTCGGGGATATCACTCATTGAAGAACCAAAATAGCTAAACCGAATCAGGCCTGTCTTATCAACTAAAAAGCTGGCAGGCATCCTGCCCAGTTTTAATACATTAACCTTTTGGCCAAACAAATCAGCAATCTTATGCTTTGGATCAGCTATTCCAATAAAAGGCATCTGGTTAGCTTGCCACCAGGTTTTGAATTCACCAGGTTCTTCCGGGCCAACGGCAATTACTTCAGTGTTACTTTCCACAAACAAAGGATAGTGTTCGCGCAACTGCGCCATATGCCTGCGGCAGAACGGTCAGCTAAAACCACGGTTAAAGACGAGCAAAACATTCTTCTTTCCGAAAAAATCAGAAAGTTTTACCAGATTACCATGGGAATCTATCGCCTCGAAATCCGGTGCGGGCTTACCTATTTTTGATATTTCCATCACTATTTATCCTTATCGCATATTATGCAATTGTTACCCTCTATTGTATAGGCAACAGGTCCAGATTGCTATATCATTGAGTCCAGAATCAATATTTTATTGTTTATTTATTGCAGCGTGCTAACTAAATTACGAAAACAAGCGTTTATAAAAAGATAATATATTTAAAACTCTGCCGGAGCTGAAAATTAGGAGGAATAAATGTCAAAACCACAATATCTGTCACTGGTAGCAACATGGCAACTCTTTTGCGCAGCCACATCATTGCTGGGGATCCTTGGATTAATGGTAGTAATCGCAATGGCTGTTAATGGACTTCATTTCTTGCCATGGTTATATGTTGATCCATTTATGGGCTCTTTTGGGCTTGGTGGGGCTTTTGCAGTTATTGCAGGTATAAGCTTTTTATTTCTGGTTGTATTTTTTCTTATATCGCTAATATCTGGAATCGGATCCTTGCAGGGCAGGAGTTGGACACGCACACTGGGTATCTTTCAGGCAGTTATGAGCCTGTTTAATTTTCCGGTGGGTACAGTGATAGGAATCCTTATACTTGCCTATCTTGGCAAGCCGGAAGTGGCGAATTATTTCACTGAGCAAAGATCGGACGGCAACTGTCAGCAAGCTATAAGTTCTGCTGTTGCCAGCCAGTAAGTCTCAGCTGATCAATTAAAATAAGGGCGGGTGAAAACTCCGCCCTTATTACTTTCCAGTAAAAATTGGATCGAATATAGCCAGGCAAGTGCCATTTCCAGCATTATTGTATACTGTTTACATTATCGATAGAACGTTTTTAAATACCAACATTTAACAGTAACAGTGATGAGCAAAAAAGAAGCAGTTTTTTACACACTGGCAACCGGAATGTTGATGTGGTCAGTAAACAATATAGTTGTAAACATACCCGGTTTCGCCTGGTGGCTGTTATTAGCGGTTGCAGTAATTATGATTATATTGGGGAGCGCCTTACCGGAAAAGATATTTCTTCTGATTTCAAAGATAAAAAAGTATATTAAAAGTATGGAGTAAGTAAAATCAGCGAAGAAGATTTGATAAAGAAAATCGAAGATGCAGCTATGCCGCTTACGATTTCTTCACTTAAAACAGCTTTTAAACAATTGGGGGTTGAACCCGGTATGACAATTCTTCTTCATTCATCCCTCAGCTCGCTTGGGTGGGTTTGCGGAGGAGCTGTTGCGGTAATACTGGATATAGAAGAAATATTAGGGGAACAAGCCACACTTGTGATGCCTACGTTTTCTACTAACCTGTCTGACCCGTCAAAATGGCAAAACCCGCCAGTGCCTGAATCGTGGTGGGACACAATACGCCAGGAGATGCCTTGTTATGATCCTGAGCTTACTCCAACCCGTGGCGTCGGCGTGATTCCGGAAACGTTTCGTAAACAAAGAGGGATAATAAGAAGTACCCATCCTCATATATCGTTTGCCGCCCGAGGCAGGCAGGCAAAATATATAACAGAAAATCACGCGTTGGATTACCCTTTTGGTGATAATTCCCCACTGGGAAGGATATATGAACTCGATGGGTGGGTATTGCTTATGGGAACAAATTACAGTACCAGCTCTTCTTTCCATCTGGCGGAATACCGGGCTAAATACCCGGGGAAAATAGTGGAGTACCACCACGCACCCATAAAAGTAAACAATTGTCGGCAATGGTTAAATATGGAAGATTTTAACTCATTCGACAATAATTTTAATAAGATTGGTGCTTCTTTCGAAAGAGATTTTCCGGAGAAAACCCGTATTGCTACGATTGGCAAAGCAGTTACGAAGCTTATAAGACAAAGGGATATAGTAGATTATGCTGTAGCCTGGTTGTCAAACAACACCAACCCCCTCAAGACTTCTGCCCTTCTCTCTTAAAAGCTGCGGCTTTTGGCTACAGAAAAAAACCACGGCTGGTTTCATTAAATTATTTTTCGTCGTGGTGTAAAATATGCACAGTATGAGGTTAAGGCAATGATGTTATTCGGAATTCTATTTATTATCGCTTCATATCTTCTGGGCTCATTACCCCATCTTGCTTTGCTGGCAAGAATGAGCGGGCTCGGTACTGATGGAGACCTCCATCTTAAATTATGGCAACAGCGAGGGCGTTTTCTGGGTTTGATTGGCATTCTTGGTGATATTGCCAAAGGCGCCATTGTAATACTGGCAGGAAGATTACTTGAAATGGAACTCGTGATTTTGGCTTTCGGCGGGCTTGCCGTTATAATCGGGCAAATGTGGCCGATATTTTCACCCCTGAACGGCGAAAAAGGTAACAGCACCGGGATTGGGGTTATTGCTACGCTTACTCCTCGCTCATTTTTATTTTGTATCATACCAATGGTTATGGGGCTTTTAATTAAAGTTTTCAGTTATCTTGCAAAATCTCGGCAGCCATTAAATGAGAAGCTAAAGTTTCGAAGTCCGCCAAGCTTAAGCCTACCAGTCGGGATGCTGACAGGATTTATGGTTTTACCCATCATTAGCTACTTGCTAGGAAACCCTGATATCATTTCGTGGATCTATCTGGCATTTTTCATTTTAATAGCTATCAGGAGAGCAACTTCAAATGACTACTACGATTCAAAAGAAAACACTCTTTCGGTTAAAATTATCATAAATCGTATACTCTTCGATAGGTCAAAAATTTAGCAGTTAAGACTTTATGAATAACACAAACGATCCTTGTAATAGCATTTTGACAGAACAGGGAGAGGAAATCAGTTTTACCCTGAAAAATACGTATAGCTACCCCAAAACCAACCATGGTTTTACAAACAGCTTGAAGCAACAACGCAAAGACTTCTCTCGTTATTATATAGAGTTTCCAAGCGCAATCGATACCGGCAACACTGAAAACAGTATGGTAAAAGGGGAACTATTTTTACCTCATACAAACCAAAGGGCTCCTTTAATGATACTCGTACACGGTATGGGTGATCAGAGCACTATCCCCTGCCGACTGATATCCCGCAAGCTGGTCAGAGACGGTGTTGCCTGCTTCCTTCCGTACCTCACTATACATTCCAGACGTATACCCTCCTCGATGAAAGAGCACTTTCCCGGTTTTTCAGCCAGAGAGTGGTATCAAAGCTATCGCATTTCTGTGATAGATATCCAGCAAATAATAGACTGGGCAGAAAGAGATGAAAGAATTGACCCGTGTCGGACAGGCGTGCTTGGTATAAGCTTTGGAGGGCTCGTATCTTCCATCGCTATGGGTGTTGACCAACGTATTAAAGCCGGCATTTTCATCGTTTCAGGCGGCAACTCTGGTAAAATGGAATGGCTCAGCCAAAGCAAACGTTATAAGAACAATGAGCTAATGTCGGAGCAGGAATACCAGGATAGACAGATGGCCTACAAGGCGTTTTTGGAGGAAATCCACCAACACGATCTTTTAAATGTTAACTTTACGAACCCCTCTTATCTTCTCGATCCCATGACCTTTGCTGAAAGCATTAAAAGCAGGCGCATCCAAATGATCAACGCCAAATATGATAAATATATCCCCAGACAAGCTGTTACCGACTTTTGGAGGGCATGTGGTAAACCGCCTATAAAATGGTTCCCTTCCGGGCATACTTCAATTTGGCTCTGGGCTGCCACCATCTTTAAAACTGTACACAGTGTCACCCGAGAAAACTTGATCAGCCTGTAAAACGGCTAAATAATTATTAGCACATTTTTGCTGCCAGCTATTGCTCCAAGTAAAATATATATATACGTGTAATGGTCAAGTAAAAACGGACAGTTAAACAAGAACCAACTCTCTTGTTTCATAATCATTCGGGCTTAAATACCCATTATAGGAATGTAGCCTTTCACTGTTATAAAACATCTCAATGTAATCTACGATGTCCCACCTGACTTCGCGAGCCGTCATCTCTTTCCAGTTTACCTGGCATTCACCCTTTAACGTTGCAAAAA
>JAQUQL010000019.1 GCA_028716145.1 Dehalococcoidales bacterium
GCCGATAAATACTGGAACTGCCGGGGCGGCAGCGCCAGTGATGGAGGGGCATTCATTTTTTCGGTAGAAGACGATGGTAACGGGGGAAAAAGACTGGCTTGTACCAACAAATTTGGTGAAGTTGTCAAGACTCCTGCCGGTCAGTACCACTATCAGGGCAACTTGAGCGTGACCGGCGCGTGTGATGAATCGGTTGCAGACACGGTTAAAGATTGTTTCAGGACTGGAGATCTCGAAAATCTCAAGGGATACTGCCGCAGGCATTTACCGGGCTGGAACTACGAAGCTCTGGTTGAGTTTTGTTCCAGTGTTTACGAACGCTCAAAAGATGGTGACGAGCCAAAGCAGGCGGCTATCGAAATTCTTACCTGGCTTAACGATACACCTTTAAATACCGGGAGCAAGAAGAGGAGTTCGCTTCTTTACATAACCAGAAATTACCTGATCAGTATATTTAAAAACACCCTGCCAGTTGGAAAAGAGGGAGACAGCCGGTACCGGCTGATAAATTACGCTGGCCGCCATAGCCTTGCTGAACCTCAACATGAAAATCAAATCCTGCTTCTGGATGCAAGTGGTTTCCCCCCTGAGGGAGATGACTGTGACGCTCGGCTGCTGGCTCAGGCCAGCAAAACAGGCTGGAAGAACTTTATATGTTTTAATTATTCCGGCCAGCGGTTTTGCGGGTGCGGTCTCCCCAATGACGGGGCAAACGTAAGAATAGATGTTTATGGCAGCTCGGGAGACTATCTTGCCTCCGGAATTAACGGGGCGCAGATATATGTACATGGCGATGCACAGGATCAGCTCGGGCAGATTATGATGAATGGAAAGCTGGTGATCTACGGAGATGTAGGCCAGACTTTTATGTACGGCGCCAAGGGTGGGGAGGTGTATGTGCTGGGTAATGCTGCCGGACGTCCGTTGATCAATGCGGTAGGTAATCCGAGAGTGGTAATCAATGGAACCTGCCTTGATTACCTGGCAGAATCTTTTATGGCCGGAGATCCCCTTAAGGGGGGTGGTTTCGTGGTTATGAATGGGTTAGAATACGGCTCAGATGGCAATATTCAGGAACAGGTAACGCCTTATCCCGGTTCAAATCTTTTTTCGCTGGCTTCGGGTGGAGCGATATACTTAAGGGATCCGTATCATAAAGTGGTTCCCGAGCAGTTAAACGGCGGAGAAATAGTGGAGCTTTCTTTAGCTGACTGGGAGCTTATATTGCCTTATCTTAAGGAAAATGAACGGCTGTTTAACATTTCGGTTGAGCGGGACCTGCTGACTGTAAGAGGCGAGAAACGTCACTACCAACGTGTTTACCGCAAGGTTCAACCTGTAAGGCAGGAAGTCCTCCACCGGGTTGAACTGGACCGGGAAGATAGATATAAAGAAGAGATAAAACAATTATGCTAAGCAAAAGAATAATACCCTGTCTGGACGTTCAGGCTGGGCGTGTAGTGAAAGGCACCAGTTTTTTGGGACTCAGGGAAGCTGGGGACCCGGTTGAGCTGGCTACAAGGTATTATCGGGAAGGCGCAGATGAACTGGTCTTTTTGGATATTTCAGCAACTTCGGAAGGCCGCGACACCATGGTGGATGTAGTTGAAAAGGTGGCGGAGAAAGTTTTTATGCCGCTTACCGTTGGCGGAGGCATACGAAACACCGGTGATATCCGGAGTTTGCTGGGCGCCGGTGCTGATAAAGTTTCGCTCAACTCAGCTGCTGTCAAAAACCCTGAAATCATCAGCCAGGGAGCGGAAAAGTTTGGCAGCCAGTGTATCGTGGTTGCGATCGATGCTCGGCGCCGCCAGGGTGGAGAAGGATGGGAAGTATTCATCAACAGCGGCACCCAGCCAACCGGCCTTGACGTGCTGGAATGGGCGCTAAGGGCTACTGAGATGGGAGCCGGAGAGGTACTGCTTACCAGTATGGATGCTGACGGTCATCGCTCGGGTTATGATATTGAGCTGACCCGGGCTGTCTCGGAAAGTGTGAATGTTCCGGTTATCGCCAGTGGGGGAGCCGGTTCTCCGGAGGATCTTTTTTTGGCACTGAATGATGGTAAAGCAGATGCAGTTCTGGCAGCCAGTATTTTCCATTACCGCCAGTTTTCGATTGCGGATGTAAAAGCCTATCTTTTTCAAAAAGGTGTCCCGGTTAGGCTATAATCAAAAGCAAAGGTTAGCCGGGAGTTTAATCCGTGCTCGCCGGCAGGTAATAGATGGCCAAAATATTAATAGTATCCGATACAAGTGAAGCCGATGAGCTTTCTAGTTTTCTCAACGGGAGGGGTCTATCCTCCCTTGTTTTGCCGGGAAGTGAAGATATTCTGCAGGGTATTAGTGATAATGGCGGCAACCTGGTAATAATCCTGCTTTCCAATTTTACCCTGGCCAATAACATTGCCCGTATCATTAAACAGGAGAAAAAACTTCCCGTGCTTATGCTCGTACAGCCGGATAAAATCGTCCAGGTGGCTTTACCGATGGAAGCAGATGATTTTGTATTGTATCCGGGGCAGGAAGAAGAACTGAGCCTTCGTATCAAACGTCTGCTACCAGGTAACGGGGCGATTTTGTCGGAGGAGTGCATTCACTGCGGGGATCTGGTTGTTGATCTGGCCAGCTGTGAGGTTTCTCTCAAAGGTGAAGTTCTGGACCTAACTTTTCGGGAATATGAGCTGCTCAAATTCCTGGCGTTGAACCGGGGGCGGACTTTTACCCGGGAAGCACTCCTCAACCGTGTATGGGGTTATGACTATTTTGGAGGGGACAGAACGGTTGATGTCCACATTCGCCGCCTCAGAACCAAAACCGGTGATCTTGATAATCCTTACATCGAAACCGTAAGAAACATCGGCTACCGCTTCCGCAAAAAAGACTAGCTGGTTAATCCGTTGGCAAGCTTTCTTTTAAAGGTAATACTCATAATTGCATTTAAAAGCCCTCAAATGTAGAATCAACCCGGGAGAAAGTTATGCAGCCCGTGACTCCGCTTAAATGGTACAAAACGCTTGCAACCAGGGAAGGCCGGATCGATACCGGTTTCTTCGCAGTAGAAGGCATGCGCCACATTCGCCAGATAGCAGATACACGTCCGGATGCTATCAGTGAGTTGGTAGCAGTTGAAGGCGCTGAAATACTGGCGGGTTATCCGGTGAGACGGGTCACGGAAAGACAGTTCTTTTCAATATCTTATGCCAAAGCTCCCCAGGGAATAATGGCTGTGGTTAAAATTCCCCGGCATGCTTACTCTGACCAATTGCCTGCATCTGCCGGGCGGCGGGTGCTGCTGCTTGAGGATGTGCAGGATCCGGGTAACCTCGGCACTCTTATCAGGACTGCCGCGGCATTTCAGTTTTCCGGAATCATCATGAGTGATAAATGCGCTGACCCGTTTTCACCTAAATGCGTTCAGTCTGCCGCTGGTTCGGTACTTGTGCCGTGGCTACGGCGCACTTCCAGGTACCTAGAAGCCGCAGGCCGCCTCAAGGAGGATGGCTATCATATCATAGCTGGCAGTCTGGAAGGGGAGAGCGAAGCCGTTATATTTAAATGCGAAAACCTGCTTATTGCGGTTGGTAACGAAGGAGCCGGTTTGTCTGGAAACTTGGCATGTCTTGCCGATCGCTTGTTTAAGATACCGGTTGACCGGAAAAAGGCAGAATCTCTGAATGTGGCTGTCAGCGGCGCGATTATGATGTATCTTGCTTCAAGCTGCTGAGCAAGTACAAGCAGACGCACTTGCTCAGCATAGATATCAGTACCTGTTGTTTTATTACCAGGCGTCCTGGGTGAGGCTGGCATGCATTCTGATGGCAGGCAGGTTCTCACTTTCCTTGTACTCTTCCCAGAAATCGATCCACTCCTGGTTGGATGATCTTATTTCTATTCCATTATCCATGGCTTCATCTATGGCAGATTGATAGGCAGAGCAGTAGCTTTCGAGTAAAGCGATGTTTTTCTGGTTGCGCTCTTCAAAATCATCGTTCCATATGCCTTTTTCCTGGAGGTACTTCACCAGGCCGGGATGAGCCGGGATGTAGATTGTTTGCATTGCAGTTACCAGGTCTTCAAGCGTCATGTGTGCATTGCTGGCGTAGCGGTCCTTGTAAAGGTCATAATTTTCGTCCAGCCACTTGACAGTGTTATAGATCAAATCAGTGTCGGTATTGATATTGGTGCCCATGTATTTGTAGCTGATGATAGACCATGTTCCGATTACTCCGGAAGGCCCGGCGTTGATAGGACCGAAGTCATAAAGGGTGCTTATCTCCCTGAAAGCCGCTGCGCCTTCTGGGTTGTCTGCCGGGTTAAGGGAAATATATCTTATGCCGTGGGGCGCTGCTGAAGCTTCCCGAACTGCTGGAATAACCGGAGCCGCCATACAGATATCGGCTCTTCCTTCAGCAACGGCTCTCACGCAGGCATCGTATTCTCCGGTATTTACCCACGTAACTTCATCCTCTCCGACGCCTGCCCATGCCAGAAGTGAAAGGAAAGGTGACATTGTGCCTGCCTTATCGTTCCAGATGGCAATTTTGGCGCCGGGTTCTATGTCTTCGGGTACACTGATGTTTGAATCCCCTCGTACCATAAAGCCTACCGAGGCCAGTGAATCTACCCATACCAGGCTGGCAGGCCATGGGCCGCCGTCAGAAGAAGCATATTCGCTGATAGCTTCTATGGAATCGCGCAGAGTAGATTTATCTATCTGGGAAAGAAGCATTTTCTCTTCTGCCATATCCTTATAGCAGTTGGTCCACGCAGCCTGGTTGACAACTCGAACTAATGGGCCGTTGAGGTCGGTTTCCATAACGGACGCCCAGGAAACGACTTTTGCCTCGCCAGAACTGCCAGTAGCGCCAATATGTATGGTTGACGGCCACTGGAATAAGGATGTTGTAGATGGAGTTGTAGTGCCAGCGGGGTCCTGCGTGGAGCAAGCCGCTAAAGACAACAGCAGCGTTAAAACCATGCAGATAGCGATAATCCCTAATCTTGATGCAGTATTTTTCATTTACCCTCCTTTTGCTACTTTAAATATTTTTTCCGGAAACATTATTATTAGATACGTCAATATAATCAGGAATTGCACGTTTTCTGCGCCAGCCGCTGGCGATCGCGATAAAACAAAGCGCAATGCCTATCCCCAATACTATCGGTTGCGGAAAGGCTATGATGAATCCCCCCGTAAACAGAAGCGCTCTTTCTATTTTGCCCAGAACCCCGATTCCGGTTAGATATCCTTCCAGCCCGGAGGAAAGAAGCCATACTCCAATTACTGCCTGCACCAGATTGAAGAGTGTTACATACCAGGGTGCATAGATAAGCAGAAGGGATGGCTCCATCAAAAAGAAGAAGGGGATAAAAAATAAAACTGCCCCCAGCCGGCAGGAAAGACGTATGGTTTTGGCGGGGTCGGCATCGGCGATACTGGCAGCTACAACGGAATGAAGTGCTACCGGGGGAGTGATACCCCCAAGGGTTGAATAAAACAGGAAAAACAGGTTAAGGCCAAGCAGCGGGATTCCTCCGTAGGCTTCAAATTCGGGCAGAGTGGAAGAGATGCCCATCAAAGCCGGAACGGCTATTATGGCAAGCAGGATATATGCTGTTCTCTGGAGGCCGCCCATGCCCATCACTACCGAAAAGATAAAGCAGGCAAAAAGAATAAAATAAAGGTTTTCGCCTCCTGCATTAACCATCCAGTTGGTAACTCCCATGGCAACGCCGGTCTTTAAAAGCCCGACGAGGATAAAGCCCATTCCAAAGAAGATCGCGGCGGCGTAGTTTATCAGACTGGCAGTCTGCACCAGGCCGGCTTCAGCCTGCCGAAGAGCATTTATAAAGAATCCCTCCGGAGAAGGAGTGCCCTGCCTGCGGCTTGCGATTACATGCTTTACAGAGCCTTGAGTCATCTTGAGAGCCAGTACCAGGCCGGCGGCATACACCGGGGTTATAGCTCCCCACCGCATGTATACCATTCCAAATACAAGCATGGCCAGCCCGGCTATGTAATACCAGCCTTCTCCAAGAACCTGGCGCCACCCCGGGATGTCCTCAGGGGGAATCGGCTTAAGCTTGTGCTTTGCGGCATAGCCATCCACCTGTACCAGCAGTCCGAGATAGAAAAGTGCGGAAGGGATCAATGTGGCAAGAATCACATCGGCATAATCAATGTTAAACATGACGACCATCAAAAATACCAGGCCGCCCAGCACCGGTGGTACGGTATCACAGCCTGAAGAGGAACAGGCTTCAACTGCTGCTGCATACTCCGGCTCATAGCCGGCTTCTTTCATGGTAGGGATAGTAAATGAACCGGTGCCGGCTATGTTGGCTACCGGGCTGCCGGTGATCGAACCAAAGAAGGCGCTGGCAATTACGGCAGCCTTGGCCTGGCCTCCCCGGACTTTGCCCATGAGAGATGTGGCAAGCCTCATAAAGAAATTACCGCCTCCCATTCCCATTACCAGCCCGGCGAAAAGGAAAAACCCCAGAATCGTGTCCCCGAGCAGGCGCCCGGGCGTACCCAGCATTCCATCTGACCCAAAGGCAAAAGATCCGACTACTTCCTTAAAAGGTATAGCAACACCATAAAAAACCCCTCCCAGGTTTTCAGCCAGCCAGGGGTGAGATGCAATGAGAGGATAGGTTATTCCTACAAGCAGAAGCGCGGCATATCCCCATCCGCCAACCCTTCTCCCGGCTTCTATGGCCAAAATTCCGAGCAATATTGCTGAGCCAAGTATCCATCCATTGGGAGGCGTGTCCCAGTTATGATAGTCGATTTCTCTGGAGTTAAAAATAAAAAAGATAAGGACAGCAAACAGGGCAATTGCAATCAAGTAGTCATACCAGGGGGTTGCTTTTCTACCCTGACTGCGGCTTGCTCCGAGCCCGATAAAAATATTAACTCCCAGGAGCGCATAAATCAGGTAATAATATACAGTCCCGGCAAACACATGCCCGAAAACCGGTATTGAAAACCAGTGAAGTATAAAAAGGGTAATTGCCAGAACAGGTACTGCCAGGTAAACAAATTTCACCGGAGCGGGAAGCAGGTTATAGCGTGATAACCTGCATTGGGGCAAGGGCGATTTCTGGTTTGAAATCGGCAGGATGCTATCAGGTGCCGGTAGCCTGGCGCCGGTACTGGAATCAGCCCTCACAGGGTGTTTTATTTATTTTCTCCCCCGGTTTTTTTAAAGCTGCCGGGTTGGTATATACAATAAGGTTCTGCTTCGAGGTAATCCCCGGTTGCTTCATAAGCACGAGCCCGGCAGCCACCACATAGCCGTTTGAATTCACATATCCCGCATTTTCCCTTAAGGTTGTCGATATCGCGCAGCTGGTTGAATAGAGGGGAGCCATTCCATACTTCCGCGAAAGTCTGCTCGCGTATGTTGCCTGCGGGCACGTCAAAATAGCCGCATCCCTGTACTTGCCCTACATGAGAAATAAAGCAAAAACCTGTTCCAGCCATGCAACCTCGTGTATTGGTATTAAAGCCTCTTTGAGACGTGGGAAACCCTCCCGGGTGCCCATGCCCGTGAGACGGAGTGATCCCACACTCGCGTATTATGCGCTGATAATGAGGTGCATCGGTCGGTTTGAAAAATAGGCTGTCGCCGAGTTCCTGCTGTTTGTGGCAGATCCAGCGCAGTACATCTTCATATTCCTGTGGGGCAAGCTCTTGCTTGGCAAGTCCTTTTCCACGGCCGGTAGGCACCAGTAAAAACGGATGAAAGGCAGCAACCCTGAGTTCAAGAGCCATATCAACCAGTTGTGGCAGATATTTGGCGTTTAAGCGCGTAACTGTGCTGTTAATCTGTACTTCCATTCCTGCTTCATGGGCGTTTTGAATCCCCTCCAGAGCATCATGGAAAGCGCCTTTTTTCCCGCGGAAATCATCCTGCAGATCAGCAGATGGAAAATCTATACTTATACTTATGCGGGAGACGGGAATCTCTTTTATTCGCTGGGCGATTTCCGGTGTAACCAGGGTTCCGTTAGTGCCAACAACAACCCTGAAGCCCTTTGAGTTGGCATACGCTCCGATTTCATAGACATCTTCTCTCATCAGGGGTTCGCCACCAGTGAGGATCAGTATGGGTTTGGCAACTTCTGATATCTGATCAATAAGTGTAAAGCACTCCCTGGTTGAAAGTTCTCCGGAGTATTCTTCGTCCAGGGCATCTGCCCGGCAGTGTGCACAAAACAGATTGCATCTACGGGTTATCTCCCAGGCTACCAGTTTTAAATCGGGCACAACCGGGTCTGAGTGTTTGAGTTTAGTTGATTTGTCCAAAGTTCTCTCCGTATGAACCGGTTGCACATATCGGTTTGCTATGCCGACAAACGTGTATAAAGCTATTAAATCAGGCTTATCAGCGAAACTGAACTATTGTCCGCCCGGCAAAAATCTTAAAGAATATAGCAGAACGGTATTAAATCTGTCAAAATCTAATAAAATCTAAATCAAATTGGTTTGTTATGTGGGGGAATATTTTTTTGAGGGCTATGTATTTAAACGTTGCTGATGAGCTTTGACCATTGCCAGCAGGGTGCTGTCCATAATATCGTCGATAAGGGGCAGCGCGGCAAGAATTTCTTCAGCGATAATCTCTCTCTGCTTCATCATTGCCATTACACCCTCAACGATCGGCCGCCTGTGGCAGGTAAACGCTTCGATCGAATCGGTAAGTGAAATCCCAGCCTCAAACATGGTAGTGCCAAAATCCATTCCTATTCCCTGTGCTTTAAGCAGGCTGGCATTTCTATCGACTGGTGAAGCCACGTACCAGATTATCAGTTCAAGGATTCTTCTGCCTAACCCGGCGAGGCGTTCTTTTTGCTGCTGGTTTAACATTATGCTCTCGCCAAGTGCTGCTGTTATGGCCGAAGCGATTTCACGGTGGGGTTCAGCAGTTTCTTCCAGCTTTGCTACGAGATCTGCGATTCCGAGTGTTTTCTGGCGGGAGGCCATGAACTCGTCCAGTTGGCTTCTTTCAAACCGGCGATGCCCGCCAGGGGTAATGAAAACCTTGATCTGACCACTGTCGGTCCACTGTCTTAGCGTGGCCTCGCTTACACCCAGTATTCGGCAAGCTTCGCCGATGCTGAGCCAGGCATCTTTTACTGGTTCGGAGTTCATTTCTGCAGGCATTTTTTCTGCTTATATCATAACACGAAAGCAAGGCTGAATATAACAATTGGATTTTATCGTGATATGACAAATACCAGATTGCAGTTTAATTTCTACTTAACATGGCCGTAATAATCTGGAAACATTCTCCCGTTATACTGTTTACAGTTTTAAAAAAGGAGACAAAAGAGTTTAATGATAAACGCCGGTGATACAGCCTGGGTACTTATTTCAGCAGCAATGGTGATGTTTATGACTCCGGGCCTTGCTCTGTTTTATGGTGGTATGGTAAGAAGGAAAAATCTGCTCTCAACCATCATGATGAGCTTTGCATGTATAGGTCTTGTCACCGTACTATGGATGACGTATGGTTACTCTATAGGATTTGCTCCCGGTATAGCCGGAGGTCTTTTCGGTAACCTGGAATACCTTGGGCTCAATGGTGTAGGCCAGGAGCCGTCTGCAGTTTATGCTACAACTGTTCCACATCTTGCCTTTATGGCATTCCAGGGCATGTTTGCGGTAATAGCACTGGCTTTGATTACTGGCGCCGTTGTTGAAAGGATGAAGTTTAGCGCACTGCTGGTATTTGGAGCACTCTGGCTAACTTTTATTTATTGTCCTGTTGCCCATTGGGTATGGGGAGATGGAGGCTGGCTGGCCAGATTAGGAGCGCTTGATTTTGCCGGTGGAGCCGTAGTTCACATCAATGCCGGTGTATCAGCACTTGCACTGGTAATTCTACTTGGCAAGCGCCGGGATTTTACCAGAGAGGCAACACCTCCCAGTTCTGTTCCCATGGTTGTAACCGGAAGTGCTATCCTCTGGTTTGGGTGGTTCGGCTTTAACGCCGGAAGTGCACTTGGCTCTAACGGTCTGGCATCCAGCGCTTTTGTCTCCACCCATCTTTCGGCTGCGGCTGCAGCTTTAACCTGGATGATTGTTTCCTGGAGTTACAAAAAACCAACCTTACTGGGAACTGCTACCGGAGCTGTGGCTGGCCTGGTTGCGATCACTCCGGCGGCGGGTTTCGTGGAACCAATAGCCGCCATACCGATAGGGGTCGGGGCTTCACTCGCTGGTTTTTATGGTATGAAACTATTAAAGGAAAAACTGGGTTTCGACGACTCTCTGGACGTGTTTGCGGTTCATGGCCTGGGAGGTGTCTGGGGAGCAGTGGCTACCGGCATTTTTGCCAGCGCAGCGGTGAACCCGGCTGGAGCAGACGGGCTAGTAAATGGTGGGGGGATGCAGGTAGTTATCCAGATGATCAGTGTTGTTGCCGTAGCTGCGTTTGCTTTTATTGGAAGTATCGTGATCGGCAAAGTAGTTAATGCTACAGTTGGCTTAAGGGTAAAACCGGTAGAAGAGACTATCGGGCTTGATCTTTCCCAGCATGCCGAAAGTGTTTATGGAGGTAGTATGCGATGAGAAAGGTAGAAGCAATCATCCGTGAAGAAAGGTTAAAAGCGGTGATCGAAGGCCTGGAGGAAAACGGTTATTTCGGGCTTACAGTAACCGAAGTTAGCGGCCGTGGACGCCAGAAAGGGCTGACCTTGCAGGGAAGATCTGCCCAGTACCAGGTTGACCTGATACCCAAGATTAAAATTGAGGTAGTAGTTATGGATGGGGATGTTCCCCTTATAGTCAATACGATATCCCGGATTGCTCGTACAGGAGATATCGGAGACGGTAAAATATTTATAATCCCGGTCGAAGATGCAGTAAGAATCCGTACTGGAGAAGTCGGCGAAGATACAGTTTAAATAAAATTAGGAGGAAAAAATTGGCTGACAAGAAAGAAAGCAAAGAGTATGTACTAAAGATGGCAAAGGAGCACGACGTTAAGTTCATCAGGCTGTGGTTTACTGACGTGCTGGGGATGCTCAAGAGTTTTGCCATAACCGTTGAGGAGCTGGAGACCGCCCTGGAAGAGGGGATGGGTTTTGATGGTTCGTCCATAGAAGGGTTTGCCCGGATAGACGAAAGCGATATGATCGCTCTTCCTGATCCTGATACCTTTAGGCTGTTGCCGTGGAGGCCGCGTGAGCATCAGGCAGTTGGGCGTATGTATTGTGACATAGTAAAACCGGAAGGCACCCCTTTCGAGGGAGACCCCAGATATGTATTAAAAAAGATTCTTAAACGGGCTGCTGATATGGGGTATACCTTTTATGTAGGGCCTGAGCTTGAGTATTTTTACTTCAAGGACAGCAAAAGTACTGAAGTTCTGGATGCCGGAGGGTATTTCGACATGATACCTCTGGATATGGCTACTGACCTCAGGCGGGATTCAGTTCTGGCACTGGAAAAAATGGGAATCGCAGTGGAATATTCCCACCATGAGGTTGCTCCTTCTCAGCATGAGATAGATGTGCGCTATACCGATGCGCTTACCATGGCAGATAATGTTATGACCTATCGTCTGGTGGTCAAGCAGATCGCTCTAAATGCGGGCGTATATGCAACCTTTATGCCCAAGCCTCTTTTCGGGGAAAATGGCAGCGGTATGCATGTTCACCAATCACTGTTTAAAGGGGATTCAAACGCATTCTTTGACCGCAATGACAGTTACAGCCTGTCGCAAACCGCCAAATATTACATCGCCGGTCTTTTAAGACACGCTCCGGAGTTTACATCTATAACTAACCAGTGGATCAACTCCTACAAGAGACTGGTACCGGGTTATGAGGCGCCGGTTTACCTTTCCTGGGCAAGACGCAATCGCTCAGATATGATTCGGGTGCCGGAGTACAAGCCCGGAAGAGAAAAGGCCACCCGTGCTGAACTGCGCAGTCCGGATCCAGCCTGCAACCCTTACCTTGCATTTGCTGTTATGCTGGCAGCCGGGCTTGAGGGAATCGAAAAGAAATACGAACTGCCGGCACCAGTGGAAGAAAATGTTTTTGAAATGACAGAAGCAGAAAGGGCAGAAAGAGGTATAGGGACTTTGCCCTCTAGCCTGAATGAGGCGATAAAACTGACCGAAAACAGTGAGCTTGTGCGCAGGACGCTGGGAGACCATTGCTTCAATGCTTTTTTGGAAAATAAAAAGTTGGAATGGGATAAATATCGCATTCAGGTTACCGAGTTTGAGCTTAAGCGCTATCTCCCCATTCTTTAAAGGGTAGTACTGCAGTTTAATAAATCGCCCATGGTAGTGGTATTATATAAGGCATGGCTGAGATAAGATTGGGCATGTCCCAGATAAACGCCACCGTGGGCGATTTTGCTGGCAACCGCGAAAAAATAATTAAAGATATCGGCAGAGCAAGCGAAGCCGGTTGTGATATCGTGGTTTTCCCGGAACTGTCAGTAACTGGCTACCCGCCGGAAGACCTTCTTTTCAAACCACAGTTCATTCGTGAAAACCGCCAGTCTCTGAACATGATCGCTGCTGCTTGCGATATAACAGCGGTAGTTGGCTTTGTTGATGGTGAAGGGCAGTGCCTTTATAACGCTGCTGCTATTATCAGCGGTGGGGATATTAAGCTTGTATACCGCAAAATTATACTCCCCAATTATGGCGTGTTTGATGAACAGCGTTATTTTAAACCAGGGAATGAATGCCCGGTAATAAACATTGGCGGCGTTGGTGTTGGGGTAAATATATGCGAAGACATCTGGTTTGAAAATGGCCCGGCAGCGGTTCAAGCTTCTAACGGTGCCGAGCTCATCATAAATATAAGCTCTTCACCGTTTCACACCGGCAAATGGCGCGAACGCGAGGATATGCTCGGGAAAAGGGCCAGAGACTATAAAGCGATCGTTTCTTACATAAACCAGGTAGGCGGCCAGGACGAACTCGTATTTGACGGCGGCTCGGTGGTAATGGATATCGATGGCACCCCCCTTGTCCGGGCACCTCAGTTCGACGAAGCTTTTATAACTGTTGATATAGATACCAGCCTTCTGGTCGATATACTCAAACAAGCCGAAGAAAAAGGGGATAAACTCAAGAAACTGGAAGTTGCCGGCTGGAAGAACACAGTATATGATATTCCTATCCAGGCTGGTAAAAAACAGAAAGCCTCAGTTGACACCCCCACCTCCCAACCTCTTGAGCCGGTAGAGGAAGTTTATAGAGCGCTTGTTACCGGCACCCGTGATTACGTAATCAAGAATGGTTTTGCCCACGTCGTGATTGGTCTGTCCGGGGGAATGGATTCCAGCCTGGTAGCAGCGATTGCAGTAGATGCCCTTGGCAGAGAGCGTGTTACCGGCGTTGCCATGCCCTCTTGTTATTCTTCCCAGGAAAGCCTGGAAGACGCCCGTGAACTTTGTAACAATCTAAAGATCGACCTTATATCCATTCCTATCGAGAAGATCTATAACAGCTATCTGGAAACCCTGGAAGAGGTTTTTTCACAGGTACCTCGGGACACTACGGAAGAAAATATCCAGGCCCGGATTCGAGGCAACCTGCTAATGGCGCTTTCCAACAAGTTCGGATGGCTTGTGCTTACTACCGGCAACAAGAGTGAAATGGCTACCGGTTATACTACGCTGTATGGAGACATGGCCGGTGGTTTTGCTGTAATAAAGGATGTGCCAAAAACACTGGTCTATAAACTGGGGCTGTATCGCAACCGCGGCAATGGCTCCAGGCCTATACCGGAACAGATAATGGCTAAAGCCCCCTCTGCCGAGCTAAGGCCTAACCAGAAGGACAGCGATTCCCTGCCTCTTTATGAGGTTCTTGACCCGATTCTTACCAGTTACGTTGAACAGGACAAGGAAGTTGCCGAGATCATAGCCCAGGGTTTTGATGCGGAGGCAGTAAAACGCACAGCGCGCCTGGTAGATATGAGTGAATACAAGCGCAGGCAGGCACCTCCCGGGGTAAAAATAACCTCCCGTGCATTTGGAAGGGACAGGCGCCTTCCTATTACAAACCGTTTCCGCGGCGTTTAGGTACTTTGTGTCCGCGGTTTTTATTCTTCACGAAATGTTTTGTTTAAAGGGAGCATAAAATTTAAGTGAAAATCGGTGTTCTTGCTCTTCAGGGTACCTTTATTGAACATGTGCGTGCTGTTCGGACTATGGGTGCCGAGACGCTTGAAATCCGTAAACCGGAAGAGCTGGAGGGAGTATCGGGGATCATAATTCCCGGTGGCGAAAGCACAGTCATAACCAGGTTAATGCACCATTACGACCTTGTCGAACCCTTAAAACAGCTGGCCTGCAGTTCCGTGCCTTTTTTGGGCACCTGCGCAGGTATGATTTGCCTTGCTAAAAATGTGGGTAGTACGGTTGAGCTAAAAACCCTGCAACTCCTGGATATAAGGGTGAACCGCAACGCATTTGGCCGACAGTTATCCAGCTTTGAGAAAGACCTGCATATCCCAATTCTTGGCCAGAAGCCCTTTCCGGGGTTGTTTATACGCGGACCGGTAGTGGAACAGGCGGGCGCAGGAGTAGAAGTGATCGCCAGCCTTGATGACGGAAGAATTGTTGCAGTCCGCCAGGGGAATATTCTTGCAACTGCCTTTCATCCGGAACTGGTGGATGATTTGAGGATTCATCACTACTTTCTGGAGCTGGTTCGTCATCACAGCTTAATTAAAGCTTGTTAATAACTAAAACAGCCGGTGACCGGTGCGAGTTTTTAATTAAGGCTGAAAACCAGGTATAAGGGGTTTATCAGCACCCTTCGTTATTAAACCTGTAGTCACTTATAGCAACTCTGAGTGTATTGCTTGCCAGTTCGGCACAGTGTTCGTCTTCCGGTAATCCACCCAGTGCGTCCAGAATGGTCTTGTCATCGATTTCCATGGCTTCATCCAGTGTTTTGCCTTTTGCCAGCAGCACCGCCATACCGCCTGCGGCGACGGAGTTCTGGCATCCGTCAGTACTGAAGGTGGCATCAACGATAACGCCGTTTTCCACCTGTATCCACATCATCATGGTATCTCCGCAGAACCCGTCAATCATGCCGAATGCATTGTGATAATCACAAATGCGCATGTCTTTGGGGTCCATGATCAGGTCAACGGCAGCGCTGGAGTAGCCCTGCCCCATCATAACCTGTTTTACAAGCGCTCTTGCTTTTTCATCTAAATCATCTGTCATTTTCTTCTCCAGGTTGGTACTGGCTTAATTTTAAACCCCAGTATACAATAAGTTCAAGAAAAATGAATTTTGGCTCCTGTTTTGAGGAGTGAAAAAGAATCTCCAAGCGCACTGTGCAAACTACAGCAGGCCGTAAAACCGGTACAATGGCCGGCAGCAACCAGTTCTATCTTCATTTCCTTGAGTGCATCTATAGTGCTTGAAATCTGCTCTGGAGTTGCGCAATAAAGGTGGAAACCTCCAATCACTGAGCGGATCTTTTTTTCTCCGGTAATTTTTTGTGCCTGTGTGACTGCGTTGATGATGCCTCTGTGGCTGCAGCCTGCTATTACTACCAGACCTGAACCGCTGTTTACTACCAGGGCAAGATCATCCAGAAAAGGGTCAGGGAATGAGTTAGCGCCTCTTATCTCAAGCAGGTTTTTGTCCGGGCACTCAAAACCACTTATCAGGGGGATTTCTCCTGTGGTAGTGATAGATTCTGCAATCTGAAATGGGAGGGGGGTAAGTACAAGGTTTGCACCGAGGTCTTCGATCTCCTGCTTTGAGTGCGGTATTCCAATATAATCGGGCGGGGAACCGGAGGCACGAATGGCGTATTTGGGGTTGAAAGCTGATGGATGAGCTATTACATTTACCCCTTCACCCGCTTTTTTCAATATACCTGTCAAACCACCTGTATGATCATAGTGGCCATGGCTTAAAACTATAGCCTTCAGGTTGCTAAAATCTTTGCCAGCCAGGCCGGCATTATGAAGCGCTGTAAAGCTCCTTCCGGTATCAAAGAGAATTTTTGCATATTCTGTTTCAATAAGGATGCTCAAACCCCACTCGGCAAGATAGCTGGATGAGGCGGTATTATCGGCAAGAACGGTTATATCAATCTTCATCCTGCTCCTTTTTTGCAGGGGCAGAGTTTTCTTGAGCGTCTGACGGAGCACCACCGGAGAGTTTATAGTTGCCGCCTTCGATCCTGATGGCTTTTGCACTGAGGATAGCGGTTGCTATTTTGTTCCGGGCAGAGGCGAGTACGCGCTGGTAAGTAGGCCGGGATACATTCATCCGGCTGGCAGCTTCTTCCTGTTCCAGCCCTTCGATGTCCTTGAGCCTGATCGCTTCAATTTCTTCAAAAGAAAGGGATACTTCTTCCAAAAAACGCATTGGTATCCCCTGGGGTTTGAAATAGGTAACATCAGGTAAAAAGCTGATGTGGCGGCATTTACGTGGTCTGACCATACAGCACCTCTATTAAGAGCATATGCTCATTATAGGTTAAGCAGTCTCCTTTTTCAATTGGCTGGCTGCTACATTACCATAATAGTACGGTGGGTAACTACAATCAATAATCTTTTTACAGTAAAACACCCTGAATGTTTTATTAGGTTTTTAAGAGAGCCCTGGCATATATGTAGCAATAGTAGAAGTGTCAAACTAAGCTGGTCAGTTTGACAAATTGCTGACGATTAAGTATCTTCATAGTATATACAGTTAATGGAGGGGCTGGGATGAAAACGAGCATACAAAAATGGGGGAACAGTCTTGCTTTGCGAATACCCAAATCCTTCGCTATCGATGCAGGGCTCCAAAAGGACACGTCCGTTGAACTATCGCTGGCAGAAGGGAGGCTTATTATTACTCCGGCAAAGAAGCCGGGGATAAACCTTAAGCAACTTCTGGCAATGGTAACTGAAGATAATCTACATCGCGAGACTTATACCGGTGGTGCTGAGGGGAAGGAGGCGTGGTAACGGTCGCAGCTTACATACCTGAACGCGGGGATGTGGTTTGGATTACCCTGGATCCGCAAGCAGGCCATGAACAAGCTGGCAGACAGCCAGCTGTGGTGCTCTCACCCCGAGACTACAACAGCAAAGTTGGGTTGGCGATCCTTTGCCCTGTTACAGGGCAAGTCAAGGGCTACCCCTTTGAGGTCAGTATTCCTTTGGGGCTGCCGGTGGCTGGATGCATTCTGGCCGATCAGGTTAAAAGTCTTGACTGGCGTACCCGAAACGCCGAATTGATATACACTTTACCGGCAGAAATTATCGCCGAGGTACTTGATAAACTGAATACACTGTTATCTTAAAGGATGGTTAATCGAGTTATCAGATAGTTGACGGCTGCCAGTAATAAAGCAGGATTCTTATATCAGTGCTAAAATAATGTCGCGCCTTAAAATAAATTGATAGCTTTCTTGGGCTGGTGATATAATTGCAGTCGCCAGCGCCAGATTCATCTATCTTTTTATGGCGATTGCATCATTTTATGGGCGGTTAGCTCAGTGGTTAGAGCACCTGCTTCACACGCAGGGGGTCACTGGTTCAAATCCAGTATCGCCCACCATCCTTTACAGATTCCGAACCACTTGCCCGCGCTATGATTGTAAACGGGGCATTGTATTCTGCTTTGGTGATATTCCCATCCT
>JAQUQL010000020.1 GCA_028716145.1 Dehalococcoidales bacterium
GAAACCCTCCCCATTTCACGGATCGTTCTGGATCAATATTCCAGCGGGGAAGTAGACGAAGTTTATATTGCTTACAGCAGTTTTGTTTCTACAGTATCTCAAACACCGGTTATTGAAAAGTTGTTGCCGGTGGATACAGCACAGTTCGAAGGTGGACAGTCATCAAAGGCAGATGTCAGTGTGGTGGAACATACCTATGAGCCGGATATTACCGGCGTTCTTAATGAACTACTTCCACGTTTTGTAGAAATGAGGATATATCAGGTGATTTTGGAATCAATTGCCAGCGAACAATCTGCGCGCATGGTTGCCATGCGCAACGCTACCAATAATGCCAAAGATCTGGTGGAAGACTTAACCCTTCAATATAATAAAGCCCGCCAGGATGTAATCACCCGTGAATTACTGGATATTACTGCCGGTAAAATGGCTTTAGAGCAGGAGAAATAACTTATGGCAAATGAAAAAGCTGAGGCGTTAAAAGGCAAAGTTGTACAGGTAATCGGTTCGGTTGTTGATGTTGAATTTCCGTCAGACCAGATGCCGGCACTTTTTAACGCATTGAAAATCGAAATTGGTGAACTAAAGCTCACCCTTGAAGTGCAAAGCCACATTGGAAATGGCTGGATCAGGGCTCTTTCCCTTGACCCGACCGATGGTTTAGCACGAGGGGCTGAAGTTGTTGACACCGGAGCTCCTATCAGTGTTCCAGTCGGGGAAGCCACACTTGGCAGGATATTTAATGTAACCGGAACTGCTCTGGATGACCGCGGCGAGGTCAAGGCCAGCGATCACTGGCCGATCCATCAGGATGCCCCCGCATTTGATGAACAGCAATCAACAGTACAAATGTTTGAAACCGGCATCAAGGTGATCGATCTTATCACTCCCTTTGCGAAGGGTGGTAAAGCCGGACTCCTTGGAGGCGCCGGTGTAGGCAAAACAGTTATCATACAGGAGCTTATTCGAAATATTGCAACCGAGCACGGTGGCTATTCCGTGTTTGCCGGTGTCGGTGAACGTTCCCGTGAAGGTAACGATCTCTGGCATGAAATGCAGGATTCGGGCGTAATTGACAAGACCTGCCTGGTTTTCGGGCAGATGAACGAACTTCCCGCTGTACGTTTAAGGGTAGCTCTTACCGGCCTTACCATGGCTGAGTATTTCCGAGAGGTAGATCGGCAGGACGTACTTCTTTTTATTGACAACATTTACCGCTACACTCTTGCTGGTATGGAGGTATCTGCTCTTCTGGGTCGCATGCCTTCTGCTGTGGGTTATCAGCCGACACTGGCAACTGAAATGGGTGAACTCCAGGAGAGGATTACCTCCACCAAAAATGGCTCAATCACATCATTCCAGGCTATTTATGTTCCGGCTGATGACTATACTGATCCTGGTGTTGTGGCTACGTTTGGCCATCTCGATTCGGTTATTGCGCTTGAAAGAGCACTGGCCGAACAGGCTCTTTACCCGGCAGTTGATCCGCTGGCTTCTACTTCTCGCATTCTTGCACCGGAAAATGTCGGTGAAGAGCACTATCAGGTTGCCCGTGATGTACAGAAGGTTTTGCAGCGTTACAAGGACCTTCAGGACGTAATCGCCATTCTTGGTATCGAAGAACTAAGCGAAGAGGATAAGCAGGTAGTCGCCCGTGCGCGCAAGATCCAGCGCTTTCTTACCCAGCCGTTCTTTGTCGGCGAAGTTTTCACCGGCAGACCGGGCAAATACGTTCCCATCTCAGAAACAGTACGCGGATTTAAAGAGATTCTGGAAGGCAGGCATGATGACCTGCCTGAGCAGGCTTTCTATATGGTGGGATCCATAGATGAAGCAGTAGAGGCGGCCAGAAAGCTGGCCGAATAAGGCGGGGTGTATGTCTAAAATCAAGCTTGATATAGTTACCCCTGAAGAAGCTATATTCTCTGACGAGATAGATATGCTGGTAGCACCAGGCATTGAAGGCGAACTTGGAATACTGCCTCATCATGCACCGCTGATGACAGTTCTCGGGATCGGAGAGCTGATTATCCGCAACGGAAATGATGAACAGTATTTGGCTATCGGTGGGGGTTATCTTGAGGTTCAACCAGACAGGGTGATCGTACTTGCCGATGCTGCTGAAAGGGCGGAAGATATAGATATTGCCCGCGCAGAAGCTGCCAAGGAAGCTGCTCAACGGACTATGGCAGAGAAGCCTTCCGGTATCGATTCAGCCCAGGCCGAAGCAGCTCTCAAGCGTTCCCTTGTCAGGTTGAAAGTAGCAACCAAACGCAGAAAGCGCTACCAGGAAGGATAATAAAAAGCCCGGTTTTAGCCGGGCTTTTTTAATGCCTGTTTATATTACAAATCCTGCCAGTAAAGCAAAAACCCTCCTATCAACTCACTAGGCGAGTTTAAAAAGAGGGTTAGCTTTTTGATTTAGGCCAGGGTAAGCTCTAGATGATCTCGAGAGAGGCTTTGGTTCCGGCCTTGGCTGCTTTTACCCGGATGAGGGTTCGCATGGCCTGGGCGATGCGCCCTTGTTTGCCAATTATGCGCCCTTTATCTTCATCGGCAACCTGGAGTTTTAGAACGATGCCGTTCTCCTCACTTGTTTCCTCAGTAACCACCACATCATCGGGTGCATTTACCAGTGATTTAGCGATGAATTCAACCAGTTCTTTCATGGTTACTCCTTTGCTGACTTGATCTTATCCATAATGCCGGCCTTGGTCAGCAACCTGGCGGCGGTAGCAGTAGGTTGCGCCCCTTGCCTTAACCATTTGATGGCAGCCTCTTCTTCTACGGTGAAGGTTTCCGGCTGAGTCAAGGGGTTGTAAAAACCGATTATTTCAATAAAAGCACCGTTGCGTGGTGATTGGCTGTTAGCCACTACCAGCCGGTAGTTTGGTTTTTTGGGTGCGCCAATACGTCTTAACCTAATTTTAACCACATTTCCTCCTTATCAGGTGCTAATTATGACGCATTACGCTGGTGCTGTCAATACTGATTAACATAATACAGCTTTAAATATTGCAAAAAAGTTGATGGATAACCGTTGAATGTTTATATCAAATTCGGCAAGCTCTGGCAAACAGGGAAACAGCGCTTGCCGTTGGGAAATAGCGAGCTTATAATGCCAGTGTGGCAAACTGGCCGGTGTCTGATGGACGTGTCGATCCGCGGCAAGCTATCGCTATTCAAAAAGAGATGGCTGGAAAGATTGTACAAATCGGAACGGTGAGTGATATCTTCTATATCGCTGGGGTGGACGTATCATTTCCGAGAGGGAGTGATGTCGGAATCGCCGCGGCAGTGGTTCTTAATTACCCTAATATGGAAGTCGTGGAAGTAAGGCGATATAGTGACCAAGTAGCATTCCCTTATGTACCCGGGCTGTTATCCTTTCGGGAACTGCCGCTGATTCTGAAGGCTTTTCAAGCTTTGAGAATCAAACCTGATCTCGTAATAGTTGATGGTCATGGTGTGGCTCACCCCCGCCGCATGGGGCTTGCCTGTCATTTTGGATTGTACTCAAACCTTCCGGTTATCGGTTGCGCTAAATCGAGGCTTTGCGGAAAATACAGGGAACCGGATAAAATAAAAGGCAGCAGGGAAGGGCTTGTTGATGGGGAAGAGGTGATAGGGGCGGTATTGCGTACTCGGGAGGATGTTAGCACGGTTTTTGTATCAGTCGGGAACCACATCAGCCTGGAAAACGCAGTTAAGTGGGTTATGAGTACCTGTTTGAAACACAGACTGCCGGAACCAGTAAGGTGCGCTCATATGGCCGCAACTGGCTGGCCGGAATGCCAAGCGTAGACGCAAGCAAAAATAAGGAGAACTAATAACGGATGTCTGAATTGACTGATAAACTTGCCGAGCTGAAAGATCGCCTGTCTCAGGCCGGGGTGCGGCTTTGACTCGGATAACAAGAAAAAAGAGATAATTTTACTTGAGAAGGCTTCTCTGGAGGTTGGTTTCTGGCAGGATTCCCAAAAGGCAAAAAAAGTTATGCAGCAGCTTTCGTCATCAAAAGAGGATGTTGAAAGAATAGAAAGACTTAAAAAACAACTCTCAGATCTTGATGAACTGCTCACACTGGAAGCTGATGATCATCCTTCCATGGCAGAAGACCTCGGCTCTGAACTGGAAACGGTTGAGAAGCAACTTGCACAACTTGAATTTGAACTTTCCTTTTCAGGTCATTATGACCGGCATTCTGCAGTTCTGTACCTTCATGCTGGTGCAGGAGGCACTGAATCACAGGATTGGGCAGAAATGCTTATGCGGATGTATTTGCGCTGGGCAGATAAAAAGGGCTACAAGGCGGGGGTATTGGACGTCTCCCCTGGAGACGAGGCTGGCATAAAAAGCGCTACAATAGAGATAACTGGCAGCCTTGCTTACGGGTATCTCAAGTCTGAACATGGAGTGCACCGTCTGGTGAGGCTGTCACCTTTTGATTTTGACCATGGCCGGCATACTTCTTTTGCCCTGGTTGAAGTACTTCCTGAAGCAGAAGAGGGTGACATTGACATCACGCTTTCTCCGGATGATCTTAAAATAGACACCTTCCGCTCATCTGGTCCCGGAGGCCAGAACATGCAAAAGGTAAGCTCAGCAGTAAGAGTCACTCATCTTCCAACCGGTATTGTAGTTTCCTGTCAGAGCGAGCGCTCTCAACACATGAATAAAGAAACTGCCTTCAGGATATTACGAGCTCGCCTCCTCAAGCTTGAAATCGCTCGTCGCCAGGAGGAGATGGACCGCTTGAAGGGTGAAGTGATATCGGCAGCCTGGGGCAACCAGATCAGGAGCTATATCCTCCATCCCTATAAAATGGTCAAGGACCATCGTATAGATTACCAGGTTAACAATCCGGAGGCGGTTCTGGAAGGAGATCTGGATGAACTCATCACTGCATATCTAAGGTCCGGCTATGAAGGCGAGAGTTAAAAGGTTAGCCGCGTTTTTTGCGGTTTTGGCGCTGATGTTTGCAGCGGCTCCGCCTTTGCAGTCAAGCGCCCAGACAGAAATAACAATACTTAAAAACCATGCAGTTGTGGATTACCCGCACGTGGTTACTTTTTCTCTTGAGCTGGAAAGCCTTGAAAAAATTACTGATATCAGGCTGAGCTATCAGGTAGAAAGAGACAGTTTTGCTGATGTGGTGTGTGAGGCAGTGGCGGATTATTCTTCCAAAACCGGTTCTGCACAATGGATTTGGGATATGTATACTACTGGAAATCTTCCCCCGGGAACAGCGATCAAGTACTGGTGGCAGGTAACTACCCAAAATGGGGGTACGATTCTTACCGAAACTCGCATGGTAACATTTGCTGATGAGCGCTACCAGTGGCAGAGCATTTCTGAAGGCAACCTTTCTCTTTTCTGGTATCGAGGTGACGGTAGCTTTGCTTCGGAACTATTGGGCTCTGCAAAGGCCGCCTTGACCCAGCTTGAAACAGATACAGGGGCTCACCTCACGCGCCCGGTTGATATCTTCATTTATGGCAGTTCGGCTGATCTGCAGGGTGCCATGCTGTACGTGCAGGAATGGGCGGGGGGCCTTGCTTTTACCGGTTACGGGGTTGTGGCTATCGGTATCGCTCCATCAGATGTCGAATGGGGCAAAAGAGCCATGGTTCATGAGCTTGCCCACCTGGTGACTCATCAGATGACCAATAACCCCTATAATTCGATTCCAGTGTGGCTCAATGAGGGTATATCCATGTATGCCGAAGGGAATCTGGAGGAATACTCCGAATCCTATTTAAGACGCGCAGTGCTGTACGACGAATTGATATCTGTTCAGAGCCTGGCGAGCCCCTTTTCAGCTGATGCAGAAAAAACCTATCTGTCTTATGCTCAGAGCTACAGTCTGGTGGATTATCTGGTTAGCGCCCACGGCTCGCTTAGAATGGCCGATCTTCTCCAGGTTTTCAGCCAGGGTGCTGATTACGACGAAGCTTTTCTGGAAGTCTATGGTTTTAATATCGATGGTCTTGATGATGCCTGGCAAGCCTGGGCAAAAGAAAAGTACGGCGTTTATTCTCCACAGACGATGGGTTTTATACCTCTTTATCTGGGATTTTTGGTGTCAGGGCTGATAGTAATAGCGGCAGTATTTGTTATTCAAAAAAAGAGGCAGATGGTATGAGAAAACTTCTGCCTTTAGTAATCTCAGCTGTGATACTGTCCTGTGGTTTGGTTACTGCTTCCTGCGAACAAGGTCGAAAACCAGCGGGCAGTGGCACGCTCAACCTGTATGGTGTTGACCCCTATACTCTGGACCCGGCTTTAAGCGGGGACAGTACTTCTCATCAATACATAATGCAAATGTTTTCCGGGCTTGTAAAGCTTGATGATGAACTGCTGGTAACAGGGGATATTGCAGATGAATGGAATGTGAACTTCAATGGCACTGTCTATACCTTTTATTTACGCCAGGACGTGTTGTTTCACGATGGTAAACAGGTAACGGCTGATGATTTTAAGGCTTCATGGGAACGCGCATGCAGCCCGGGAACTGGCTCCCAGACTGCCGTGCTTTATCTGGGGGATATATTGGGTGTAGATGAAGTTCTTAACGGTGATGCGGAAGAAATTTCCGGAGTACGGGTGGTTGATAAATACAAACTGGAAGTGACTCTCAAGGAGCCGCGGAGCTATTTTCTGTACAAACTGGCTTACCCGACTGCTTTTGTGGTTGATACCAAAACAGCCCTCGGCAGCGGCTGGTGGCAATCCGGCATTAACGGTACGGGACCTTTCAAACTTGAGGAATGGAAAAAAGGCAGCAGACTGGAGCTTGCCCGATTTGACCGGTATTACGGTACTCCGGCTAAACTGGAACGGGTGGTATATCACTTATGGGCTGGCACAGTGATGAGTTTATATGAGAATGGCCAGATAGATGTAGCCCAAACAGGGGGAGACTACATTGATAAAATCACCGATGAAAAGAGCGAATTATTCAACGAGCTGATAATCACCAGCGTTCCCAGCCTGATGTACATCGGTTTCAATTGTACCACGGAACCTTTCAATGACCCACTGGTGCGCAAGGCCTTTGCCATGGCGGTGGATATGAAAAAAGTTGTCAACCTGGTTTACAGGGGGGCAGCAATGGTTGCCGGGCAAGTTATCCCTCCCGGAATACCCGGACATGATGAAACAGCCAGCATAACCAGCTTTGACCCTGAAACAGTCAGAAGCCTTATTGCCAGTTCAAGCTATGGTTCCGTTGATAATCTTCCGCCCATTACCATCACAACTGGTGGGTATGGAGGGGTGATTTCACGTGAGCTTGAGGCTATAGTATACCAGTGGCATCAGAATCTGGGGGTTGAGATAACCGTACGGCAGATCGATCCGAACGAGTACTACTACAACCTTATGGCAGAAAAAGATGATTTATTTTACTTTGGATGGGTAGCAGATTACCCGCACCCTCAGAACTTCCTGGAGATACTTTTTGCCAGCAGTTCCTTTTCCAATACCGGCAAATACCATAACAGCAATTTTGATGCTTTGATAGACATGGCCGGGAAAGAGACCGATTTTGATACCAGTATCGAACTGTATCAGCAAGCCCAGGACGTGCTCCTCCAAGACACAGCGCTGGTGCCGATCTCTTTCGGGGTTGATATGACGCTGGTGAAGCCTTATGTTAAGGGTTATAACCCGGGGTCTCTGGGTGTGGTTAGGTTGAATGAAGTATGGATCGAGGGGAAATAATGGCGGAGGGAGTGGGATTCGAACCCACGGTTCCCTTGCGGGAACAACGGTTTTCAAGACCGTCACCATAGACCGCTCGGACATCCCTCCACGCGGTTTTAGTATCAGCTATTTTAACACGAGAGCGGTTTTCCTTGCACCTGTTTCTTGTGCGAGTGTTTGGATGATGCTTGCAGCTTTACTTTTTTTGGTTTTTTGTTTTTGGTACCGGTGTTTTTCTTGCCCTTCTCGCCTTATTGCCTGCCGGGCACTCTTTCAGGCATTTATCACATAGTACAGAATGGCCACTGGCATTTTGAGGAGAGAGGTTGGAGAGGCATTGATCGGGTTTTGCCATGCGAAAGGGTTCCAGGGCTTTAACCGGGCATATGTCAACACATATCGAACAATTTCGGCAGGCTGCAAACTCGTATTCTCCTACAATCTGAGCTGTGGTTCTGCCGGGCAATGAAGCGGAGGTGTATATACCCATGAATCGCAAGCGGCTTCCATACTTTGGATGCAATACTACTGTATTTTTACCACGTTTGCCCAGTTTGGCGCGGATAGCTTCGTTTTTCAGGTTTATCTTTCCTTCCAGAGGGTATCCATAGCGTCCGACGAGCTGGGCAGAAAAGCCTTTCTTGTGTATGTAATTTATTAACGCTTCCAGTTTTGGGGCGGCATAAGCCCTGAAACCGTACATGATAAAGTGACCTGACCTGACGCCAAAATCATCCAGGTTTTGTTCGGTTGTTGATTCCATGCCCAGTATCAGCAGGGTTTGCCCGTCTGATTGGAGGGTTGCTCCGCACACATCAAACAGTTCCCTGGCCTTGGCAAGGATTTTTTCTTCATTAGTCATATTCTAATTGCTGGTTTTACGCTGGCTGTGTCCAGCTATTTTTGGTGCTAATGATAGTTTAAACCAAAAAGAGGGTATTTTTCATCTCGCAATCACTTTGACCAATTGTATTTTATAAATGGTGCCAGCCGGGTTAGAGACATATTTTATTTTAACGAAATAATGTTGTATTTTTGCCATCTCCAAGAATATAATTGATTCAAATTATTATTAAAGGAAGTGGAAGGATGCTAAAAGATTTCAAGGCGTTCATCATGCGGGGAAATGTGGTGGACATGGCAGTTGGTATCATAGTTGGAGCTGCCTTTGGGGCAATTGTTACAAGCCTGGTAAATGATGTCATTATGCCCCCTATCGGTTTGGCACTGGGAAATATTGATTTTTCTGATTTGATGCTAGTCTTAAAGGAAGGTGCTACTCCAGGTCCATACGAGTCGCTGGCGGCAGCCAAAGAGGCAGGAGCGGTGACGCTAAACTACGGGGCGTTTATCAACACTCTTATTATTTTCCTCATCATTGCAGCGGTAGTTTTCTTCTTTATTGTTCGGCCTATATCCAAGTTGGCTGCTCGTGAAAAAGAAGCTGCTCCGGTTGCACCCACAACCAAGGACTGCCCTTTTTGCTATACCTCCATTCCGGTTAATGCCAAGCGTTGCCCCAATTGTACATCAGAACTTGAATAAAACGTTTTGCCGGTAAATTTAAGAGATATATGCCAGCCATTTATGGCTGGCATATATTAATCAAATATCACAGAAGAGCTTAATTCAAAGCCGTGGTTATATGATTGGGTGACCCAGGCTTGTTTGGCTGTTACCTTTATCTCGCCAGTGATGATCAGTGGTACAGCATCCTTTTCTTTTAAATCAACGATCGTAGGTTCAAAAATGGTTATCTCTCCTTTTGGAGAAAAGGCCAAATCACGTGATTTGGCGGGGTGAATCACTGCGCTCCATTGGCCAACCGGAGCAACTTCAAAGTGTGTTTCATCAATCTGAACCTTCCAGTCGGTCATCTCTACTTCTGCAGTTAAACGGGACGGGTTAGATATTTTCAGCGTGAAGATATAAGTAAAACGCGCCGGGTTTTCCAATCGTTGAATGGGCGCCATGGATACCAAAGAAACATTGTTTAACGTCTGCTCGATTATCTTCTTGGCAACTGCCGTTGAGTAAATATGGATAGAGCCAAATATTACAGCGGCAATGGCAACAAACCCTGCGGCAAAAACCAGTATTTTCTTAATGTTCATGTTTCCCCCTCAGGCCAGGGTGACGTTTGAGTTGTGAATATAAGGCCTCAATACCTTCGGAATATCTATAGTACCGTCTGCGCGCTGGTAGTTTTCCATCACGCTGATGACAACCCTGGGCAAAGCCAGACCCGAACCGTTAAGCGTGTGAACGTACTCCGCTTTTGATTCCGGGGTTGGCCGGTAGCGGATGTTGGCTCGCCGGGCCTGGAAATCCGAACAGTTTGAACATGAACTTACTTCCAGCCATTCATTACAGCCTGGAGCCCACATTTCAATATCATAAGTACGGCTGGAAGCAAAGCTGATATCAGCGGTGCACAGTTCCTTAACCCGATATGGTATCTCAAGCCTGGAGCATATCTCCTCAGCATTACTCACCATTTTATCCAGTTCTTCGTTCGAACTTTCCGGAACAACAAATTTGTACATCTCAACCTTTTCAAATTGGTGTCCACGTTTGATGCCACGCACATCTTTGCCTGCGCTCATTTTTTCTCTTCGGAAACAGGGGGTGTGAGCTATGTAATACAGCGGCAAAGCATTGCCAGGCAGGATCTCATCTCGGTGGAGGTTGGTAAGTGCTACTTCTGCAGTGGGTATAAACCAGAAGTCCTCTTCGGCGTCATGATAGAGGTTGTCGGCAAATTTGGGCAGATTGGATGAGCCTATCAGAGCTTCTGCCCGCACCATAATCGGCAGATAAGTTTCTTTATAGCCATGTTCCCGAATGTGTGTATCCAGCATGAAGTCGATAAGGGCTCGCTGAAGTGTAGCCCCCAATCCCTTGAGGACGTAAAAACGGGATCCAGAGATGCGGGTGCCGGCTTCAAAATCTATTATTCCCAGCTGTTCTCCGATTTCCCAGTGAGGCAGGGGTGTAAAATCAAACTGGCGGGGAGTGCCGGTAGTTCGTATGACGATATTGTCATCTTCGCTTTTTCCTTTGGGTACCGATGACTGGGGGATGTTGGGAACTCTTAACAGTCTGTCGTTGAGACTGGTTTCGATATCTCTTATTATATCTTCAAGGCCTCTTATCTGTTCTCTAAGCTGGCGGCCTTTTTCCCTTCCAGCCTCATCGCTGGTTCTGGAAGTAGCCTTGCGCTCGCGCCTGAGTTCCTCCAACCTGGACAAGTTGCTTCGTCTTTGCTCATCCAGCTCGAGGATTTCGTCGATCGGAGCAGCGTCGTTTCGGGCTTCAATTGCCTCTCTTACCAGATCGGTATTTTCACGAATAAATTTTAGGTCAAGCATCTACTACTCCAGTCGGATTATTGACTCACCTGCGAATATACCTCAGATACTTTTTGCTTCAATTCGGATTCGGCAAGTGCTTCAGCGGCAACAACTGCAACCATATCAGTAATTTCTGGAACGGGCAGCTTGCCAAGTGCTTTGGCGATTCTAAACCCAAGCCTTCCGAGAACCGTTTTGGAACCATCGTAATCCCGTTTCTTTTCTACCAGTACCTGGCATGAATCGTAATCTGCGGCTGCCGAGTTATAATAATCCAGAGCGTGATCCAATTTTTCTTCCTGGCTTTCTTCAGAATCCAGACGGAGTTCATCTAGCACCAGAGCGATAGCCTCGTTAACAGTTTCATTTAGTACCATATCCAGGAATTCCTCTCCACCTCTGCCAACTGCATAACGTTCAAAATCAAGCAGGAAAAAAGTCAGTATTTCAAGGTGCACCCTGTAGTTTTGCTCGGGGGTTATACCTTCTTCCATCATCACTTCATACATATCCGCAAAAAGTGTCCTGGCTGTGGATAAAGACCAGGCTGCTATCGTGCTTGCCATTTCGTCTATGACAGTTTCTTTTTCCTGTGTGCCTACAATTTTGGCCATATTACAGGTTAACCTCTCTCTTTAAGTTGTGGGAACAGTATAACATCCCTGATAGAACTCTGGTTGGTGATAAGCATGACCAACCGGTCGATCCCGAGTCCCAATCCGCCGGTTGGCGGCATACCGTAGGAAAGAGCTTTGAGAAAATCGTAATCAATTTTTTCAGCAGACTTTTCATCTTCGCTATGGCACTCTTCCATCTGCCGGATAAAGCGCCTTTCCTGTTCAACCGGGTCGTTAAGCTCTGAGAAAGCATTGGCAATCTCCATACATCCGGTGAACGCCTCGAACCTTTCTACAATCGTCTCATCGTCTACCCTGGATTTTGCCAGTGGTGACATTTCGATCGGGTAATCAATAAGGAAAGTTGGCTGTGTCATGTGCGGCTCAACATATATTCCCAGCAGATTGTCAATCATCTTTGCCCAGTTGCTCATAGGGTCAAAGGGGATGTTTTTTTCCTTGAGAATCTTCTGTAGTTTTTCCTTGCTGCGGTACTTGGTAAAATCGATACCGCTGTTCTCCAGCAGGGCTTGTCTTAAATCCCAGCGCCTCCAGGGGGGAGTGAAGTCGATTTCGGTATTTGCATAGGGCACTTTATAGCTGCCGGTTACACTTTTTACTACCGAAGATACGAGATCTTCCACCATGCTCATAACCTGGAGGTAGTCTGCATAGGCTTCGTAGCTTTCCATCATGGTGAATTCCGGATTATGGCGGGTAGAAATCCCCTCGTTTCTAAAGATTCTTCCCAGCTCATATACCCGGTCAAAGCCGCCCACGATTAACCTTTTAAGGGGCAGTTCCAGTGCGATGCGCAGGTATAATTCCCGGTCAAGGCTGTTGTGGTAGGTTATAAAAGGCCTTGCCAGCGCACCGCCGGCGCTGGAATGGAGAACCGGAGTTTCCACCTCTGTAAACCCACGGTAGTTCATATAATTTCTTATCGCGGCTATGGTTTTGGAGCGGGTAATAAAAACTTCCTTGACTGCCGGGTTGGAGATGAGGTCAAGATACCTTTGGCGATACCTGATTTCAACATCTGTGAGGCCATGCCATTTCTCGGGCAGCGGTTCCATGGATTTGCTGAGAAGCACAAGATGGCTTGCCTGAAGAGTTGGTTCTCCGGTCCTGGTTACGACCATTGTACCGCTGACACCGATAAAATCACCAATATCCAGTTCTTTAAAGATATCAGCAGATGGTTCATCCAAATCATCTGCTTTAAAAAGGAGCTGAATTTTACCATCTCCGTCCAGCAGGTTTGCAAAACTGATCTTACCCATTTTTCTAAGCGCTGTTATCCGTCCGGAGATGGCTGCATAAATATCTTGTGAGGCGCCAGCTTCCTGGCATTCAACCAGTTTAACCGCCTGTGCGGAAGTATGGGTTCGCGCAAAATTGGAAGGGTAGGGGTTGATACCTTTCGAGCGGAGGCGCTCTATTTTTTCCTGTCTCTGAACTGTAATGTGTTCAAGTCGTGAAGTCATGAATCTCCTAATATGTAAAATGGCGTTTAATAGGTTTGAAGCTATTATATTTTATAACCAGCCTTGTAGTAAAGCACAGGCAGGCACCGGACAGGTAAATACAGGTTATCTAATGATGCTGAATGCTGGAGTCGGGAGAGTCTTCGGAGTGCTGGCGGGAGACGTTTGTGCACATATCTTTCAGCCGGTCAATAATCTCTATCATCGCCAGTGTTTCACGCTTGCAGCCAGTTTTCAGGATTTGCCTGATGGCTTCCTTCTCTTCGGCGGTTAAGGTGTTGCTCCTCATGTTTGAAAAGGCAATCGAGCTCTGGTTGTGTGAAGGGGCAGTGACATTTTGACCTCCCTCCAGTCTGATTGCGCCAATAACGCTTTCCAGCGAAACCTCATTTTTCTGGGAGGCGTGGTAGTAAAAAAAGTTTTCAAAAGGGGAGAGGAGGTCAATCAGCCTCCCGGTTATACTCCCGACCCATTTTTGGTAACGAGGAAAAGCGGAAGCTAACTCTTCGAGAATTCTAGCCTTTGATCTGGAATCACACACGATTATGCTGCCGTCATGCCCGAGCGACTGGCTAAGTTTTTCTGCAAACTGCGGCCGGGGATCGCTATTTCCGTCTGCCAGGAAGGAATGGTGTACGGGGGAAGATCCCGGCTGACTGACAGAATGAACTGAAAACTGGAATGGGATGGGCTGGTAAGGGCGAGTGCCATCGTAGATGGGTATAGCTGAGCGTATGGTTTTAATCTCCAGGTAGCAGGCTGGATAAGTAACATTTGCTAAAAAGCGGCCGAGTTCTGCCTGGTCTGAATAACTTGTTCCAGTGACTGTGCATTCTTTCTGGATGGCCTGCTTGCGGGTAAGGATTGCCTCGTCATCGATGTCCTTGATACTAATTATTCCCTGCTGGTAATAACAAGCTTTTTGGGCCAGGCTGCCATTTAGCTCAAAGATATGGTTTTTAGGAAGTTCTTCCCAGCAAGCTGGTTTAAGATCGCATTCCCAGGGCAGGATACAGTAATCCCCGAGCGGTTGTTCGGGGCGAATCCTGCAATCAATTATTGCAAGCATTTTTCTTATGCGTTCATCCAGGCCAACGGTTGCATCTTCGACCAGGCCAGAGATATCTTCAACCCTGAAAAGACCTGCTGGATCTACTTCTCCATACTTAACATAATCAGTATCTATGTATATTAACCAACAGCGGTTTATTTTTATATCCGCCTGCTGATAAACCCGCTTCTGGAAGGCAACATCATGAATGTTTGTTTCCTTGACGCTGGTTGAGCTTTTAACTTCATAAATATCCCATGCGTTATTCTCCACGGGATTGAGTATGTCTGCCCTGGAATACAGGCGCCCTGATAGTATCCCTGCTTCAAAAATGGGTCTGCGATCACGGATGAGTTTCCCGGTCATTCTGATATTTGCAATGAAGTTGTCAGTCGGCACATCGACACCATCAGGAAAGAGCTTCTTGGCAAAATGCCCGACTGCGTTTCCTTCATCAAAACGGTGTTGGGTAGTAGGGCTCACGGGTGGGAGGCTGGCAGCATCATTGGCCAGAGTCCAGAGCAACAGGGGGCAGCGCAGACCAGCAAGGTATTTTGATTTGGAAAGTGTTCTGGAAGCCAATATATTCTCCTGTGAGTCCGGCCGGGTTTTGAGTGTTGGGTTGGTCCGTTATAAAGAAAACCCGGTTTGAGCGGTTATTTGAGTATAGCATAACACAAACCGGGGACACGTTCAGTCAATGAGTCTACTTCTTTAAAGCCCCATCCATTCCCTGGCTCGTGTATAAACAGAGGAGAGGAATTCGATCACAGAGTCTTTGCAAGAAGCTAGAGGCTCTACTTCGGCAAAGGCAAGCCCGATCGCTATAAGCACCAGCAGGAAAAAAGTTGGTACCAGTTTGGGCCGGCGCCAGCTGTTTTCTGATAATACCCTGGCCAGGTACACAAAAATTACCAGTTCAACTACCAAAATAAAAACATAACTCAAATAATCCGAAGGAAGGCTCAGCCGGAATATCTGCGCAGCAGACCAGATAATCAGACCGGCCAGAGTCAGCATTGCCAGATTCAGCACCAGTTTGTAAAGCGCACCTGCCGGTTTGAAGCGGGTGGTAAGCTGGCGGTGCCATTTATCAATAGCAAATAAAGCAGCTGCTCCAGTTGTGAGTGGTACTGAAAAACCTATTTCGCTGATGCGTAAAATTACCAGCCCGGCAAGGTAGCCTGCCAGTACTGACAGAGCTGTTTTTAACCAGGGCATCCAGGCTTTTTCAGCGGTGACTTGCTTTGGCTTGCCCCTGTTGAAAGGGTTTTTGAGCACCGGGCCGAATATTTTTAACGGAAATGCCTGATTTTTATGTGCTGGTTGTATATCTATGGTTACTTCAACCTGGTCATGGGTGTTATTACTGGAATTTTCCAGCAGGATCAGGAGACTACATCGGTTTTTGGTTTCGAGAGTGCTTATCGCAGTAGCTTCCAGGGTTATTTCCAGCGGTAGCGGATTGGCGGTGGTTGATCTAACCTGACGCACTTTCAGCCACGGTGCCGGAGAATCATCTGCCCAGAACCGGGTAAAAGCCCCCCCGGTGTTATCTACTCTTATCAGGGCGGTTTGTTTTTCCCCTGGGGCTAAGTCTTTAAAAATGATGCTCTGAGGTTCAACGCTTAGCTTTGGTGCAATGCCTGATGGGCTGGTTTCAATGTTTTTCAGGATATTATAAGCTTCATTGATTCGCTTGAGTTCTTCTTCAGCCTTGTGGCGGACTTTATCGGGCAGGTTTACTGTTTTATCAGGGTGAAGGAGTTGAGCTTTGTATATATACTGGGCGTGAATTTCTTCTGCTGTTGCGGTAGTTGGTATTCCCAGTATACGGCAAGCTTCTTCAAAATTCATTGTGCTAGCGCCTGGTTATCGACTTTGGCGGCGGCAGGAGCCTGGAAGCATCTGAAATAGCCTGGGAGAAGACCTCCCGGGTGACCTTGCTTCCCAGCTCGGCTCGAGTTGCCAGTTTTTTTAAAAAATCCTGCTCGGCATCATCGGTGCCGATGGTAATTATATCTATATTATCAGCTTTGGCTTTTTCGGCTTCCTTTATAGTATTGCGTTTGTTATCCGGACGGCCATCAGTGGCTATTACGATTACCTGGGTTTTATCCTTTTTATCCAGATGATAGTGGGCCATCTTGATGGCTTCGGCCATATTGGTGGAACCGCTGGCCTGCATTCCTTTTATTTGCTTCTCAAACACTTTGAAATCATTGGTAGGAGTGCATACATTTTTGGCGCTCGAACTGAAACTGATCAAACCAACCTGGTAGCCTTTGTTAAAGGCGTCTCTGCCGAAAATCAATGCACCCCTTTTGGCTTGTTCCAGTTTGATGCCTTCCATGCTTGCGCTAGTGTCAAGTGCCAGATATACATAGGCCATATCCTGTTCAAGGCGTACGCCGGCGGGGTGGCCATGATGAGCGAGAGTGGTATTACCGATAGTGATTGAGACCTCGGTATTGTTAGAGGTGTTAACCAGTTCTATGCCCTTCTTTTCAACCATTTAAAGATAGCCACCTTTAACATTTCATCCATTGTTCAGTATAAAGCTTAAACTGGCTTTATATCAAGACTTGCCTTTTGCCAGGTATGGCGCGCTCACTTTGAATCAAGTATTGATTTATCTGTATCAATTACATAATATTTACATCAAACAGGGGAAGTAGAGTATTTGCAGATCAGGTCGCCAGTGAGACAAAATATAGTAACCGACTATCTGATATATGAAAGCGCTGCCCGACAGGAAGGCTGGGCGAAGCTGGTTTTTTTAGGGGTCATCCTGCTGACGTTGATTCCGGCGATAATCCTGATACAGATAGATTTGATCGGCGCCTGGGTCATGTTTGGAGCAACCGTTTTGGACGCTGCTCTTCTCTATTTTATTTTTCCCCGCAGGTACCAGATATACACCAGCGTAGTAAAAATCGTACTTGGCGGACCATTCAGTTTTAAGTTTCCGCTTTCCTCAATCAAAGAAGGCCGGCCAGTTGGCGGATCAGCTTCTTTTGTATACGGAGGTTTACAGTTGGCTTCTTCTAATAAAGGTGTGGTTGAGATAAAACGCCGCGGCTCAATGGATGTGGTTATCTCTCCGCTGGATCCAGACTCCTTCATAGAGCAATTGAATCGTGCTGTTAAGGAACACGGTGGCCTGGTATAAAATTTCCGGAATTGGCACCAGGTAGAAATCATATTCCGCATTTAGTTTGGGCACAATGTGACGCCT
>JAQUQL010000021.1 GCA_028716145.1 Dehalococcoidales bacterium
GCTGATGGTCATTCTTTTTCGAGAATACAGGGAACTGGTGCCATGATCAGCGCCGCCCTTACTGCTACAGAATACATGGGAGTGGAACCTCCTTACGTAGTGATAGCCGGAGATATCGGAAAAGGCGACGGCACCAGATTGATGTACCGCTACCTGACAGAAAACATTGCCTCGCTTAAACCCGAGTTCGTAACCCTTCATTACTGTCAGCCTTTTATGAGCTTGCTTACACAGTTTGTTAGGGAAGTGGAAAAAATGGAAAAACCTCCGTTTTTAATTGCTGATGCGGGGGCAATGTATGCCGCTAAAGCGGCTGGCCAGGCGGAAAAATTCGGAATATTTACCCCAGACCCTTCAGAGATTGCCTTCCTGGCAGACCCAAACGCTACTCATCCTGCTTATATCGCCAACCATCTGTTTGGCTCAGAGATTGAAGATGTTCCACAGTTGATCAAAGCAAGCTATTCCAATAAAAGTGCCGCTGAGGTCATGGTAGTCAAGGGTGCCAGGGATTATATTGCCAAAAACGGAGGAATTGTTGCCACCATTGATGAGCCTGACGTGCCTGTACTTGAAGCAATCGGTGGTACCGGAGACACCATAACCGGCCTTACCAGCGCTTTTGTTTACGCAGGGGTTGACCCGGTAAAGGCGGGTATACTGGCATCAAAATGCAACCGCATGGGCGGTAAAATGGCTAATCCCACTCCAGCAACAAAAGTCTCAGAGATTATCGACGTCTTCCCATCAGTCTTCAAGCAGTACCTGTGTGAATGGAGCGGGATATGCGCTACATCAGCGAAGGAAGACAGCTAGTATCTGATGAAATGTACTAAAAACTTATCAGTTCAGTACAAGTCCTTAAACTGGCTGTATAGCAAGGAGGCTGTTTATTATGAAGCAGATTGACTGCCGGGGCTTGAGTTGCCCCCAGCCAGTGATTAGAACCAAAAAAGCATTAGAAGAGTATGGTGATGAGCAGATCAAGGTTATACTCGACAACAACGGCTCGCTTCAAAATGTAAAAAGGTTTGCCTCCAGCCAGGGACGTGATATTGACCTGGTTGAAAAGGACGGCGTCTTTGAACTTTTAATCAAGCCTGGAGTTGATATTGTTGAAAAAACCAGCCATGATGATTCATACGTGGTTCTGATCACTTCTCAAACGCTTGGAGAAGGGGACGACAAACTTGGCGCAATCCTGATGAATTCTTTTTTAAACACTCTTTGGGATAATGATAACCTGCCAGCCAAAATCCTTTTCCTCAACAGCGCAGTAAAACTTGCCTGCGAAGGATCAGATGCGCTGGACACTTTAAAACTGCTGAACGAATCAGGCGTAAGCTTAGTCTCCTGCGGTACCTGTTTAGCTTTTTACGAGATAACCGAAAAACTGAAAGTCGGACACGCCGGCAATATGTATGAGGTTTTGGAATCACTGCTTGATTCAACAAAAGTAATAAAAATATAACAAATAACAATTATCATCTCAGTATGTAAAACAATCCTGCTGCTCTTCTAACAGCAGGATTGTTTTTTGGGTTGAAAAAACATTAAAAAGGCAGGATATATTTATCATATAAAAACATAGGGTACTATAATATTATATATTTATTATCTTGACAGCAAAGAGTATCAGTAATAAACTAGGCATAAAATATTCTGGAGGCTACAATGGCAGTACAAGGCGATAAAGCGCTTATAGTCTTTGATTATATCTATCATGCCATGCGCGCCAAGCATGTCCTGGACAAAGCCGGCTTCAAAATTAAAGAGGTTGCTCCACCTGTTGAATATCGCACCGGTTGTGACCTTGCCATTGAGGTAGAAACACCTGACGTAGATGCAGCAGAAGCTACCCTCGAAGAAAACAACGTTATTATTTTGGATATTTTATTCATGCCCAAGGGGACCAATCTGGTCCCTGTATTTCTGGCCAAGCTTATTAAATCGTTGGATTATGGCGATTACATGATGGTTCGCTGTGGAAACATGAAAATCACCTACCGCAAGGAAGACGGTGTAATTGTGAATCTCTCTGGAGGTGGCTGACCGGACATTCCATGGCTCGGTCTGAGCCTCATCGGCACCGTGATCGGGGAAGGCCCCAAACCCAGAGAGATTGGCAAAACCATATGCGCCTACACCTTGGAGCATGCCTATATAAACGCAGAAAAGTTGTACAAAAAACAACAAGAAAAGAAAAAGAAGGGGAAAAAGTAAGATGCTGGTAATTGCAGGAACTATACCTATAGACGGAATGCCCCTTACTCAAGGCAACTGTATCTATCAAAAAGACAGGTTCACCATAGGTGATTACGTACTGGAGGGTAAATATGTTACTCTGGGAACCGCAGCAATGGCATCTGCCGCTTCGGTGACCTGCCAGACACTGGGAATAGATCCCCCTCATCTTATTACATACGGAGATACCGGTATGGGGGATGGAACGATCAAGATACTTGATTACCTCAGCCAGGAAATAGGCAACCTGAAGGCAGACGTTCTAACACTTCATTACCTCCTGCCAACCAAGGAGCCATTTATTAAACTGGTAGATGTAATGGACAACCTCGAAAACCGCCCGTTTTTCATTGCTGATGCAGGCGCCCTTCTTAACGCCAAGGCACTTGGCCTGGCCCGCAAATTTGACCTGTTTACGCCTGATCCGGGAGAACTCAGTTTTATCGCCGATTCCGAAGCCCCGCACCCTGCCTATGTACAGCATTTTATCTTTGAAGTGGATGATAAGGAAATTCCGCGACTTAGCAGTGAAGCCTATGCCCATGGCGATGCTCCAAAGTATCTGCTTATCAAGGCTTCGGTTGACCACATCGTAGTAGACGGAGAAGTGGTGAGTAAAGTGAAAGAGCCTTTAATACCATCGCTTGAGGCAATCGGAGGCACGGGAGATACAATTACCGGGGTTGTATCGGCTCTTATATCCAGCGGAATGGACACGGCAGAAGCTTGCCTGAAAGCAGCTCAGATAAACCGCTTTATGGGAGAGCTGGCACAACCAACGCCGGCAACACCGATATCAGAATTGATTCCACACATACCGGAAGCTATTAATAAGGTCCTATAAATGATTTCAGGAAAGGAGGTCACGGGATGCAGATCAAGTTGGGTAAATTTAATCTCACCCTGAAAAAACCCTCACTTAAGCTGGCCCCAAACATGGCATTGCTAACCGGGATAGCCATGGGAGTCCTGGCGGCAATAGCCCAGGGTTTTTTCAATGTTCAGCCACCGGTTGGCGATGGGGTTTGTGCCGTATCTCACCCGGCAAACCTTATCAACTGGTTATCCAATACCATTTTTAACACCGAATTCACCATACACGGCATATTTGTAGGAATACCAGTCCTGACCTCCGTCGGTTTTATACTGGGGTCAACAGCGGCTGCTCTCAAAAACAAGGAATTCAGATTCCGCAAAGGACCGGTGAGAGACAATATTTTTGCATTTATGCTTGGTTTTATTATCATCAACTTCGGTCTCCTCTGGGGTTCATGTCCCATACGCACTGCCATATTGGCTTCCTATGGTATGGTATGGGCAATGCTCGTACTTCTTGCTATTGTGCTGGGCGTTATCGCCTCCTGCGAATATATAAAATGGAAAGTGAGGCGAATGTAAAATGTTTTTAATAGCACTTGCTGTATTACTAGTCCTTGCTTTTGGCATTTCCTGGCTGCTGGCTACTTATGTTCCAATCAACATTGGTGTGGCCACACTCATCGTAGGCCTGGTTTTGGGTTATATGGGGCAACGTTCCCGCTTCTGCACCATAAGCGGTCTGAGAGATTTTTACCTTGTAAAGGATTCCTACCGACTCAAAGGACTTATCGGCATAATCATAGGTGGCATAATCGGTTTTAACCTGGTTAAGGTCATCAGCGGTGAGTTCGAATTTCCTGGCGTGCCTGATTTCCCCATGCTCAGTCAAGGCCTGGAAGTTGAGCCTATCATACTTCTCCCTCTTAGTATCATCGGTGCCTTTGGAATGGCTTTTTTCTCGGTAATGGCTGAGGGTTGCCCATTCCGTCAGCATGTCATGGCTGGGGAGGGGTATCTATCCGGAATCCTTTATCTATTCGGCCTCCTGTTGGGGGTAATCTTTTTCGATGTTGTAATTACTCCATTTTTGCAGGTGTTCACAATCGCCTTCTAAAACAACATACAATTGTCATCGATATCTAAAAGGCAGATTAACAGCTGTTAATCTGCCTTTTACTATACATAATGATGATGCTTAAATTTTTCATGATTGTTGAAAACCTATTGACACGACACTTAACCTAATGTAATCTCATTCTGACTGGTTTTTTCTTTAGTATTATTTTACATAATGTTTTGCCATGTGTCGTTAATGTATGGCAAAGGGGGTAAAAATGACTAGCAGAGGAAAAACGCCTACCAGACACAGACCTGAAGCACAACCTCCCCCCAAAATAATGACCAGCCCGCTACCTCGTATCCTTGATGAAATGGAAGCAAGCATACGGGCTGCATTTGAAGCGGCGAGAAGAGCAGAGGAGGCATCAAGAACTGCCAGAGAGGCTGCCGGCGAAGCCACGAAAGCTTCGGAAAAAGCTGAAGCTACCGCTATAAATGCTTCTCAGGAGACTACAGCAGCAACCGAAAGCTTTAAACATATTGCCGCCACCGAAGCAAAAAAAGCTGAGGAAGCCAGCCGTAAGGCCAGCGAAGAAGCAGAAGAAGCAGTAAGAAGGGCAGAAGAGGCAGCACTGAAAGCTGAAGAAACTGCCCGTGCTGCCAAGTATGCCGCAGAGGAAGCGACTATCAAAGCCGAAGAAGTGGAACTTGCCGCCAGAGAAGCTGCACTTGAAAATGCAAGACAGGCTGAAGAAGCGTCTGTACGCGCAGAAGGAGCTGCCATACTGGCAAAGCAGGCAGTTGAAGAAGCCATAAAATCATCCAAAGCGGGGGCTAAGAATGCCCAGGAAAATGCCACGAATGCCAGAAATGCAACCATGGAAGCATCCGGCAAGCTTACCCCCGAAACTGCTGCCATAGCCGATGAAACTGGCCGAGAAGCAAAAAAGAGCGCAGCAACTGTTTTTCGTCTTTCTGAAGAAGTAATTCGTAAAGGGGAACTAGCGGATCTTGCTGGGGACGAAGCTTTGAGTGCTGCCGAGAAAACCATTGGTCTGGTCTCCGAACAAACCCAGGAAGCCGGGCAGGAAGCCAAAAAAGCTGCCGCACTGGCAGCCAGTGTAGCTGAGAAAACAATTAAAATCGCTGAAGATGCAGATGCAGCTGGTGATGAAGCTATGGGGGCAGCCATACGTTCGATTGCACAACAGGCAGCGCTGAAAGCAGAGGAGTCGGCCAGAACCGCCGCTTCCCAGCTCACTGCTTCAATAGCAGCAGCAGACGCAGCCCTTAGCCAATCACAAACAGCGATTGATAATGCTGTCAAAGCAGCTAACATGGCCGAGAAAGAGGGAACCGATCAAGCTATCAGAAAAGCTGAAGAAGCCAGCCGAACAGCAAGCGAATCTGCTGCATCGGCATCCCGGCTTGCATCCGAGATTTCTCGCAAAGCTGACGCAGCTCAAAAAGCAGGCGAAGAAGCCATCGAATCCAGCAAGCACGTACCAGATCCACTTTCAGCACAAACCAGGCAAGCTGGCAATGAAGCTGCTGAGACTGCCAAACATGCGTCTTGGTTAGCCGAAGAGCTGAAGAACAAGTCAGAACAAGCAAGCCATGCCAGTGACAGTGCTATTCAGGCAGCGATAAGGGCAGCCGGGGAAAAAGCTGCCAGTAAAGCTGAGGAGGCTGCTCGTGCAGCAAGAGAAGCCATAGAAGCTGCTAAAACAAGCGCCATGCGGAGCGAAGAAATCGCCGGCGAAGCGCGAAGAGCCGCCGAAGAAGCAATGGCTAAGGCCGAAGAAGCCCTGGTGAAAAAAGTAGTAAAAAGAATCACCCAGTCGGAATGGACGCTTTATGTTTTAATAGTTGTTCTAAGCCTCATACTGGGAACTGCCATGCTTACGGTTGCCTTAACCCAGGGATTATAACTTACTCATAACAGCATGCAGGGCAAGATCAATAAAAACCTTGCCCTGAGGCACCCATTCTTGATATAATTTTATTATCAAAATAGGGAAAATATTTTAGTAGAACTCCTCCTGTTTTTGATCATGGGAGGAGTTCTGTTTGGTAAATGTTATGAATACTGGAACCACCAACAATTCTCTTGAGGCAATGCGCCATTCTGCTTCACATATTATGGCAGAGGCAGTACTTTCTATCTTTCCGGATGCCAAGCTGGGCATAGGCCCGGCGATCGAAAACGGCTTCTATTATGATTTTGAGCTTCCACGATCGCTGACACCGGATGATTTACCAGTGATCGCTGACAAAATGAAAGAGATTATTAAAAGAGACTCCTCTTTTGAGCGCGCTGAGATAACTCGTGAGCAGGCCAGAGAATTATTCAAAGACCAGCCCTACAAACTGGAGCTTATCGATGAAATCCCAGATGAAAACCTGAGCATTTATACTCAAGGCAGTTTTACAGATCTCTGCCGGGGGCCACATATCTCTTCTACTGGCCGTATAAAAGCCTTCAAGCTAACAAGCATCGCCGGAGCATATTGGCGCGGAAGCGAAGAACGACCGATGCTTCAGCGAATTTATGGCATTTGTTTTGAAAACAAAAAGGATCTTAATGACTACCTCGTCCTCCTGGAGGAAGCTGCCAAGCGTGATCACCGTAAACTTGGCAAAGAACTGGATCTTTTCGGCATATACGACGATGGAGGGCCAGGTCTGGTTTGCTGGCATCCGAATGGAGCTATGGTCAGAAGGATCATCGAAGACTTCTGGAAGATTGAACATGACAAACGCGGTTATTCCCTGCTTTATACCCCACATATTGCCAAACTGGATCTTTGGAAAAAGAGTGGTCACTGGGACTATTACCGGGAAAACCTCTACAGCCCAATGGTGATTGACGAAGATGAATACCTTCTTAAACCCATGAACTGTCTTTATCACATCATGGTGTTTAACTCCCACCGTCGAAGCTACCGGGAATTACCTCTTCGCTATGCAGAACTGGGCACTGTTTACCGATATGAACCTTCTGGCACCCTGCACGGTCTTTCCAGAGTCAGGGGCTTCACACAAGATGACTCCCATATATTCTGCCGTTATAACCAGCTGGAAGAGGAAGTAACCGCTGTACTTGACCTTGCTATGTTTATGATTAAAACCTTCGGTTTCGACCGTTATCAGGTCAAACTTTCAACCCGTCCTGAAAAATACGCTGGTTCAGAGGAAATGTGGGAACATGCTACCTCAACCCTGCAAAAAGCACTTGAGAACAGCTCCATTCCATATGAAGTAGATCCAGGTGAAGGCGTTTTCTACGGCCCGAAGATTGACATTAAATTCGAAGACGCCATGAAAAGAGCATGGCAGGGGCCAACAATACAGGTAGATTTTAATAATCCCCAAAGGTTCAATGTAACCTACACCGGAGAAGATGGACAGGAGCAACCGGTAGCCATGGTTCATAGAACCGTTCTCGGAAGCATGGAGCGCTTCATGGCTTGTCTTATCGAGCATTTTGGCGGAGCTTTTCCGCTGTGGCTGGCCCCGGTTCAAGTTATCATCCTTCCGGTAGCAGACCGACATATCGATTACGCAAAAACAGTTGCCCAGGAACTACGAAACAGCCTTATTCGTGTTGAAGTCGACACAAGCTCTTCAACAGTAAACCATAAAATACGCGATGCCCAGATGAAGAAGGTGCCTTGCATGTTAATACTCGGAGACAAGGAGTCCCAGGCCGGCAACATCTCTGTGCGCTGGCGTAGCGGCAAGCAGGAAAACGGCATAGACCTGAGTTCTCTGGTAGAAAACTTGATTGACTCAATCACCAATAAGGTTTTATAATCTCATTCTTGATTAGCTTTGATGACTATGTTATAGTCAGGTTGCTGATTCATAAACCGGGAGGTAGTGACAAACATAATTAAAGAATTACGCGTTAACGAGAAGATCAGAGGCAGAGAGGTGCGCGTTGTTGGCGAAAAGGGAGAGCAGCTGGGGATATTGACTGTTGCTCAAGCATTAGAAACCGCTAACCGTAATAACCTTGACTTGGTTGAGGTGGCACCGACCGCAGTGCCTCCTGTATGCCGTTTAATGGATTACGGCAAGTTCAAGTATGAACAAACCAAGAAAGAGCGTGAAGCTAAGAAAAATCAGAAACAGTCATTGCTGAGAGAGATAAGGCTCAGGCCTAAGATAGGCGAGCATGATTTTCAGGCTAAGGCCAAAGTAGCCAGAAAGCTTCTTGAAGACGGTGACAAAGTAAAGATTACCATTATGTTCAGAGGGCGCGAGAATGCTCACCCTGAGCTTGGCATAAGATTGATTGGCCGCATGGCGGAGCAATTATCAGAAGTTGCCTCGGTAGAAAGAGATGCGGTAAGGGAAGGCGGAAGATTGCACGCAATCCTTTCACCATTGCCGAATATTAAACCAAAAGTTAAGGAAGGAATTAAAGAGAAGGATGCCGAAGTTAAAGACGCACAAGGGAGCTAAAACCCGGTTCCATGTTACTGGTACCGGTAAATTAATGCGCACAAAAGGAATGAAGAGCCACTTAAGGCGAAAAAAGTCGTACAGGGTCAAATCTCTGTTTGATGAGATGATACCGGTCAGCCCCGTTGACCGCAAAAGGATCAGCCGGCTTATACCTTATGGGGCCTAATTTTATAGAGGAGTAGGAGTTTGAGGATCAAAACAGGTGTAACCGCGCACCACCGGCATAAGAAAGTATTAGCACTCACGAAAGGGCAAAGAGCCAGCCGCCATTCGTTGTACCGACGGGCACACGAATCAATGCTGCATTCATTAAGCTATGCTTATGCCCATCGCCGTGAGCGCAAATCAGACATGCGCCGGCTCTGGATAACCCGCATAAACGCAGCAGCTCAGGCCAATGGGATCAGCTACAGCCGATTCATTAACGGGCTGAGAAGGGCCAGTATCGAGATAGATAGAAAAATGCTGGCAGACCTGGCTGTGAGACAGCCAGATGCTTTTACCAAGCTGGTTGAAACCGCACAAGCAGCCTAAATCGCGTTCCGTTTATAAAACAAATCATAATAAAAAACCCCCGACCAATCGGGGGTTTTTTATTTTCGTCATGTAACTGTGTTAGAGCTGTTTAACTTTTACCTAAAACTAGTATTCGACTACACGTGGCAATAGTTTAGCCTGTTCAATCCAGTCTTTAACCATGTTTAAATTAGGAGTACGCCTTACAAGTTTCTTTTCAGCGTTAACCTCTTCTATTTTAGCTACCAGGTTTTCTGCGTTGCGCTGAGCTAACTCTTTGACTGTATCAACCCCAGCTTCCTCAAGCAGATCACTAAACTCTTCTCCAATGCCCTTTATGCGAAACAGATCAGCCAAATTGACCCACTCTAGTATAAGAGTATCACTGATGCCGGTTTTTTCCGCAATTTCCTTGCGCCCTTTACGTGTTGCGCCAACTTCAAGAAGCTTTTCAACCGTACGAATGTCGACACCCGCTAATTTTTCTGCATATACCGGTCCAATCCCCTCGATATCACTGATTTTAGCCATTTAGCCCCCCTTTTGTGTTTTTTTAAAATGTACTCCTTATTCAGAGCTAAAGTCAATAGTAATCAAGACTGATATTAAAAATAATTACCTGAAAAACAGAGGAACAGGAAAGCCCGTTGTGGTACAATACAGCAAATGATTACACCTTTTTGGTGATCTTAAATCCAAATAAATCTGAATGAAAACAAATTATTTAAAAAACTTATTTTTACTATTTATACTAGGGTTAACATTTACATCCTTTATGCTGCCTGCCAGTTGCAGCCTGGATAATCCTGCCTATGCTTCTGAAATACCGGCATATGCGCTCCCCCCGGAGGCAATTGATACTCTGCAGTTAATAAAAGATGGAGGGCCTTTTCCTTTCCGGCAGGATGGAACAACCTTCCATAATTTTGAGGGGTTGCTACCCGAAAAGCCTTCCGGATACTATCGTGAATATACAGTCATTACGCCTGGATCTTCTGACCGGGGTGCACGCCGGATTGTTTCAGGCCAGGCCGGAGAGTATTATTATACTGATGACCACTATGCCAGCTTTAAATTGATCCTGAAGTAAAAATGGAAAACAACTGGAAGAGTTTTTTAGGCGATTATTTAAACACCGGGCTGTACTATCTGCCAGTCTCAGGGGCGGAAGAAGACAAAATAATAGAGGCAGCCAGGGATCACGAATTAAAAGCTGTAACCGTCAACATGAACCGCGTGAGCCGCAAGCAGACATTTCTTTCCAGATTTGCCAGGGCTTTGCAATTTCCTGTTTATTTTGGCCAAAACTGGGATGCCCTGTTTGACTCGTTAACTGATTTATCATGGACAAAGGCTCCAGGGCATGTGATATTGATCTATAATCTCAAAGATATGGCAAAAAAATCCCCTGAGGACATGAGGGTCATCAGACGGGTTTTTGAAGCAGCGGCTGAATACTGGCAATCCCGGCAAATGCTTTTTTTTATCCTCATCAGTGAAAAGCCGTGCCGGCGAATAAGGTTGCCCCATGATAGGTAATACTCTATGAGAAGAGGAATATCAACCTATTCTCCACATTCCTATTCAGGCAAACCCAAGGTAGATCTAGCTTTAATCAAAAGGGTATTAAAGTACGCACGACCCTATAAATGGTGGCTTCTTTCAATACTTGCTATAACATTTTCCATAGCTGGTTTATCCCTTTTGACTCCATTAATACTGCGTGACCTGATAGACAGAACTCTCCCTGACCGTGATATTCAGCGCTTGATATGGCTGGCGATCGCCCTTGTAGTAATCCCCCTGGTTACCAGCGCTCTGGATGTGGCACACAAACAAATCAATGCAAGAGTGGGGGAAGGAATCGTTTATGATTTACGATCAGCTCTTTTTTCCCACCTTCAGAATATGTCTCTCAGTTTCTTTACGCGTACCAAATCCGGCGAGTTGTTCAGCCGCCTTAACAACGACGTTACTGGCGCCCAGAGTGCTATCACCAAAGTATATATAAGCATCATCACCAGTTTTGTTCAGGCGGTAGCAATCCTTGCGGTAATGGTTTCACTTGAGTGGCGACTCACACTGATCAGTATTGCAGTTGTCCCCTTGTTCCTCCTCGCAGCCAGAAAACTTGGCAACCGCCTGCGCGAAATCACCCGTTCCCAACTTGACACAGTGGCAAAAATGAACGCGATTATAAGCGAGTTGCTTAATGTTAGCGGAGCATTATTGGTAAAACTATTCGGCCGGTCCGACAAAGAAAACAAGCGTTTCCAGGAACGAGCTGCCGGAGTGCGTGATATAGGAATAAAACGTGCAGTAACGGGTACACTGTTTTTTACCAGTATCGGATTGCTTAGTTCAATTGGAGTTGCATTGGTATACGGTATTGGAGGTTACCTGGTTATCGGTGGAGCCTTAACTATAGGTACTATCGTAGCACTGGGTTCCTACTTGGGCAAGCTTTACAGCTCACTGCAGAATTTAACCAATGCCCCGGTTGATTTCGCAACTTCGATCGTAAGCTTCGAACGTGTTTTTGAAGTACTCGACCTGCCATTAGACATCAAGGAGAAGCCCAACGCAATAGTTTTACATAATATTAAGGGACGGCTTGAATTTGAGAATGTAGGCTTCTCCTACCCTAAAGACGATAGGCATCCTCTCAGCGAAGTGCATCGCTTTGGCGTAACTCAGGATGTTGGAGCGGTATTATCTGAAGATCTGCCCGCACTCAACCCACAATTCGCACAAGAGCCGGAGCCGGAGAAACTGGAAACTCGCTCGCAAGCCCGTGAGCAAGCACTTGAAGGAATTTCTTTTTGCGCAGAGCCAGGCCAGCTGGTAGCGCTTGTTGGACCAAGCGGCGCCGGTAAAACCACTCTCACTTATCTGATACCACGTCTGTATGATCCATCCTCGGGCAGGATACTGATCGACGGCATCGACATAAAAGACACAAACCTGGCTTCTTTATCCGCTCAGATCGGCATGGTTACCCAGGAAACTTTCCTCTTTCACGATACTGTGCTGACGAACCTGCTTTACGCCCGCCCGGATGCCAGCAGTGAACAAGTCAAGGCTGCAGCCCGAGCTGCTAACATTCACGACTTTATCATGGAGCTTCCAGACCGTTACGAAACACTGGTTGGCGAGCGCGGTTACCGATTAAGCGGTGGCGAGAAACAAAGAATGGCGTTGGCCAGGGTCATCCTAAAAGATCCGCGCATACTCGTACTTGATGAAGCCACCAGTTCACTGGACAGCGAATCAGAAGCGCTGATTCAGGAGGCACTTGGCCGGGTAATGGCAGAACGCACCAGTATTGTAATAGCCCATAGGTTAAGTACAATTCTTTCTGCTGACCAGATACTGGTTATGAACCGGGGCGAAATCGTCGAACGTGGCACCCACAGCCGGTTGTTATCCCAAAGAGGAGTATATTCTTCTCTTTACGAAACCCAGTTCAAACAGAGCCAGCAGTAAAGCGCCCGGGCTTGAGCATTTTTACCAGGCAGGTTCGAGTAAACCATCCCTGGTTTTCCAGTAAGGAAACCAGCCAAGCGCAATCAACTGAAGAGTAATATCCTTCTTTGCCGGCCGTACTGCGACCTTTTCCAGCTCCTCGCTGGAAGGATCAATCTTATCTGCCAGTGCTTCGATATCGGCCTTGAAATCATTTTCCAATTTTTCTATTTTATTCCTGGTCGCCTCAACTGTTTCTTTCGCCCTCTCTATATCCTTGGCTTCTTTCATTGTCCGGCTCATCCCACTCATTGTACTTTTTGCCTTACTTAAAGTTCCCGCGCTAATAACCTTGCTTCCCAGAAAGGCGCCAAGTATAGTTGAGCCAAAATTAAGTGCAGTTTGCACTTTTTGCTGTTTGGCCTGTTCTTTTTCCCGATCGACCACCGCCTGCGCCCGCCGAAGCTGCTCTTGCAAACTTGCGTGTTTGGTTTCGTACTTTCGCCTCAGTTTATCGGTTGCTTCATCACGACGTTCACGAGCCTTTTGCTGCAACCTGACTCTAAAATCACGCTCGCTTTCATCCGGTAAAGAGTACTCCTTTAGGCCAGGACTTCTAAACACTTCAATTTGCTCTTTCCTGTATAACCAACCGGTTAAATCTCGCCCCCAACTGGTGAAGCTGGATTGTTTCATAGCAACCGCTGGAACATCGCCATAATCGGCCTCATTTACAGTAGAAGACTCAAGGTCATTTATAGCGATATCGACCTCTTCAGCTGCTTCCCAGTCTACAGCTATCGGCGCATCACTCACTGTAGATCGATAGAATGCGTCTTTTACAATATTTACTCCGGCTTTTACACTGGTGAAATGGATCTTGGCAGACCCTACAACTTCAGGCCGATAGAATAGACCGGCACCGGAGGGTTGCCTGCCCCTCAGTGGTATAAAATACTGTTCTATCTTTGGAGGTAAAACCGGACGGCCATGAACTGAAACAGACTGTTGTGAATCCAAGCGGGAAACTGGGATTGATTTCGCTTCCGGCTGGCGGTAAACAGGGTTGATTTGTGCTGGTGAGGCATCTGACAAAACCCTGGTGGATAATACTGGATCCATCAACTTCTTTATCTGGTTGCGGGTGAGCGGACCACGCAGGTATGACATAGCCCAGCGGGTTTGAAAAATCACCGGCGAATCGTCATGAACATTATTAAGTAAAAATACCCGGCTGGTTAAACCAGCCAGAGTTTGTTCCATACCGCTGCGATCCCATTTCTTGCCGCTTGAGGCTGCAATACCTTCCAAGCCGTCAAGCATCCTCATCTTGTCCCTTTCGGTTTGAAGCCTGCCGATAAACCAGGTTCCCGCATTGGATAGACCCTTGTAATCCAGGTCAACCGGATTCTGCGTAGCAAGCACCACTCCTACACCAAACGCTCTGGCCTGCTTTAGCATGGTAAGAAACGGGGTTTTGGAAGGCGGATTGGCAACCGGTGGTATAAAACCGTATATTTCATCCATGTATACGATAGCCCTCAAGCTGGTAGTTCCAGACTGTGTACGCGTCCAACCCAGGATCTGGTTCAGTAAAAGCGAAACGAAAAACATTCGCTCAGGGTCGCTCAGGTGTGCGATGGAGAAGATTGCTATTCTTGGCTTCCCTTCAGGTGTGTAGAGTATGGACTGTATATCAAGCGCTTCTCCTTCCAGCCATGTACTAAAACCGGGAGCTGCCAAAAGGTTGTTAAAGGCCAGCGCAAGCGCAAATCTGTCTTTTGCCGGGAAAAAAGAATCCAGGTCCATTACTCCGATACGGCTTACCGAAGGGGCCTGTATTTGTGATATCAATCCTGCAATACTCATATTCTGCCCTCTGCTCCAGGCATCACGCAAAAGGGTTGAAATCAATATATGCTCTCTGCTGGTTATCGGGTCCACATCCATGCCGATAATCCCAAGAAGGCTTGTTGCAGTTGTACTGATGCGCTCGTGAAACAGTTCGTTATCCTCAATTATGGCTCGCGGTGGAGCATCAAAGGATTTTATTATCGAAACTGGAATACCGGCAGTTGAACCTGGAGTATAAATGTTAAAATCGGCTGATTGTTTCAATCTGCGTATGCGCTCACCACTCTGCCCCCAGGACGCCAGCCCATTCTTCCACAACTCCGCTTGCTTTACAGCAAATTCCTGGTCAGTAAGCCCCTTTTTACGCGCATCATCGCTGTTGATCCAGGGTAAAAAATCTTCTGGCTTTAGATCCGGAAAGGTAAGCAGAAGATTGGTAAGATCCCCCTTGGGGTCTATACAAATAGCCGGAATGCCGTCCATTGCCGCTTCTTCTATCAGGGATACACAAAGCCCGGTTTTTCCGCTGCCGGTCATACCAACGCATACAGCATGGGTTACCAGATCTTTTGAGTCATACAAGACCATTTGCTCCTGGGTCTTCTTGCTTTTTAAATCATAATTTTTACCAAGATAAAACACGCCCAGTTTTTCGTAGTTTTCCATCTATATCACCCTCCAGCAAGCAGCTTCTTTCTATGGTTATTATTGTCTCCTGGCTTAAAAGCGCTACCATTATACTGTAAATCTGAAGTGAATTGGCACCTTTTTAACCTTGAAGGAAAATTTAATTCTGAAGTATACATAGTTTGACTTACGCCCTAAGGTATCACTCGCACTTTAAACCCATCTAGTCTTTCCATAATACTTAATGTATAATAACCCATTAAATTTTTTATTTATGGAAATTGCTGATGAAAAAAATCTATACTACGGTTGTTGCGCTGGGGATAATCCTTGTATCTGTGCCTCTTTCCAGCTGCAAGTCCGACACTCCTGCAACAACACCGCTAAATACCACAACGCCTGTATTAACTACCTCTCAACCCGGCGCTCCAACCACTTCCGACCCCGTTTATACAACAACCAACTCATCGACAACTGTGAACCCCACTTCGCAAATACCCTCCACTTCCACCACGGCTCCAACAACAATAATTACCACTACTCCCACTGCTACGATTACCACTAAACCAGCCACAACCCCAGTGAATACAACAACCCCGCTTCCTCCCACAAGCAGTATAGATCCATATGCTCAACATTATCATGGTTATCTGCTTGGCGGGTACCCTGAAGACATCTGGCCAGTATATGGCAGCCTGGCGATCGATCTCTGTTCACTGGACATCCAATTTCCTGCCTATAATAATGGCAGGGATAGTTACTATAACAACTACAATGTTGTTTATGTGACTGATAAAACCCGAGAAGAAATACAGATTTACTACAGAGATCTGTTGCAAACAGAAAAGGAGTCCAGTTTCTATGATGCCCTTGGCATCATAGACGGCTATGAGGTGAGTGCACGATGGGATGACTGGGGCAGCGATACCGTTGTTTACCTTTCAGTCTTACTGCCAAACAATCTCGGGGTAACCGAAAATTATCTGCAAACCGATTTTCCGGAATGGCTCAGCGATCTTTACAAGCCGGATGCGATTTGGCAGGAACATTATGCCTGTAACAGCAATCCTCCCAATGGGTCAATACTATCTTCTAAAATGTTCAGCCATAGCGGTACAAGCATAGAGGCGAAGGATTATTACCGGGCTTTACTTGAAGATGGGGATAACTATACCGAGACAGTCAAGGCAGAAACCAATGGCAATTCAACAACGCTGAGCTGTGCAAAAGACGGGTTATCAGTGAAGGTGACCATCGGCGTTTGGGGTAAACAAGAAATAATTCAGGTTGCTTATTTCAAATATTCGTAGAATCGCCCATGGTTAAGACAAAATTCCAGTACCGGTTATGCTTATGTTGCTTAATATGTTCAAATTACTGGATTTAGTATATTTGTACTCAACAGGGGAATCAACCCATTTGAACACTTACATTTCCTGGTTGTATTTGTAAAAATAATAAACATTTGAAAAGATAAAGAACAGATAGATCGCTACCAATGCAAGGATCACAAATATATCAGCTTGCATAAGCGCAAAAGCAACTATTATTGCAGCGAACACAAAGATCATCAAATCATACACTCGCGCCTTTGACTTATTGCTGATGGCTTGATTGCGCTCATCTTTTTGCTCGATTTCCTTTTGTTTTGCTAATTGTGGGTTTTTTAGCATGGCTTTGTTATTAATTGCTGTTCCGATATTTCCGCCAAAGATCCCTGAACCTAACCCTATACATATAAACGGAAGGGTTTTTAATATACCGTCTGTATCGGGAAACAATTTGATGAGCACTAAACCTGCAGCGAATATAAAAAATCCGATTGCCGCCAGGATAAAGTGCCGAGCAACCTTATATTGTTTCATCTTACTGTTCCTCCTGGTAAATAAAAACTTCCTCGATGCTTAATCCGAAATATCGGGCGATTTTAAAAGCCAGAACGATCGAGGGATTATACCGACCGTTTTCCAGCGAGCCGATCGTTTGCCTTGAAACTTCGAGGGCCAAGGCCAAATCCTCTTGCTTTATACCCTTAGCTTTACGGATCTCCTCCAGTCTATTTTTCAAGATGCCACCCCTTTATATGGAAAGCATACTTTCCATTTCCCATTATACCACCATGTAATACAATGTCAAGGTAACTTTCCATAGAAAAAGAGGGCCTTGCATCAAGCC
>JAQUQL010000022.1 GCA_028716145.1 Dehalococcoidales bacterium
AATCATGCTATTATTAGTTTGTGGTGAAGCGGAGAAATTATGGAAACTAAAAAGATTGCCACCAACCGCAAGGCTTATCATAACTATCACATTGAAGAAGTGATAGAAGCTGGCTTGGTACTTACTGGTAGCGAGATAAAATCTATACGATCGGGAAGGATAAGCCTTAACGAAGCTTATATTAAACCCCGCGCAGGAGAGCTGTGGTTGATTGGCGCGCATGTTCCCCGGTACGAATCCGCCAGCGCTTTCTCGGCTCCCCACGAACCAAACCGTGACCGGAAACTGCTTTTACACCGGGATGAAATAAATAATCTGGCACGCAAGGTAAAAGAAAAGGGATACACGCTTGTTCCGGTAAGTCTTTATATCAAGGGGCATCTGGCAAAAATAGGTATTGGACTGGGGCGGGGCAAGAAGCAATACGAGAAAAAAGATGCTATAATGGAGAGTGAGGCTAAACGCCAGATTAGCCGAACCTTAAAAAGGCAGATGTAAGGCACTGTCAATCACGGGGACGCGTGGTTTCGACAGGGAAGATTAGCTACAGAATTGCAGGTTGAGGCGCCGTGGCCCTCATTAAAAGCGGCAAAAAAACAACTGGCGAACCTGAACTGGTTCTGGCTGGCTAAATAAGCTAGCCCATCCACTCCAGCCCCACCCCGACGGGCTGGTACTGGGTGTCGAAATGCCGGGGTGCCGTTCCTGTGACGCCGATACAGGAACGAAAGATTTAATCGGCTGGCCGGGCTTGAGTTGTTGCCGGTTGGTATCAACCCGGTAAGATTTTAAAAACCGGATAAACCTGTAGTAGATTCTGGGTTGTCTTTTCTGGACGGGGAGTTCGACTCTCCCCCGTCTCCACCATTTTAAGTAATTCTTACCCCCTTATCAGAGGGGTTTTTGTTTTTTAAGCATTTTTTTTCATTTTTCAACCATGGCAACCAGACTGTTATTGTGTTTTTATAAATAATATTCCAAAAATAGACGGTAATATATTAATGGGAGTATTATAAAACATATTCCTTTTAAGACATCATTTACATAGATCAATCTTGCAAATACTTTAAATGAAAAAAGCAATTATTTATTTGGTAGCCAGCTGCATTCTGCTGCTTGCTCCGGGTATTACCGTGAATGCAGAAACCGCCGAGACGGATTTCCTTTCTGCGCTTGATGGCCATGGACTGGTGATGCTGTTTATAGATCCGGCTACCGGCGATATTATCTATGCTAACCAGGCGGCTGTCAGCTATTACGGATATTCAAAAGAGCATCTAACCAGCATGAAGATCACCGATATCAACGCGCTTGGCCCGGAAGAAACAGTGGCGCGCATGGAAGAAGCAGCGCAGAAACAAAGAAATTATTTTGAATTTGAGCACCGCCTCTCCAGCGGCGAAATACGAATCGTCGAAGTTTATTCCTACCCTTATCAAATCGCAGACAGGGAACTACTCTTTTCGGTAATTCATGACGTTACTGCCGAAAAGGCTCTGGAAAAATCCAACCAGGCCTACGTTATAGCCCTTGCAGCCAGCTCTGCGTTGATCGTCGTCACGTCCCTTCTGTTTACAGTGCTTGTTTCCCGTAAAAACCGAAGGCTTAAAGCCAAAGCGAGGGAGATTGCCAGATTAAACGAGCTGCGCAGAATGTTTATTGATTATGACAGACGCATGATATATCTAAAGGATGAAAACCTGAAATACATATTCGTTAATAATACGCTGGCAGAATACTTCGGAATCGAGCCCGGTCAGGTTGTTGGCAGGGATGACTTTGACATTATGGAGAATGGTCTGGCAGAAAAAAACACCGCTACCGACCGGCAGGTACTGCACGAGCAGGCTACAGTGGTATCTGAAATCAAGTGGAAAGAGCGAATTTTTAAACTAACCAAATTCCCGATACTGGAATCAAACGGCAGTTATGGGGTTGGTGCCTATGTAGAGGATATCACTGAATCAGAAAAAGCCAGGGAAGCGGAAAGCAAAACCGCCCTCAGAAATGCCATTCTGGTAGACGTCTTCACTCGGGATTTTAACTCAACCCACCAGCAGTTGGATTATGTTTTATCTCAGGCCCTTAAATTAACCGACAGCAAATTCGGCTATATCTACCTTTATGATGAACACAAAAAGGAATTCCTGTTAAATACCTGGTCAGAAGGAGTGATGGATGAGTGTGCCGTTTTGGAAAAGCAGACCAGGTACCAGCTCGAAAAAACCGGGCTGTGGGGTGAAGCAGTAAGGCAGAGAAAGGCGATCGTCGACAATAACTTTGAGATACCCGGCGAGATGAAAAAGGGATACCCCAAAGGGCACGTACAATTGAAGCGCTTCATGACTGTACCTGTAGTTATCGAAGGAACGATCGTCGCAGTAGTAGGCCTGGCAAATAAAGAGGAACCCTATAATGAAAACGAAGTAAACCAGGTAACAATACTGATGGCCGGTGTATGGAACGCTCTGGAAAGACGGGAGGGTAAGGAGCAGCTTCAGCTTATACTGGATTCTACTGCTGAAGCGATTTATGGCCTGGACAAAGAAGGAAAATGTACTTTTATAAACACTGCCGGTCTCAAGCTTCTTGGATACGCAAAACAGGAAGAACTGCTCGGCCACGATATGCACAGCGCAATCCACCACTCTTACCGTGACGGTACCAAGATGCCTGTAGAAGATTGCCAGATCTACCGCTCCTTCCTTGAAGGGAGGGGAAGCAGCAACAATACTGAGGTATTCTGGAAAAAAGATGGCGCCGCGCTTGAGGTCGAATATTATTCCTATCCACAGATCAGAGATGGAATGATTATAGGAGGGGTAGTAACTTTTCTGGATAATACTAAGCGCAAAGCGGACGAAGAAAAAATCATCTACCTCAGCTACCGGGACCCGTTAACCGGCCTTTACAACCGAAGATTTTTTGAGGATGAGATGGGACGGGTTGACAGTGAAGACAATCTACCTATTGCAATTATCATGGGGGATTTGAATGGCCTGAAAATGACCAACGATATCTTTGGCCACTCTGTCGGAGATGAGCTTCTGGAGAAAGCAGCCTCCGCCATCAAAAAATCCTGCAGAGACAGTGACGTAGTTGCCCGTGTTGGCGGAGATGAATTTGCCATAATACTTGCCCGTTCAGATTCCCTCAATACAGAGAAGGTGATAAGGCGTATCAAGGAAACACTCTCTAAGCAAAAGATAAACGCAGTCAAGGGCTCGATATCCATGGGCTATGCTCTAAAAGAAAAGCCAGAGGAAAAACTGGAAAGCACAATGGAAGCCGCAGAAGATGCCATGTACAGGGACAAAGCTCTCAACCGCGATAAAGTAAATACAGAGCTTTTACGCACGATAATAGATACCCTGCACAGCAAATCTTCCTATGAAAAAACACATTCTGAACAGATGTATGAGCTTTGCGAAAAACTGGGCATACAGCTCCAGCTTCCAGAAGCAGACATCAAGAAACTGAGAGAGGCTGGTTATCTTCATGATATTGGAAAGATAGTACTGGAACCGGAATGGCTAAACCCTGAATCAGATTATGATGATGAGGTTAAAAAAGAAATAGAGAACCACCCGGTTGCAAGCTACAGGATTTTAAACCTGTTTGATGAGACGATGGAGATCGCCGGAATAGTACTAAACCATCATGAGTATCTCGATGGCAGCGGATACCCAAATAACAAGGCCGGCAATGAGATTCCCCTTCTTTCCCGCATCTTGAACGTAGCAGAAGATTTTCTGACCCTGAATAACGGAAGCGGCTCGACCCCGGTAAATTACTCCAAGGCGCTTAATCTTATAAAAAAACAGGCTGGCATAAAATACGACTCCTCTGCTGTCAGTGCATTATTAGATTTATATTCCAACCTATAATATATGACGTTTAAGCTATAAATCTTTAGCAATATCAGCCATATAATTGCCTATATCCTTTTCATACTGTTTAAAACCCCTTTAACCGCTGTGATTTACTCCAAGTAATAATTTTTGACCAGTCAATGACGATGGGCTATAATCTTTTGGTGATTGGCTCAAATCCCCGCCAAAGTTTCAGTATCGATACCGGTCCGCATGAAGCATGTGGGATTTTCGGTATATACTCACACACAGAGGATATTGCTCGAATCACCTTTTTTGGCCTTTTCGCACTCCAGCACAGAGGGCAGGAAAGTACCGGCATAGCCACTTCAAACGGCAGCGAAATTCGGGTGCACGCCCGCATGGGGCTGGTTTCGCAGGTATTTGATGAAAAGACACTGAAACGCCTCAAAGGCCACATCGCGATAGGCCATAACCGCTATTCAACTACCGGTTCCAGCCGCCGACACAATGCCCAACCGATAGTTGTAAACGACGGCTATAACGAAATCGCCCTCTCGCACAACGGAAATATCGCCAACTCTGAAGCCCTGCGCCTTGAACTTGAAAGCCAGGGCTATGTTTTTAATACGACCACCGATTCAGAGATAATCGGTTATCTTATTCTTTCCGCACCCCACCAGGAATGGCCGCAAAAAATACGCTACGCCATGCACCGGCTCCAGGGTGCGTACTCACTGGCCATCATGACCAGGAATCAACTGTTCGCCATGCGTGACCCATATGGAGTGCGGCCACTGTGCATCGGGCAGATTAACGGCAAGAGCTACGTCGTGGCATCAGAGTCCTGCGCTCTCGATCACATCGGCGCCAGATTCATAAGGGAAATAGAACCTGGCGAGATCGTCTCCATAGGGGATGACGGTGTGGATAGCGATAAAGAACAGAGCGATAAAAGAGCTTTTTGCATTTTTGAATATATTTACTTTGCCAGGCCGGACAGTCTGATAAACAACCGTCTGGTATACCATGCCAGGCAAGCCATGGGGGAAAAGCTGGCCGAGGAACACCCTGCTGACGCCGACATAGTCGTTGGCGTGCCTGAATCAGCCACTCCAGCAGGAGCCGGGTATTCTCTGAGATCCGGAATACCTCCGGCGACCGGTCTTATCAAGAACCGCTACATGGGCAGAACTTTCATCGAGCCCACCCAGCGTTTGAGAGAGCTGGGAGTAAAATTAAAATTCAATCCTCTCCAGCCAGTGCTGGAAGGAAAACGCGTGGTACTGGTAGATGACAGCATTGTCCGGGGTACCACTACCCCGCAGGTAATAAAACTGCTCAAAAAAGCCGGGGCCAAAGAGGTACATATGCGCGTCTGCGCTCCACCGATTTGCCACCCCTGCTTTTTTGGCGTAGACATGGCAAACCGCTGGGAGCTGCTGGCAGCAAGAAAGTCAGTTGAGGAAATACGCCAGTTTATTGGTGCGGATTCACTGGGTTACCTTTCTGTGAAGGGTCTGGTGGAGGCAGTAGGCCTGCCCAAAGAGCTTTTCTGCCTTGCATGCTTTACCGGGGAATATGCGCTTCCGGTACAGCTGGAAATGGACAAACTTGCTTTTGAGGCCCGTGGCGGCAAGCCAGCAAAGTCCAAACCTCAATGCATGGCCGTCAAAGACAGCCTTCCATTGTTTTAACCTGCGCTGATAAAACCACGCCAGGTTCAAACACTCATCTGACCCAAGCGTTTAACCTGGGCTCAACCGCCGGGAATTACCACGCAAGCCAAAGAATTCTTGCCGGCCTGTTCTTAAACAGGCCGTACTGAAATTGGTTTGCTTAAGCCATCTCTACAATAGTAAAATGGAACCTGGCACTTCCCGAAGAATTTGGAGGATTTTATATTTAATGAGTTTCCTTAAATCGGAAGACCCCGATATCTACCAGGCCATTCAGGCTGAATATGACCGTCAACGTTACACCATTAATCTGATCGCATCTGAAAACTACTGCAGCGCCGCTGTTCTTGAAGCCCAGGGTTCACCACTTACCAACAAATACGCAGAAGGCTATCCGGGCAAACGATATTACGGCGGTTGCGAAAACGTAGATACCATAGAAAACATCGCCATTGACAGAGCAAAAGAGCTTTTTCGAGCCGAGTATGCCAATGTGCAGCCACACTCCGGCGCCCAGGCTAACATGGCTGCCTATTTCGCCCTGCTTAAATATGGTGATCGAGTTCTGGGCATGGATCTGGCTCACGGAGGGCATCTCACTCATGGAGCCAGCTTTAACTTTTCGGGTAAATTTTATAAGTTCACCCCCTATGGCTTGAACCGCGAAACCGAACGCATCGATTATGCTGAAATTGAAAAACTAACCAAAGAGCACAAACCAGCTCTTATAGTCACTGGCTCAAGCGCTTATCCGCGTTTCATAGACTTTGAGCGTTTCCGTTTTATCGCCGATTCTGTTGGAGCCATGCTGATGGTAGATATGGCTCATATCGCCGGGTTGGTTGCCGGAGGAGTCCACCCCTCTCCGATTCCATATGCCGATATTGTAACTTCGACCACCCATAAGACACTCAGAGGACCCAGAGGCGGTTTTATACTTTGCCGCAAGGAACTGGGCAGGAAAATAGACTCAGCTGTTTTCCCGATGATCCAGGGAGGCCCCCTCGTTCATGTTGTCAGTGCCAAAGCGGTGTGTTTCAAAGAAGCTCTCCAGCCGGAATTTGCCCGCTACCAGCAGAGGGTTGCAGCAAATGCCTCATTGCTGGCAGATGAACTCAGTAATTATGGGCTGAGAATCATATCCGGCGGAACCGATAACCATCTTATACTGGTAGACTTAAACAGTAACGGCGTTACCGGCAAGCAGGTTGAGGAAGCGCTGGGAAGTGTTGGCATTGTTATAAACCGCAATGCAGTTCCTTTTGACGAGATACACCCTCCCGCGATCGCCGGAGGAATAAGACTTGGAACACCAGCTGTTACAAGCCGCGGATTTGGGGCCGGCGAAATAAAAGAAATTGCCCGCCTTATTGCCGGTATTACTCTTAACGTTGATGATCAGCAATTGCGGGAGTCCGCCCGGGAATCGGTTAAATATATCTGTTCCCGCTTCCCTGTTCCCGGCATAGACGCATAAGGAGGACAAATCAAGATTATGGATGAGTTAAAGGTATTCTCCGGCACAGCCCACCAGGAACTTGCTCGGGCTGTGACCGACTACCTGAAGATACCCCTTGGAAAGATTGAAGTTTTTAATTTCTCAAATGAAAATACCTTTGTAAAAATCCTGGAGAATGTGCGTGCCCGGGACGTTTTTGTGATCCAGCCCTTCTGCAGCCCGGTCAACCACAACATAATGGAATTTCTGATAATGCTGGATGCTTTCAAGCGTTCCAGTGCCGGGCGTATCACCGCAGTTATTCCTTATTATGCCTACGCCCGTACCGATAAAAAAGACCAGCCCAGAGTGCCCATCACCGCCCGGCTCCTGGCAGATATACTTACCGCCGCTGGTGCAAATCGGGTTCTCACGGTTGATCTGCATGCACCTCAAATACAGGGCTTTTTCAATATACCGGTAGATGAACTTACCGGATTGAATATCCTTGGTGACTATTTTATCCAAAAAAATATATCCAATCCGGTCGTAGTCGCTACCGATATCGGAATTACCAAGCGCGCCAGAGATATGGCAGCTATTTTAAATGCACCCCTGGCTATCATGGAAAAAAGACGCCTGGGTAATGCCGACCGCACCGAGACATTAAACGTTATCGGAGAAGTATCCGGCAAAACTGCCATAACCATAGATGATGAGATAGATACCGGAGGCTCACTTTCCAACACAGTTAACACTTTGGTTGGGCGCGGTGCCACAGAGGTTTATTCCTGCTGCACGCATGCTGTATTCTCCGGCCCGTGCATGGAACGCATTGCTTCATCACCAGTTAAAGAGGTGGTAGTTACCAATACGATACCGCTAAAGAGTAATCCTGGCGGTAAAGTGACCGTTCTTTCTATTGCGCCTCTTCTGGGAGAAGCCATCCACCGCATCCACACCGGCAAATCGGTTGGAGCACTTTTTGAACAACAGCCATAAATTGATAAAAGTCTACCAGGCATCGGGAGAACTGGAAGCCCTTACCATAAAAAGCATGCTTGAGAGCTTCGGAGTTCCATCGTTGTTACGATCGAATGCAGCAGGCTCAGTTCACCCGTTTTCAGTAGACGGAATGGGCATGGTTGAAGTGATGGTAAACGAACAAGATGCAGAGTATGCCCATCAACTTATAAGCGACAGGAATGAAGATGTTTAAATTATTTGGTTTTGGCGATTCTAACGAAAAAATAATAAAAAAACTACAGCCTCTTGTTGACACAATCAATCAGCTTGAAGAAAGTTTTGTCGTTTTAAGCGATGACGAGCTTAAAAACAAAACTGCCGAATTGAAAAATCGGCTGGGGGATGGAGAAACTCTTGACAGCCTCCTGCCAGAAGCTTTTGCCGCTGTACGGGAAGCCTCAAAGCGGACTCTGGGGCTCAGGCATTATGACGTACAGCTTATCGGCGGCATCGTTCTCCACCAGGGCAAAATTGCCGAAATGAAAACCGGTGAAGGCAAAACCCTGGTAGCAACTCTGCCACTTTATCTGAATGCAATTTCAGGCAAAGGCGCACACCTTGTAACGGTCAATGATTACCTCGCTCGCAGAGACGCCTACTGGATGGGGCCGGTATATCACCGCCTGGGCCTCAAGGTAGGCAGTATTTACCCGATGCAGACACCTGACGAAATGCAGCCAGCCCGCATATATGACCCGGATTACGACTCAGAAAAGGAAAATGATCCGTGGCGGCATTTCAAACCCGTTACCAGGAGGGAAGCCTACCTGGCAGATATTACCTACGGCACCAGTGCCGAGTTTGGCTTTGACTACCTGAGAGATAACATGGTGATGCACCTCGAGCAGTGCGTGCAGCGGGAACTGAACTACGCCGTTATTGACGAGGTAGACAGTCTGCTAATTGACGAGGCCAGGACTCCGCTTATAATCAGCGCTCCCGACGCCGAATCTCCTAAAAAATACCAGGTCTTTGCACGCCTGGTGCAGCGCCTGCAACCCGAACTGCACTACGAAGCCAAAGAAAAAGAGCGGGTGGTAGAGCTAACCGACGACGGTTACGCAGAAATGGAAAAAATGCTGGAAAGGGAAGGCCTGCTGGAAGATGCCAGCCTGTATGACCCGTCCAGCGCTGATCTTATGCGCCATTTAAGAAATGCCCTTCAGGCTCGCGAGTTCTACAAGCGGGATAAAGAATATATGGTCAAGGACGGAGAAGTAATAATTGTTGACCCTTTCACCGGCCGACTTATGCTGGGGCGGCGTTACAGCGAAGGCCTTCACCAGGCTATAGAAGCCAAGGAAGGTGTCAAGGTTAAAGAAGAAAGCCGCACTTTTGCCACCATTACTATCCAGAATTACTTCCGCATGTATGAAAAGTTAAGCGGTATGACCGGCACCGCCGCAACTGAAGATGAGGAATTTGCACGTATCTATAAACTTGATGTGGTTGTAATCCCTCCCAATAAACCAATGGTCAGGGAAGACCTGGGCGACCGTATTTACAAGGATGAAGAAACCAAGTTTAAAGCGCTGATTACCGACATAAAAGAGATACATGCCACCGGACAGCCTCTTCTCATAGGTACTGCTTCGATCGAAAAGTCAGATTTCGTAAGCGAACTTCTAAAACGCAAGGGCGTCAAACATAATGTTTTAAATGCCCGCCAGCACGAAAGAGAAGCAGAGATCATAGCTCGAGCCGGTGAGCCCGGCGCAGTGACGGTAGCTACCAATATGGCAGGCCGTGGGGTTGACATACTCCTGGGTGGAAAGAAGCCCGAAGATGGCGATGAAAAGGCCATTAAAGAATGGGAAGCCAGGCAGAAAAAAGTGCTCGAGCTTGGCGGCCTTTATGTAATAGGCACCGAGCGCCATGAAGCGCGCCGCATCGATAACCAGCTCAGGGGGCGGGCAGGTCGCCAGGGCGACCCGGGTAAATCCCGCTTTTATGTTTCTCTGGATGATGACCTCATGCGCCGCTTCGGTTCCGAACGCATCAAGGCCATAATGGACTGGGCGGGGATGGACGAGTCCGACCCGATTGAAAATAAAATGGTTTCGCGCTCGATTGCCGATGCCCAAAAACGTGTTGAAGGGTACCATTTCGATGTGCGCAAGCAGTTGGTAGATTTTGACGATGTTGTTAACAGACAGCGCGAAATCATCTATGCAGAGAGGCGAAAGGTCCTCGCCGGTGCAAACCTTAAGACCAATATCCTGGGGATGATTGGCGACGAAATTAAAGATATCATCGAAAGCCACACTGCCAACACTTATGACCCGGATTATGATGGTCTTCTTGGGGAAACCGCCACTATTATGCCTGTCCCACCAGATCTGAATCCGGAATCTGCTGCACAGATGAAGCCGGAACAAATCCAGGATATGCTTATAAAGCAGGCTGAAAATCTTTACCAGAAAAGAGAACAGGAATTTGGCGACGAAAAGATGCGCCTGCTGGAGAAATTCCTGATGTTAAAAACCATAGACTCGCTCTGGGTTGAGCATCTTACCAATATGGAGTTTATGCGCCTCCAGGCAGGGTGGCAGACACTTCAGCAAACCCGGGCAGCAGATGCGTATAAAAACCAGGGATTTGCTCAGTTTCAGGTACTGCTCCAAACCATTCGTCACGACGTATCTCATGCAGTTTTCCGCATGAGTATCGTCAGGAAAGACGAGCGGCATCTTGCCCCGCCTTCCGGGCTAAGGATGTCCCAACCGGGGCTTTCATCTCCTGCCCGTTCTGTCGTAACTCCAACCGGAGTACCAAGCTCTGCACCTGCACCAGCCATTTCGGGTAAAAAAGTTGGACGTAACGAGCCTTGCCCCTGCGGCAGCGGGAAAAAATACAAGCACTGTTGCGGGCGGTAACCGGGAACGGCTCGATGAGTGATCTGCCGGTTGGTTCTCACCAGGAAATCGTTAACCGCATGAAAACTGCAATCAGCGCCGGAAAGCACTGGTACCTGGCGTTAATCGAGGCAATGCGCGATTACCCCGAAGAGAATTACCTGATAGGGGGAGATGCGCTGGACTGGATATCCCTTGCCCGAATGCTTGTCAGGGAAACAGGCGATAACATAATCAGCCCCAGAGAGACCGGCCAATTCTTTAACCATGGCAAGCCTCCCTTAAAAATTGCTCCGGCTGAAGCCAGACAATTGATGGGAGACGTTAAATACAACCTCTATCTAAACTATCTTTATGGTGTTACGGTGGAATCTGCCCTGTTGAGAGCGGTTGTGGCTGAAATTGAAAAGGAGTTTACCAGCCTTGGCCTGGCACCACCTGAAGACGCTAAAACACGGGCTTTTCTTGCTATTTATGAAGATGATGAAGACAACCTGCACAAGATTTTTATCGGTAAAAACGATAGTGTGCATGAAAGGCAAAAACAGTATAACCCGGAATTTGTTTACTGGCTTTTTAAATATCGCCTGAAGAATTCTGACAAGGAAAAGGTAGCCTCTGACACTAAAAAAGCCCTTAACTGGTTAAAGACCGGGTCCCACGCATTCCCCAGACTCTTCTGTTAACAGCCGGCAGGAAATATCCATCTTTGTAAATTATACTAAGAAGCATATCGATCTAACATCAGCGTATGTCTTTAAAATCTGGGCAGTGCGAGTCCTGGGAGCCATCGCAACAAGTTATTTCAATGCGCAGCATATTTCTGGTATCAGCTGTAACCTTAAATTCTTCACTTATGCGCTGCCCCGCCAGCCAGGCAACTTTTTCGCCACACATTATCACCGGGATACGTTCCCGCCAAGAGCGCGGAATTTTGGCATCGATAAGAAAATCTTTAAGCTTTTTTGCGCTGTTCATCCCCAAAGGAACAAACCTGTCTCCCGGTTTTCGAGCACGCATCATCAGCCCGTTCCCAACTTTTTCGCAATCAAGGTAGCAGATAAAAGGATCTTCATCGTTCCCGATCCGGTTACCCCGTACTTTACTCACAGATATTTTCCAGGCGCCAAGCATGGTTTCACCGGGTATTTTAAGTTCAGCTTTGCCACTTATCGGCGGATACGGACATAAAGTTTTGCCTTTTTTGGCTAAAATATAGCGCCCGTGTTCAATGGTAAAAACAACACCGCCCTTGAGCTCGAGATGAGTACCGGCACCCCGGCCAAGATGGTTTAATATGTCTTCTGTATGGCAGGCTTCGATGTCTTTCAACGTTCCGGCAACTTCTCTTACTCCGCGCCGTAAAAGCGAGCGCTGAAGCGCCTGGTGGAGTAAATCAAAGCCTTTTCGTTCCAATATAACTACGCCATCTTTAACGCATGCGATTTCTTCCCATGCACTGTCCCTGCTTCGCTCCAGATAATCGAGCTCATCGCCGGCGATCCGTGAAAGCCTGAGTAACGCTCTGTCAACACCGGGGTTGTATCCTCTCAGAAGAGGCAGGAGTTCCAGCCGAACCCGGTTTCTGAATGGAGAAAGGCTCATATTGGTCGAATCAGTCCGCGTATGCATGCCCCGGTTTGCGCAATAAGCCTCTATCTCATCCCGGTTTATATCCAGCAAAGGTCTAATAATATTTATTTCCCTCTCCCCGCTACGTCTGGTTGTAAATGGAGAAAGTCCTTTTAACCCCAGGGTTCCGGTGCCGCGTATCAAATGCATCATGATGGTCTCAACGTTGTCTGATTGTGTGTGGCCGGTTGCCACCAGGCTGGCTCCGCATTCCCCGGCAATTTCAGCCAGATAGGAATAACGCACTTCCCGTGCAGCCTCTTCGAGCGTCATCTTGTGCTTTTGGCGATACTCTTCAACATCTCTTCCACCCACCGAAAAAGGCAGACCAAGGCTTTGGGCTAGTTCCAATACATACAATGCATCAGCAGCCGACTCATCGCCTCTCAAGTTGTGATCCAGATGCGCTACAACCAGTGAAGCTTTTAACACTTTCCTGAGGTTATAGAGCAACTGTAAAAGAGCTACTGAATCCGGGCCGCCGGAAACAGCCACAAGTATGCGGCTGCCAGGTTCGACAAGTTTATTCCTGCAAATATACTCATAAACCCGATCTTCAAGCAAAATCTGTTTTTCTGCGCTCATACTGTAAACATTATATGCTATATGAATGGCAGGGCAAATACCGGCGGGCTTAAAAAATGACTCGTTACAGGCTATTTTTCTGAAAGGTCAGCTTAAGATTGAGACTCCGCAAGACAGACACCGGTTTGAAAGGCTTCATCAAGTGCTGATGGGTGGTTAGTGATATCCCCGGCTTCATCGATGCCAGCAAACAGAAGCTCGCCAGTATAGTCTACATCCAGACTGGCAAACAAAGCCTTTACGGTAACCCGCGCAGAATCAAATAGACGCTTGCCCTCCCGGCCACCAACGCTTATAAAAATTCCCTTTCTTTGTCTGCCTGATCCCAGCGGCTCTCTGCCAAGTATGTACTTTCTAACCCAGATCGACTGGCAGCGGTCAATAAAACCCTTAGTCTGAGCAGTAACCGACATAAAATGAAGCGGAGATGCCAGCACTACAACATCTGCGCTTTCAAGCTCCCTGTACAAAACCTGCATATCATCGTCTATATTACATTGGCCGTTTTCAAGGCATGCATCACAGTGAGTGCAAGGCTTTATATCCAGCCTGGTAAGATCGTAGCTTATTGTGTTGGCACCGCAACTGGATGCTCCTTCAAGCAAACGCGAAAGCAGTAAGGCAGTATTTCCCTGCCGTGGTGAACCCAGAAGACCAAGAATTTTCATTGCCGGTCTTCGCTTTCCAGAGCCAGAAGAATATCGGCTTCATGTTTCTCCATGACCTCAGCCTCCGCTTCTTCTTCATGGTCAAACCCCAGCAGGTGAAGTACTCCGTGAATGACGAGAATTGTGATTTCCCTTGGCAGCGAATGAGCGGCGGCTTCGGCCTGTCCGAAAGCCTGGGGAAAGGAAATTATCACCTCGCCCAGATGTTCCACTCCATCCGAGACCAGCGGGAACTGGCTTATTGCTTCGTCTTCATCAACCTCTGCAGGGTCATCCTGCATGGCAAAGGATAAAACATCAGTTGTTGCATCAATCCCCCGGTAGATACGATTAAGACGCTGCATTTCCTCATCACTGGTAATCACGATGCCAAGTTCAACATTTTCCCCGGAGCGGATGAAGGAAACAGCAGCCCCAGCAGCTTTCTCCAGGTCTTGCGGCCTTACCAGCTGCTGGTATTGATCGTCAATAAGTATCTCTATGTCCATGTACTTCCCTGCTTATTATAATAACGGCATCTTTGTAATTAAACCGCTTCTGCCAGTTGGGCAGTTTAAGAATTGCAATCACCCAGCCGGTACTTAGGCGTTTCAATACTAATACTATAAGCGCTAAAGGTTGTCACTTTCCAGCGTTAGCGGAGTTTCTTCAAATACCGTTTCTTCGGCAGGCGATGGCTCCGGATAGGGTGTCGGGCCAAGACGCAAATAGTAGAAAGTGAAAATAAACAAAACGATGCTTGCAGGAATCAGCCACCACAGTGAGGGCGGCCCCATGATAACAAAAGCAATCAAATGCCCCAATAGGTAAAGAGGGATAACTATCTTTAAAAACAGTCTCAATTTACCCTTCATACGCTCACGTGAAACATCGATCAGTTTTCCAAATGCTATACCCAATGATATCGCTACCGAGGGGATAGCCGGATAGAAGTAGAAGATAAAACTAGCCCGGTTGCTGATAAGGCTGGCAGGTATCCATATCAGATACAAACCAATAAACATGGAGAAGGGAAACAACGGTGCATCATCACCCTTGAGAGCCCGATAGGTAACATACGCGATAGATGGAATTATCAGAACCCACAAAGTAGGGCTCAGCATGCCGATAAAGCGTGGATCCCACCAGTAGACAAAATTTTCCGGCGTCAACACCCATTCCCACGGCCGGGAAGCGATGCTTCCAGCTTCATAGGCATCGAAGGTGATTGAACCGGTCAGCCTGACCATCTCCAAAGCGCGGCTTATCGGGTTTTGCAGTTCACCAAAATAGGTATATTCAAGCCCCGGCAGCAACAACAGGAAGGCCAAGGGAGCGAGGGTAATATAGGAAGGAATGAATTTTTTCCAGTTTGGGCACCGTGTCAGAAGCCAGTGCATACCGATCACCAGTGCAACCAGAACCCCGTTCAGCTTGGCAAGTGCAGCCAGAGCTATGGACACAGCCGAAACCGGGTAACTGCCCCTGAGGTACGTCCACAGACTTAAGAGAATGAAAAATTGGCAATAGACATCAAGCATGGCAAGATGATTTTGAACAAAAGTGAGGTTTTCAAAAGCTAGAAAGAAAGTTGCAAGATAACAGATCTTTTCACTCAGGTTCAACCGCCGGCAAATAAGGTAAAAGAACACCAGGGAAGCCGTACCCATAAGAATGGCAATAAGCCGCCAACCGACCGGATTATCTCCAAACAGCAGCATCCCGCCCACGACAATCAACTTCCCCAGGGGAGGGTGCTCCGAGCGCTCAGTACCCCCATCGTTAATAGCGTGCCGGGCATCGTTTACATAATGGACTTCATCAAAAAGCGGCTCGTCCGGGCGCATCATAAGACCCAGATGGAGCAAAAGGGAAGCAGTGACGATTACCGCAATACCGAGATATTGCCAGTTATTTAACCAGTTTATTAGAGACTTGAGTCTTTCCACGTCCACCAGTTATTTACAAAATAATTCCACATCGTTGCACCCGCAATACCAATCAGGTTTGATACCATATAATGAAAACCGATAATTTCGGTAAAAAATGATAAAATCCCCAGGTTAATCACCAGCCCTCCAAGGCTTACAAGATTAAATTTCGCCAAGTTGATCAGGAATGGTTTTGCTCCCGGAACTCTCCGGTCTTTAAATGTAACGAAATTATTCAGCAAATAGTTAGTAATAATTGAGGTTTCGATGGCAAAAACCGAAGACAGGGCATAAAAAAGCCCGGCTTTTTCAGTCAGCAGCCAGAGCAACCCCATATTAACCAGAACACCGCTACCGCCTACCAGACAGAATTTTACAAAACGGGCAAATTCCCCACTCCTTATCGACAAGCGTAGCAAGTGGCGCAAATATTCATATTGCTGGTTCAAGTTTAGCTTGCTTTCGCCCTGTTCGCGCAGCTGGAACTGAAAGGGCACTTCGATAACCTGGTTATATTTTCCCAGCACCAGCACCTCAAGCAAGATCTTGTAGCCAATAGGGTCAAGCCTTATACCAGTTATCACCTTTCGCTTTAGAGCAAAAAAACCGCTCATGGGGTCTTTTACTTTTCTGGCTTTGGGAAGCGCCATTCCAGCCAGCATGATAGCGCCACGGCTTATCAGTTTCCTGAGGCCGCTCCACTCGCTGCATCCACCTCCGGGTGTGTAGCGACTGCCTACAGCAAGGTCAGCACCGCCCTCCAACGCGTCAAGCAGTCTCGGGATTATCTCAGGCGGATGCTGCAAATCAGCATCCATAACTACAATCAAGTCATTCCGGGCGTTTTCAAAACCTTTTACAACCGCTGAGGCAAGTCCTTTTTCATCACGACGCACGATCGCTCTTACCGGATACTCGCCTTTGAGGGCTTCTATGGCTTCAAAAGTGCCATCAGTGCTGTTATCGTCAACAAAAAGGATTTCATAATCATAACCGGAAATACTTTTTGCAATTTGCCCAACCAGAGGAGAAATATTTTCGCTCTCGTTATAGGTTGGTACTACTACAGTTACACTTTTCTTCACGTTTTCTCGTTCCGGTAATTTTGAGCTATTTTACCACAAATCATCAAAACGGTAATCACCCGCCCTTATTAGC
>JAQUQL010000023.1:0-1824 GCA_028716145.1 Dehalococcoidales bacterium
TGACAACTTCACCAAATTTGTTGGTACAAGCCAGTCTTTTTCCCCCGTTACCATCGTCTTCTACCGAAAAAATGAATGCCCCTCCATCACTGGCGCTGCCGCCCCGGCAGTTCCAGTATTTATCGGCTACCGGGCAGAAGCGCGGATCTTCAGATGCAATGCTCTCCAGCGTTGCATCGATCGCCTGTTTTTCAGAACATATAAGGCCTATCTGCACTTCACCTTCCTGCAGGGCAAACACCTGCGGGCGAAGCATGGAGGTGTCGGTGATACCTATCAGCTGCAGCTTTTTTTGCCGGATGTCATTGCGGGCAATGATAAAAAACCACGGACCGTCCGGGCTGGAATGGATATGGGTTGATTGTATCTGCCGGTACAGCTGCTGTTTTTCAACCGGAAGGAGGTCAAAGTCATATTCACCGGTTGGAGCCATTGCCTCGATTATATATTCAAGCGGGTATTCAAAAGTACGGCTGAACAGATCCAGCATAAGAGCCGAAACTTCAGTATCGGTTAGAAACTGTGGATAGATGTTGTGCTGGCGCAAGTATTCGCTCACGGCATAATAGTTGGCAAAATCCCCGTTGTGCACCAGCGCCTCATCCAGGCCTATAAACGGATGTGCTCCACCCGGGTGCCAAACCCTGCCCCTGGTAGGATACCGCTGGTGAGCTATCCAGCCGTGAGCACGGAAGTCATCCAGGCAATAATACCGGGCAACATGCTCGGCATATCCAACCACTTTCAAAACCATCAGATTATGGCCATGAGAAAGCACGAAAGCTCGCTGACGAATGCCGGAGGAGTAAAAACGGCGGTTGATCCGAGCCGAGTTCTGGTAAATAAACTCATCTTCGGCCTTATCAGCATCCATGGCATCCAAGGCGTTTTCTTCGACAAAGCGCTCAAGCACGCCGGGTTTAACCCTGACAAGATAACGCCAGACATCCGGCGGGCGCGACTCAAGACCGTCTACTTCACGATAGTCATCCAGTGTCGGGATGCGTTCTGCCTTGAAAACATCCATTAAGGGCTCAATAAATTCCCGTTCTATTTCCCACCTGGCAACCACATCCAGCAAGGCGATCTGGAGCAGATAGCAGCTTTCAAGCGCCTGTTGTGAAACCCCAACATCTTCAGCCGAAAGCCCAACCGCCGCTATACCGCCACCCTTGCCATTCCCGCGATTATGCATCTGTACAGAAGGTGTAAAAATGTGTCTGCCCCTTACCGGGACCGATGCCATAAACCCGGTTACTCCGCAACCGCCTTCTTCAGCAGTTTTTCCACAGGTGACAGGCTGGCATTGAAAATTCGGCCGCGAATTTATTATTCTTTCTATCAAATCTTGCCGGTTCACAGCTCACCGCCTCCAGATTCATACTCTTTTCTTTCTTCTTCTTCCATATAATCCAGGTGCATCAGCAAATCACTGCGGCCAACCAGTTCCTTTATACTTTTCATACCGTATTGGCGCAGTAACTCACACCATTGTTTGCGCCAGGCAATGTACATATTGACGATACGCTGCTCAGCCCATTCTTCTGTAATCACATGCCCCAGTTCCGGGTCGGTAGTGGCTATTCCCCTGGGGCATCCACGCCCGCTCTCGCAATGGCCACAGCGCACACATTCCAAAGCAACCAGCTCTGCAGTACCGATTACCACACCGTCAGCGCCGAGAGCTATGGCCTTGGCTACATCCATGGCAGAGCGTATTCCGCCGCTTGCAATCAGTGTTACCTGGCCACGCACGCCCTCAGACTCAAGAAAGCGGTGAACCCTTGGAATAGCATATTCAATGGGCATGGCAATGTTCTTTTT
>JAQUQL010000023.1:1924-14455 GCA_028716145.1 Dehalococcoidales bacterium
CCATCATTTCTGCGATTCAGCTTTACGCTGGTGTCTATCTCCTCATCTGTTACATCCAGATACTGCTCCATTGGTGCCGGTTTAAAACGCATGCGGTCAAAACCACCACCAGAATTACCTGTGGAGTATTCAAGCTTTGGAACCGGCAGTTCTCCGGTCTCAGCCATCGCCCAGTGCCCTAAAAGCATCTCTGCCGGCCAGCGGTAGTCACCCAGCGTTTTGATCAAAGGGTTTAACCGCAGGGTCAATGCTTTTTGCAAGCATCGATCGATGCAGTAATAGTCATTGGCAGCGCATTCAAAACCGATACAACGATCCATGCGCGGCCTGAGAGTACCGGAGTAGGCATCGTAGTGAGGATGAACACCGTAAGGGCAGAGCCTGGCACACAATCCGCATTCATTGCAATCCGCACTGCGTTTGATGATGTATTTACCGATCGGATTGCGGTAGCGGGACGAGGCAGGTTCAGCCTGGGGCAAGTTTGTTTTATCTTTTACCAAATCCATATCACACCAGACCTTTCGCCACTCTACGCCCAAAAATTGGCGCAAAGCTCTCTTTTTCCAGATCCTCAAACCACATTGAACGCCCGATCTCGCCCCTCAAACGCCTGACCTCTCTTATCCCCATAGCGCCCATCACTTCTATCAACTGGTTTCGCCACGCCCCCGCCAGGTTAAGCATTCGCTGGCGCGCCCAGCTTACGGGAATCTCTCCGATCACAACCGGGCAGGATTTACCCAAACGGCAGCGATAGCACGTACGGCATTCAAGCGCCAACAGCAACGGATTGGAAATTACCACCGCATCAGCCCCGCAGATTACAGCCTTGGCGAGATGCTCTGCCATAGCAATTCCTCCCGAGAAAACCAGGTTGGTTCGAAAACGCAAGCCTTGTTCAACAAGTGAGCAATGAATTTCACGGATCAGGTAACTTAAAAACCGCGGCTGGCTGGTACCAAGCTCATTACCATTGGTATCAGCGTAAAAATGAAGCATGTCTACCCCATCCAGCTCTGCCAGTTCGATTGCGCGCATAACAGCACTTTTATCAAGGTTCAGGCCAACGCTTATTGAAATATCAGGGTTGATAGCCCTTACGTCTTTTATTATTGAAATTATATTTTCACAATCACCAATTTCAGCTACCTGGCATTCTTTGATCAGGTTTTTAAAAAGCATCAGGTTATTTTCACTCAGGCAAGGTATAAGGCTGGGCGCAAATGGCAGAAGTTCATCACTGTAGTCTTGCCCGCGCAAAAACATAAATGTTCCAAGCTCTGAGGCAGTTGAAGCAAACGCCCATAGCACCTGATGGCTGACTACACCAAAATCAGGCACTTCAAAAAGCAGGGGGATAGAAGCTTCAACCACCTTTTGATATTCAGTTATCAATCTACCGTTCGTGTCAAACGACAGATGGTGAGGTCTGCGGTTCAAGTCAACCGAAGTGTTGATATATTCCCTTCCGTGAATACCGTCCCGAGTGGGGCGGACGATTTCGCTCATGTCTGTCCAGATAGAATCAAACCCGTGTCCGGAAAATCTCCCCCGGTACCCTGCGCCGGAAACCGGTACCTTGCCGTTTTCAGCCTGCATCCATGTCTGGTGTATGATATCTGCTGTCCAGTACTCGTCACCCAGTTCGTCCCAATCCGGATTTATCACCCGGGAAAATATCCCCCGTGTGCATTCCTGCACACACCGGAAACACCCTTCACAGGCATAAAGATATTGTGGCTCTTTCATCTTTTGCATATTGCTGTAATTGAGCTCAAAAATCCCGTAAATACAATTTTTCCTGACACAATCATGACAGCTTCCAGCACATTCTTCCCTGAATTCAACGGTTGCGTATTTGCCTACCACTGGAAACCGGGGCAGCGCTTCTTTTACATTGATGTGATACTTTTCGGGCACAGTTATTCCCCTTCCAGGCAACCCGGGATCTTCATCAACCTCGCTTCTTCTACCAGGGCGCCAACCGCCTGCTCGTTTTCAATAGCCATAATATGCACACCCCTCACACCGGCAATCGTTTGCAGCTCGTGAATGGTTTCCAGAGCTATCTTCACACCCTCACGAGCCGCCTTTTCTCTGGGAACTCCCTCCATCCTGCGAATAACGGCCTCCGGTATATCCATACCGGCAACCTTTTGAGCCATATATTTGGCCATACCGGCAGACTTGAGAGGAGTCACACCACCGAGTATATAGACTTTTTCGGTTAAACCCTCCTGGCAGAGACGGGACATCCATCCCCTGAATCTTTCCAGATTATATATACACTGGGTCTGGATAAACCTGGCTCCGGCATCTATCTTTTTAGCCAGACGAATAACCCGGTAATCAAAAGGATCGGCAAACGGATTTGCAGCAGCGCCCACGAACATCCTGGGGGGAGTGTCAAGCTGATAACCGCTCATATCCCGGCCGGACCGCCTCATTTCATCTACTATTCTGAGCAACTGGATGGAATCAACATCGAACACGCCGAGCGCATCCGGCTGGGACCCAAACACATGGTGGTCGCCAGAAAGGCAAAGAATATTACGAATACCAAGAGAATATGCTCCCAGCAGGTCGGATTGCAGGGCGATGCGGTTGCGGTCCCGTGTTACCATCTGCATTATCGGTTCAAGCCCGGCTTCGAGAACATGTACACAGGCGGCAATGCTTGACATCCTTACGATTGCTGTCTGGTTGTCAGTAATATTAACACCGTCAACCCAACAGCTTAGAAGTTTTGCCTTTTCGGCTATAACGTTTTCATTTGCCCCACGCGGTGGTCCCAGTTCTGCAGTTACTGCAAACCCGCCACTTGAGAGTTTTTTTTCAAGTTTGCTTACATATTCCCCGCTCATATAACCATGTCCTCTCTGAGAAGTTTTCTCGGCCCCGCTGAATTGGACGAACGCCAGTCCCTTGGAGGGCAGTACTGGCGCAGGCTGTCCAGAGTACCAAGGCAAGTCATACGGTCGATAACCAGTTGCCAGGCACAGTCAATCTCCGGGTTGACCTCGCATTTGCCGTTTCTGGAGCCCCCACACGGGCCGTTGGAGAGTTTTTTTGCGCACCGGGCTAAAACACATACACCACCGGTCATACCCAGCCTGCAATCTCCACAGCAAAGGCATTCCTCAGTAAACAAACCCCGACTCTCCATAACACCAACGAATGTGGTATTTAAGCCAGGTAAAACCGGAGTATTTTTAAAACGCCGGGCTATATCCTGCACACCAGCACCACAGGCAAGTGAAAGCACAGCATCATTTGCACTGACCGCTTCAGATGCTTCCTGAATGAATTCATTTTCGCACTGGCGTTCGATAGTCAATTCGGTAATCTGGATATCCTTGCCCTTGTGACGGGCATCAAGCCTTAAAATCGAAGCAAGCACAGCTACTTCTTCTTCTCCACCGGCAAAACATGTCTTTACACAGGTTCCGCAACCAAGGATAAGCAGTTTTTTAAACGGCGAAACCATCTCTATTATTTCCGGGAGGGGTTTTTGCTCTGCTACTATCATTTTTCTACTCCATCTGCGCTACTTGGAATATATTCCTTATTCGAAATCTTGCTGCCCGCAGCAATGCCACTTGCATCAGCTTGTGACAACGCCTGGCGCAGAGCCAGCAAGATTTCTTCTTCAGTCTCCAATTTTGCGTCATTGATTGAAACCCTGCCTCCACCCAGACCAGCCTCACCAAGCAGCTTCCCCGTCCTTTCAACCCTTTTTGAGGCGCGGATGTTGCCATCTGCAAACTGGCAATGCCCTTTCGGGCAGACAAGCACCAATACAGCTTCTGCTCCAGCTTCCAGCGCCCTTAACAGAAATACCTCTTTTACCATGCTTGAACATGGCATTTTGACCAGGCGCAGATCAAGCTGGCAGTTTCCTTCCAACTTTTTTACAACCTGCCTGTCCACTGCGTTAACACAATAAAACAAGGCAATCGCCCTGATTGGTTCTTTATAATTTTCAGGCATTTTTAACCTTCCTCCCCGCTGCAACCGGACAAGAAGTTTTCATACACCTTCAAGCCGTTTTTGCCGCTTTTCTCAGGGTGGAACTGGGTGGCTACCAGTTCTTCCCGGGCGATCGCGCAGCAGAAATCCAGACCATAAAGTGTCCTTGCTATTACGTGCTGCTCATCATCCGGCTGCACATAATAGCTGTGAACAAAATAAAAGTTTTCACTATCTTCTATACCTGAAAATATCTGATGGGGCTTTACCTGATGAACCTGATTCCAGCCCATGTGCGGAATTTTTTGACCGGAAGGAAGCTTTTTTACCCTGCCCGGAATAATACCCAGGCATTCACAGCCTCCTCCCTCCTCAGCGTAATCAAAAAGTACCTGCATCCCAATACAGATCCCTAAAAACGGCTTCCCGGATGACGCGTATTCACGTATCGCCTTATCCAGCTCCAGCGTCTTGAGGCTTGCCATGGTGCTTTCTGCTGCTCCAACCCCGGGGAAAATTACTTTATCTGCCTTTAAAACTTCTCCAGGACTGCTGGTGAGAACTGGATGAAACCCAAGATGCCAGACAGCATTAAGAACACTTTTGATGTTACCGGCTCCATAATCGATTACTGCTATCATTTATCACCCAAATAAAACATAAAAATACGGCAACTGTTTACCGTATTTTTATAATATCACAGTGCGCAAGGCAGCGTCAAAGGCAAACAGTTGCCGTTATAAAATGGTAAAAGTGATACGATTTTAGTACTTGGAGGCGCCGATATCTTCCATGTGACCGGTGGCGATAAATACAACCCGTTCACATATATTTGTGATCCGATCCGCACTGCGCTCAAGATTATGAGCAACCCAGATAAGCCTGGTGGCCCTTTTTATCGTCTTGGGGTTTTCCGCCATTATAATCAGAAGCTCCCTGAACACCTGTTCATACAGAGCATCGACTTCTTCGTCGTCATCACAGATTTTTTTCGCCAGCACCACATCACGGTTGATGAAAGCATCCATAGCTTCACTCAGCATCTGGCAGGATTTTTCGGCCATACGAGGAAGATCTATGAGAGGCTTTATCGGCGGTTCATCGCCGACCATGATTGCAATCTTGGCGATCCCCTCGGAATGATCACCGATCCGCTCCAGGTCAACCAGCATGTTAAGAATCGCAATTATGATACGCAGGTCTACTGCCATAGGTTGCTGGGTCGCGATCAATTCTACACATTGTTCTTCTATATCGAACCGCTTGTTATTGATGGCTTCATCATCAGCAATTATCTGGCGAGCCAGTTCAAGGTCCCGGTTCTTGAGAGCTTCAATCGAGCGCTTGATAGATTTTTCCACCATGCTGGCCATCACCAGTACTTCATCCTGCAGGGCTTTCAGGGCACGTTCGTAATTCTTCCGCATTTTCCCCTCCTTGTTAACCGAAACGCCCGGTTATGTAATCTTCTGTTTTTTTATTTTTGGGATTGGTAAAGATTTCATTGGTATGGGCGTATTCAACCAGCATACCGGCTCGATCTTCACCCACCATCAGAAAGGCAGTCATATCAGATACCCTTGCCGCCTGCTGCATGTTATGAGTAACAATCACGATAGTATAGTTTGTGGAAAGAATCCTCATCAAGTCTTCAATTTTCAGGGTAGCGATCGGGTCCAGGGCCGAACATGGCTCATCCATAAGAATCACTTCCGGCTCCACTGCCAGAACCCTGGCAATGCACAGGCGCTGCTGCTGACCGCCGGAGATGGAAAGACCGGACTGGCCAAGCTTATCCTTAACTTCGTCCCATATAGCAGCCTGGATCAGGCTTTTTTCAACTATTTCATCAAGTATGCGCTTGTTGCGGATACCATGCCGCCGGGGCCCAAATGCAACGTTGTCGTATATTGACATCGGGAAGGGGTTGGGTTTCTGAAAAACCATGCCGACCCTCTTGCGCAGTTCTACCACATCGATCCCGCTCTGGTAGATATCCACACCATCAAATTCCACCAGCCCCTCAACCCGCGCCGACGGAATAAGGTCATTCATGCGGTTAAAAAGCCTCAGCATGGATGATTTTCCACAACCTGAAGGGCCGATGATAGCGGTGATGGAGCGGGCGCCAATATCAAGAGAAACATCTTTTACTGCGTGGAAATCGCCATAATACAGATTGACCTGCTGCAAGCGAAGACAGTGACCATCCTCTGCCGCACGGGTGTTTGCCGGATCAGTTTTAAGAGTAACCAGATTACCTATTGTCATAAGTTCTACCTCTTGCGAGTCTTTATACGTACTATACCAGCCAAAATATTAAACAAAAGAACCATTGCGATAAGCACCAGGGCAACGCCCCATTTTATCTCTGAGGGCATACCCGGGATATGAGCAGAAACCGTGTACAGGTGGTAGGGCAAAGCCATGAAGCGATCGAACGGAGAGCCTGGCAGGCCCCCAACCAGAAAAGCTGCCCCCACCACTATTATGGGGGCCGTTTCCCCGGCGGCCCGGCTCATGGCAAGGATAGCGCCAGTCAGAATCCCGGGAGCAGCTTGAGGAAGTACTACATGGCGGATAGTCTGCCAACGCGATACCCCTATAGCCAGAGACCCCTCACGATACTCCTTGGGGACAGCCATAATGGCCTCTCTGGAAGTGGTGATGGTCATGGCCAGCGCCTGGGCGGCCAGAGTCAAGCTGGCAGCCAGCAGGGACATACCGAGGTTGAGACCAAGCACAAAAACTGCCAGCCCAAACAAACCGAAGACTATGCTGGGAACACCTGCCAGATTAACGATTGCCATATTTATCAGCCGGGTCAGCCAGTTCGCCCGGGTATATTCGCTCAAATATATGCCGGCCATTACCCCGATCGGCAAGGCAAACAGGATGGTTCCCAGCATAAGGTAAACCGTTCCCAGTATAGCCGGTAAAATTCCTCCGGCTTTCCCCGCCTGGGAAGGCGAGGCCGTTAAAAACTCCCAGCTCAGCGAACTGTAGCCGTTAGCTATCATATAAATGATTATACCTATTACCGGTATCACTACCAGTGCCAACGAAACAGCCAAAACAGATATGGCTACCCGCTGGGTTAGATATCTTCTTTTAGCGTTAGATGCTTTCATATTTATCCAGCCGCAAATTTGCGCCTCTGTCTGTCCAGGATGCGCGCAGCAATCAGATTAACAAAAAGTGTCAGGATAAACAGGATGAGGCCGATGGCAAACAATGCGTGGTATTGAGGGCCTCCCTGTACCGCATTGCCAATCCCGGAGGCGATTGCGGCAGTCATGGGCATCATAGGATCGGTGGGCAGCCCCGGCAATGCCAGCGCTCCGCCTGCTACCATAAGCACAGTCATGGTTTCGCCTATCGCCCGGCCTATACCAAGCATGATAGCGGCTGATATACCCGAAAGCGCAGAAGGTACGCATACATGCCATATCACTTCCCAGCGAGTTGAACCAAGCCCGTAAGCAGCCTGCCGGAACTCATCCGGCACCGCCCGTAAAGCGTCTTCGCTGACGCTTACGATTATGGGAAGGCTCATCATTGCCAGCATTATGCCGGCGGTAACCCCGCACAGACCGGAACTTAGACCCAGGGTGTTTTGCACCCATGGGGAAAGAAGAACCAACCCGATAAAACCCATTACCACCGAAGGAAAGCCGGAAAGAAGCTCCACAACCGGCTTGACCGCATCGGCAACTTTCCTGGGAGCGACTTCGGCCAAAAAGATGGCAGCCCCAACTCCGATCGGTACTGCCAGAACCGTTGATATTACCGTAACCCACATGGTAGCCACAAAAAAGGGAAGTATACCAAAGGTGGGTGGATCTGATACCGGATACCAGTGAGTACCAAACAGGAATGAGTAAAAAGGAGTCTCTATCAAAGCCGGAATCCCCTGCCTGAGTAAAATAAAAAATACTCCCAGTAGAACCGCTATAGCCAGTATTCCGTTGAAAAGTATCAGTTTTTCAATAATACGCTCGCCCCATCTTGGTCGGGGAGACGTGAGACTGGCGGTTTTACCAATGCCTTTTTTAAGCGAAGGAAACATATTAATCATTATCTATTACGATCCCTGTTTGGCTATATGATACATTTACGATCTGAATTTGCCATTTACCGCGGGGGGGCAACAAATGCCCCCCCGCGGTAAATGGTTTGGCTATTTTACCACCGGTACAAATCCGGCCGACTCAACCAGTTCCTGCCCTTCCTGCGAAAGAGCAAAGTCAACAAAGGCCTTGAGCAGGCCTTCAGGTTCACCATCGGTGTAATAGAAAAGGCCGCGTGAAATCGGATAGGTATCATCAAGCGCCGTGGCCAGGCTGGGGAGAACCGGAGAGACACCACTGGTTTTCATTATGCCCAGGGCTTTTACCGTGTCCTCCATATAACCCAGCCCTATGTAGAAGATCGCATTCTGGTTTTGAGCTACCTGGGTTACCCCTGTAGAAGTGGAAGGTAACAGTTGCACCGACCCACCATATTCAAGGCTGGTATCTTCCCCCGGGAGGCCATCCATTTGCACTATCGCTTCCTTGAAGTAAACATGGGTACCGGAGTTGGTATCGCGGGCAAGGACCACTATGGAAGCGTCATTACCGCCCAATTCTTTCCAGTTGGTGATGGCTCCGGTGTATATACCGGAAAGCTGTTCTATTGTCAGCTCATCTACAGGGTTTGACGGGTTTACGATCACCGCAATAGCATCGGTGGCAATCCTGGTTTCATATACATCGATACCTTTGGATGAGGCCTGTTCTATTTCAGACTGCTTGATAGGCCTCGATGACTGGCAGATGTCGGTCGTGCCGTTTATTAGCGCCGCTATACCGGCTCCGGATCCAGGCCCGGAAACTGCTACGTTCACCTGCGGATTGGCATCCATGAAATCCTCTGCATACAGGGTAGAGATGGGAGTTACCGTATTTGAGCCGGTGATGTCTATAAACCCGCTCAGGCCATTTCCGTTAGAATCCTGGCTGCTGCACCCGGCGACGGAAAAAACCATCATGCTGGCAAGAAGAGGCAGTATTATTATTCTATTTTTCTTCATTTGTTACTGTTTTTTCTCCTGTTATTATCTTATGTAAAACCCACCCAGACAACGGACAGGTATTGTATTCAAGCATTTTTACCCATGGATATGTAATTTATAACTGCCTCAGCAGTTACCCGGTTGGTTGCCAGCGGCACGTTATGCACATCACACACTCTGAGCAAAGCAGTTATATCCGGTTCGTGGGGCTGGGCAGTCAGCGGGTCTCTTAAAAAGATAACCGCCTTGCATTTTTCACTGGCAACCATTGCCCCAACCTGCTGATCCCCTCCCTGCGGCCCACTCAAGAGAAGCTTTACATCCAAACCCGTCCCGGCAATTATCATCTCGCCGGTTGAACGGGTTGCAACCAGGTCAAACCGGCTCAATACAACGGCATGCTTACTGGCAAATTCCACCATCTCCTGTTTCTTTGTATCGTGGGCTATAAGAGCTATGGTAATTTTTTCCAACTTGCAACCTCCTGGAACTCTTCATTAACTTTATGTTTCATAATCAATGTTAACAGCATATTGTTAAAAAGGGTTTAAGGGAAAGTTAAAATGAGGTTAAAATTTTTTTGTATGCGGCTTATACCGGGAGGGAAAAAGATATACGGGAGCCATGACCTTCAGGTGTTGGCTCAGCCCATATGCGCCCGCCATGAGCTTCTATGATATGTCTGGATATCGCCAGGCCAAGCCCGCTGCCCTGGCCGGAATGGGCTTTGTCAGCCTTGTAGAAACGTTCAAAAATCCGCTCAAGGTCTGCGGGCTCAATCCCGATGCCGGTATCACTAATACTTGCAAGCAACTGGTGATGGTCACAGTAAATCCTGGTCACCACCTCGCCCCCGGAAGAGGTAAATTTAAGCCCGTTGTGGATTATATTATAAAAAACCTGTTCCAGCTGAGCCGGATCAGCCATAACCATCATCTGCTCTGGCGGAATTAGTGTTTTAAGAACAATCTTTTTATCATCCGCCAAACCCTGCAAACGGCTGACAGCGTTTTTAGCAACAGCACCGATATCTACAGGTTTTTTTACAAGACGCGCCTCTCCGCTTTCTATTCTGGCAAGAGTTGTCATTCCCTGAACGATTTCATCCAGTTTGCCGGCGTCCTCAACCAGCTGGTTTAAAAACCTGCCTGAAACCGCAGGATCGTCTGAGGCGCCATCCCTCAAGGTCTCTGATAAAAGCTTGATGGAGGAAACCGGAGTACGTAGTTCGTGGGAAACATTGGCTATAAAATCCTTCCTGATCAGCTGAAGTTTTCTTAACCGGCTCAGATCCTGAATCAGCACAAGACATCCTGGTTCAGTAGCCAGGGGTGTAACTACCATTCCAAGGTACAGACCATCCCGGCCAAGATCAAGATACTCCTGCTGCGGTTTTTTGGTTTTCAGGCATCTGCGCACCGGCTTATCCAGCTCATAATCCCGCACAATTTCTATAAAACTCATACCAGTAGCTGTTCTGGCGCTAAACCCGAAAATGGTTTCAGCGCTTGGGTTAACCGAACGTACGATCCCTTCACCATCAAGGACGAAAATCCCATCCCCCATTCGGGAAAGTATCAGTTCCAGCTTGCCTTTTTCACTGGAAAGCTGGCAAACGCTTTCATTAAACCTTTCTGCCATCTTTCCCGATGAAAAGGCCAGTTCCCCGATTTCGTCATCGCGGTAATGTTTTAATTTTTCAAATGGTTTGCCCGGGACAAGGCTGTTGATAAAAACGGTGATATTTTGAAGCTGGCGAACAAAAAACCGTGAAAAAAGCAGCACGGCCATTACTGAAAAGGCTATGCAGGCTGCCATAGTTAAAAAAAGGTGAAAAGCGATAACTCCAGGTGAAAATTCCGGCTCGAATACGAATACAACGTATATGGCAAAGAACAGGGTATTGAGCACCCCGACCAGAACCGAGATAGCAACAAGGCCTTTGCGTATACCTTTAACCAACCGTGCCCGCCTCAAATTTGTAGCCGAAACCGCGTACGGTAATTATTTTTTCAGGGTATGCAGGATCTTTTTCCAGCTTTTCGCGCAGCCAGCGTACATGTACATCAACAGTGCGGGTGTTGCCGGAATATTCATACCCCCAGATTTTATCGAGCAGGGAGTCACGGTCAAAAACCCTTCCGGGATTGCTGACAAACAGCAGTAAAAGTTCAAATTCCTTGGGTCTGAGTTCCAGCGGTTTGCCATCCAGGGTGACTGTATGGCGGGACACGTCAATTAAAATTCCTGACATTCCAACCATGTTTGAATCCGGTTTTATCGGAGCCGCGGCAGAATCCGGCGGCGGGTGACGCCTTCTGAGCACCGCCTTGATACGGGATAACAACTCAGGCATACCAAATGGCTTGGTTATATAGTCATCTGCACCATTTTCAAGGCCAAGCACCTTGTCAGCTTCTTCCCCGCGGGCAGTAAGCATAATTATGGGGACTCTGCTTTCTTTTGACAGGATCCGGCAAACTTCAAACCCGTTCATGACCGGAAGCATAACATCCAGCAACACCAGGTCCGGCCTGGCAGAGCGAACGGTCTCAACAGCCGAATAGCCATCAGCCTCTGTTATAACCTGATAACCGTTTTTGACCAGGTTATACCTGATGACCCCGGCCAGTGACTCATCATCTTCAACTAGGAGTATAGTTTCCCCTGGCATGTTTTAAGTATAGGTATAAAATCTCGATATCGCAAGAAGTTATGTTTGACGTAAAACAAGCTAAATGTAATACTAAACCAGCAAAACCATGTCTTATAAACGTGATTCAAGCAAGGCTTCTGTTATCCTGCTGGCGGCGGGAATGGCGCGCCGCATGGGGAAGCCGAAACAACTGCTGCCGCTGGGCTCAAGCACTATTATGGGCATCACCCTGGATAATATAACGGCCTCTTCTGTGAACCAGATAATAGTTGTGACAGGTGCCTCGGCAGAAGCAACCGGTGCCATTGCCAGCCGTGCAAACACCACCGTTGTGCACAACCCGGATTACAGACACGGCATGTCAACTTCACTCCACAAAGGGCTTGAAAGGCTTGACCCGGGCTCCGGTTTGATAATGGTAGCCCTGGCAGACCAGCCACTAACCAGGACTGAGACTTACAACCTGATTATAGAACATGCCAAAAGGTCTCAAAAGGGAATAGTGATACCGGTTCACCATGGCAAACAGGGAAACCCGATCGTTATCCGGCGTTCATATCTGCCAGAACTGCTGGCCTTCGAAGGAGATGTCGGCGGAAGAGAGCTGCTGGTGCGTCACCCGGATGACATCCTGCGGCTTGAAGTGAATGATCCTGGAGTAATAACCAACATAAATACCCCTCATGATTATGAAAAAATAAAATCAGAATTTGCCAGAGGAGGCTATAACAGTGCTTAAAAAAGTCAGAACAAGGGACGCAGTCGGCATGGTGATCGCCCACGACATGACCAAGATAATCCCAGGGGAATACAAGGGAGCCCGTTTCAAGCGCGGCCATGTCATAGC
>JAQUQL010000024.1 GCA_028716145.1 Dehalococcoidales bacterium
AGGCTATAACAGTGCTTAAAAAAGTCAGAACAAGGGACGCAGTCGGCATGGTGATCGCCCACGACATGACCAAGATAATCCCAGGGGAATACAAGGGAGCCCGTTTCAAGCGCGGCCATGTCATAGCCGAAACCGATATTGATGAACTCCTGAGCATGGGAAAGGAGCATATCTACGTTGATGACGGTGCCAACGAAAAGACCGTTCACGAAGAAGAGGCCGCCGTCAGGCTGGCAGCCGCAATATCCGGACAAAACACCAAACCGGCGATCGTAAAAGAAGGACGCCTGAACATCAAATCTACCATCGATGGCCTGGTAAAAGTTAACCGAGGGTTGATTGCCTCAATCAACAGTATAGATAGTATCACCGTAGCTACACTGCATAACAACACTCCGGTTAAAGCAGGGAGCATAGTAGCCGGCACAAAGGTTACACCTCTCTACATCGAGGAAGAAAAAATAAAACAGGTAGAGCACCTTGCCGCTTCGAAAGGTAAAGCAGTCTACGTTAAACCGTATCTGGTTAAAAAAGTTGGGGTAGTAGTTACCGGCAATGAGGTATATAACGGACTGATACAGGACAGGTTTGCCGATATAATGCGCTCCAAGCTTCTGGAGATGGGAGCAGATATTTTTGCGTCTGTGATCGTTCCTGATGACGAGGAAAAGATCGCACAGGCCATTATAGAGATGAAAAACCAGGGGGCTGAACTTATTGCTACCTGCGGAGGCCTTGCGGTGGATCCGGATGATGTCACTCTGGAAGGCATAAAGCGCTCCGGTGCCAGCATCATAAAATATGGTCTGCCGATAATGCCGGGGGCCATGGGACTGCTGGCTATACTGGGTGAAACTCCGATACTGGGAGCGCCTGCCGGTGGATTGTTCCACACAACAGCCATCGACGTGGTTTTGCCCCGGTTGATTGCCGGAGAAATAATCACCACCGAAGAGGCTGTTGAGTACGGATATGGCGGCCTGTGCCTGAACTGCGAACATTGCCAGTATCCGGTTTGTCCTTTCTGCCGCTAGGATGTTTCTGATGCCGGATCATTTTAAGGAGGCAAAAGAAGAATGGATATCAAGGCAACAATAATCTCTCAAAAAGGCTGCTGCGAAGCCGGGCATAAAGAAGGCGATGAATTCATCATCGGTCAGTCAACACCAGCTGGAATGTGCGCATGGGCACACTATACCCTTTTCCCTTTCGCCCAGGCGCTGGCTTTTGGAGGCAGTTTCCCATGGGAAAAAAAGCCGGGGACTGCAATAGTGTGTTGCCCCGACCCTGACAATCCGGTGGTTTTCAAACTGGAGAAAGCACATTGAAGGCTCTGATCCAAAGGGTAAGTTCGGCCAGTGTAATCATTGAAGGTGAAACCACTGGCAGTATCGGACATGGTTTATGTGTGCTTGCAGGAATAGCCGACGGTGACTGCGAAGAAGATATCGATTACATTGCAAACAAAATACTCAATCTGCGTATCTTTGCCGATGACAGCGATAAATTCAACTTTTCAGTAAAAGATATCCGCGGGGAACTGCTGCTTGTCAGCCAGTTCACCCTGATGGCTGACAGCCGTAAAGGCCGGCGCCCAAGCTTTACCCGGGCGGCACCGCCCCGGGAGGCTGAAAAATTATTCGAGCTGTTCACCGATAAATGCCGCGCCAGCGGCCTTAAAACCCAGACCGGTCGCTTTCAGGCGATGATGCGGGTGCATATTGTAAACGAAGGCCCGGTTACAATAATGCTGGACAGCAAGGAGAGATAAAAAATGGAATTAGACAAACTGTTAAAAAGCAGGAGAAGCGTACGCAAATACTCCCCGCAACCGGTTGAACGGGACAAGATAATGCTCTGCCTGGAAGCCTCTCGGCTGGCGCCTTCCGCCTGTAATGCACAACCGTGGCATTTTGTAATAATCGACGATGAAACTTTGAAGGAAAAATTTTCCAGAGGAGCATTCAGCGGAATCTATCGCGGTACTATGTTTGCTGCCAGGGCGCCGGTTCTGGTGGCAGTAATTTCTGACCCCCAATGGCTTCCCCGGGCAGGCGGCGCTATCAGAAAAACCGATTTTCACCTGATAGACATAGGGATAGCGGTTGAGCATTTCGTATTAAAGGCCACCGAGCTGGGGCTTGGCACCTGCTGGATAGGATGGTTTGACGAAACAAAGGCAAAAGAGGTTCTTGATATTACCGGCAGCAGAAAGGTTGAGATACTGCTGGCTATGGGATACCCGGCTGATGATTTCTCTGCCGGCCCTCAAAAAAGAAAAGCTGTGGCTGAGTTTTCCACCTTCAATACCGGAAAATAGAATTAATCTGGCTACTTACAAGGCTTTAGCTAACTGGTGCCTGCTTCCAGCCAAAGCAAATCACCGTCGGTCAGGAAGGTTATCCCTCCATGTTCATCGGTTCTCAGTACCGCCTTTTCCCCACTGTAAGTTGAGATTCTTTCAATAACCTTGTTATCCGGATGCCCAAAATTATTTTCTCCTACACATATAATACCCATATCCGGCCTGGCAACTGAAAGAAACTCCCGGCTGGATGAAGTGCTTGAGCCATGATGGGCAACTTTGAGAATATCCACCTGGTTTAGCCTGCGCTCCATAACCATCTCCAGTTCCCCCTGCCACATAAGGTCACCGGTGAGCAGAAAATTGAAATCTCCAGCTTCAAGTTCGATAACAATACTGTTGTTATCGATATCAGATACCGTATTCCGATGTAATTCATGCCCGGGATTTAAAACTTTAAAAACCGCTTCTCCCAGCGTGAAGGACATTCCAGCCCGCGCCTCTGTAACAGGGATCTGGCGGTTTTCAATCACTTCCAGCCACCGCCGATAAGCCTGGCTCTCGTACCCATTCAGTCGGTCACCAGTACCAGGATGAATGACTTGCCTGACATCGTAGCGCCGCAACACCTCCAGCAATCCGTTGATGTGATCGGCGTGAGGATGGGTGAGTATTACCAGATCGATATTACGGTCAAAAAAGGAAATCTTCTCAGCCAGACACTCCATTAATACCTGAGGGCTTGGACCACCATCGATAAGTACATGGGTGTTGCCCTGTGAAATCAGAATGGCGTCCCCCTGGCCTACATCCAGAAAGCTTATTGACAGCCTTTCATCTTGCCGGCATCCCGAAGGTACAATTATTACTAAAACACAAACCGCGACAAGCAACAACCGGGTAACGGTCGATGCAGAAATACAGCCCGATTGAGACGTTAAACCGCTTACGGGGCTACGACCTTCCTCCCGTTTTTTCCTGCGTTTCCAGACTTTCATACCCCAGTAAACAGCCAGTACGGCAATATAGAAGGCCACTGCCCAGTACTGGTGCAAGCTCACATTCTCGCTATATATCTTAACTGAACTTGAAAACCACTCAGTAACACGCAGCATGTAACCGGTGAACAGGTGGCAGAACCACCCTGCCAGCATCGCTCCGGCCGGCCAGAAAAAACCAAGTGCCCCTGCAAGACCGGAGGTTATGATAAGGGGTATTAAAGCCACCATCATAACCAGAGTAACCAGCGGCCCCATCGGGGTAAAAATACCGAAGTAATGAAGGGTAAGCGGCAGCACAAAAATTGTAGCTGCCAGACCAACCGCAAGGCCATCTGTAATAGCCCCTAAAATTGCGCGAATCCTGCCTTTCTGTCCAAATAATTTCGTCACAAGCTTTGCTCCCATTGCTTTACAAGCGGGGTAGAGCAGAATAATCCCGGCCATCGCCGAAAAACTCATCTGAAAGGAAGCCGTAGCTATTATCCTGGGGTCTATGGCTACCATTATTGCTGCTGAAAGCGCGAGCGCCGGCAACATATTTTTCTGCCTTCCAAGAAGCTCGGCAAAGAGAAACATGCTTGCCATAATCGCAGCCCTTGCAACCGGGGCTCCAAACCCGGCTATAACTGCATACAACCAAATAACCCCCAGCGCTAAAAATATATACACATAACCACGCCGCCCGAAAACCGTGCGCCCTGTGCTCAATGCCATGGCAGCGATGATTCCCAGATGAAGTCCGGATATAGCCAGCAGGTGAAACACTCCGGTGTAGCTGAAATTATCCTGCACATGTTGAGGGATTTTGTGCCTTTGGCCCAAGAGGATACCGCAGGCAAGAGAAGAATCAGGCTCCGGCAGAACGCGCTCGAGATTAAGCGCCAGTTTCTGTTTTAAACCATATATACCAGCAAGCAGAGGGTTGCCGTTGCCGCCAGAAACTACTTTCATTTCCGGATAATACATCACCGAAAATATATCCTGGTTGGCCAGGTAAGCTGCGTAATCAAATTCCACCTCACCACTGGTTTGACTGGTAAAAACCGGGGGATTTTCCAGCATGCCTGTCAGTAGCAGCTCATCCCCATAGGCATACTCAGGGTAACGTGAAGCATAAACCAGCAGCTTGCCCCTTGTATCATAGACCTCCCCACCATTTCCCACCTTCTGGCAGGACAGGTAAAGATGCTGGGAGGAATCACGGAATCCTACTTCTTGTTCGATAGTGGCTCGAACGGTCACTTCTCCGGATTCGTTATGCCAGGCAATAAACTCCGGGTCCGCTTGAGCTGAGGCAGAAGGCGGTAAAACCATGCCGACTGCCAGCAAGAGCAGACCGGCACACCCCCAAAGGGCTTTTCTCCCGATCCGGGAATAAAGTATCAACGGCAACGGCAACAGGGCAATAAGTAATACCCACCAGGAAACATCCAGCCTGCTGCCTGTGATTATACCAGCCAGAAACAGGCAGCATAACCACAACAGCTTCAACCAGCTGGCCCTCGCATATCTAAAACAGTTATCTTGTCAGCAAGGCGATCGAAAGTTGCTTCTCCTATTCCATCCACATTCATAAGCTCTTTCACATGGCGAAAAGGCCCATGGTCTTTACGGTAAGAAACGATGTTTTTGGCTGTGCCCTCACCGATCCCGGGTAAAGCCTGCAGCAGCCATTCGTTTGCCCGGTTCAGATCTACCTTTTGTTCGTCTTCAAACAGCCATTCGGAGCTAAAATAGACCCAGCAGAAAATGCGGTCCTCTTCTTTCTTCAGCCCGCCAGCCGATTCGAGCAGGGATTGGAGGGTATCATCCTCCTTCAAGGGATAAATACCGACAACTCTTACCTCCCCATCAATAAAAACCTGGCCCATAAGAGATGGCTTGGGTTTGGCATCAAAGCTGATTTCTATCAGCTCTGTTCTGGAGCACCCGGCAGATAAAATACACGCAAAAACAGAAATTGAAAGTAAAATTGAGATGGATTTTTTCATTGACAGACTCCGGGGGAACCGAATTAATCACGCCGAAACGCAGATAGTATAAAGGCTATATTATCAGTAAAACCAAAGTCAAGGGCTAGCTATTTACCGGTTAGCGCTGAACGCAACAGGGGTTCATTCTCCGGGGAGATCGCTGCGATAACCTGGTCCCCTTCTTCAATGAGGACGCCATCCTGCGGCAGTACCGGGGTTGAATCACGGCGGATTATCAGAGCCACCATCGCACCTTCCGGCAAGCTGATTTCACTCACCGCTTTTCCGATTACAGCTGATGAAGAAGGAATGGTAACATCAACAACTTCCATCCCCATATCCTGCTCTTTAAGGAGGTGCATAACCGGTGGCGAGGGAAGTTCGTGTTTAATATATTCAAGAATAATATTAGTACTATTGATAATATCTATCCCCAGGATTTGAAACAGAGGTTCGCTTCTTTCGTCCATAACCCTGGCGATAGTGCGTGGGATTTTAAAATAATGGCGGGCTATCTGGCAGGCAACCAGGTTGTCTTCATCTTCACTGGTAAGAGAAATGAATATGTCTGCCCGACGCGCTCCAGCACTTTCCAGGGTTTTGCCTTCGCAGCCATCACCTACAATGGCTACACTCCCCATTTCGGCAACGATTCGATCAACCAGCTCCTGGCGCTTATCGATAACCAGCACCTCATGAGATTCACTAAGCAGCCATTGTGCCAACCTGAAACCGAGGCGCCCTCCACCAACTATTATGACGTACAATTAAACCACCTAGCCAAGCAGGTTTTCCTTCACCATCTGGGCAACAACAGTTGTTGAACTTATAGTTTCGAGCCCCAGATCGCTGTAAAGATCCCTTCTGAGTGGATCATAAATGCGGCACACTACTCTCGGTACCTTGAATATGTGTCGCGCGATCTGGCTGGCCATGATGTTGCGGTTATCCCCCTGGGTTACAGCGATAAAAGCATCTGCCGAATCTATCCCGGCTTTTACCAGGGCAGTTTCATCAAGCCCGTTACCAAGAAGAGCAGTTCCCTGGAATTTCTGGCTCAGCCTTTTAAAGCTGGTAGCGTCTGTATCCAGTACCGTCACCTGGCAACCATCTTCGGAAAGAATCTCTGCCAACCGTGCGCCAACCCGGCTGCAACCCATTATCACTGCTTTCATGCCTTTGGCTGGTCCTCCTGGGGGTGATGGTATACCAAAACCGGGCAAGGAGCGTTCTTTAAAACATATGGAACAACGTCGCCAAGGCAGAACTGCCCATACTGTTTTTTATAAAATACACCGATCAATATGAGATCAGCTTTCTTGGAAACAGCCTCTTCTATAACCGCAGGGCCGACTTCTCGCGCCTGGAGAATATCGGAGTCAACGTCATAACCCTGGTGTTCAGCCTCGCTGGTAACCTGTTCGAGCAAGTCTTCAGCCTTGTCGATAGCGTTGCCTATTTCTGCATCGATAGGAAGAGAGCGGTCCACAGGTATAACATGCACTGCAAATATCTCTGCCTGTTTCTTTCCACGACTGAGGCAGCAGGCCAGTTCCATAGCTGCTTCATCTGCTTTTGTACCGGCGACAGGTACAAGTATGCGATTAAATTCCATAGCTGTTGAAGTCACAAGGCTCTATTATAGACACCTCAAACTTCATTTACAACCCTTGTCACCTGCACACAGAGATAATGCCGGTCTTTGCCCCCGTTTATCTGCACAGAAAACATTATTATCCGCTCTTAACATCATGATTACTTGCTTTAAGGGCGTTTTTACGATAAAGTCATTTCATGGTGAAAACTAAAAGTGTATTCATATGCCAGGAATGCGGACGCCACAGCCCGAATTGGCTGGGAAGGTGCCCCGGCTGCGAGGCTTGGAACAGCTTCCTGGAAAAACCCCAGGAAAAGACCCGCCCTACCAGCATTCTCCCCTCTCAAATACCTTCCCCGCTTGCACTGCCTTCCATAAAAACAGGCGAGGAGGAACGTTTCAAAACTTCAATTACGGAACTTGATCGTGTTCTGGGAGGAGGAATAGTTCCCGGCTCGCTGGTGCTTATCGGCGGTGAGCCAGGAATCGGTAAATCTACACTTCTGCTCCAGGCGGCATCCAACGTTTGCCAGACCAAAGGCCGGGTGGTTTACATCAGCGGAGAAGAAACTCCGCGGCAGGTCAAACTCAGAGCACACCGTCTTGGCATCAAGGGTGAGGAAATGTTTCTTGCCGCTGAAACCAATCTGGACCTTATCCTGGGCCAGGCAGATATGCTCAAACCCGCTCTTCTGGTTGTTGATTCCATCCAATCCGTATACACCCCGGAAGCAGAAACCTTGCCCGGCAGCCTTAACCAGCTCCGGCTCTCCACCCAAAAACTGATGGCCTGGGCAAAAGTCAGCAATTGCCCGGTTTTTATCACCGGGCACGTAACCAAGGATGGCACCATCGCAGGGCCAAGGGTACTGGAACATATGGTGGATGCAGTTCTCTACCTCGAAGGTGAACCTTTTCAGGCTTATCGTATATTGCGCTCGGTAAAAAACCGCTTTGGTTCAACAAATGAAGTCGGGATATTTGAAATGGTTTCTGAAGGTCTTGCTGAAATTGCCAATCCTTCAGCGATATTCTTGTCTGAACGCCTTGCCGACACTGTTGGCTCGGCAGTTGTCCCCACTCTTGAGGGCAGCCGCCCCCTGCTGGTAGAAGTGCAGGCTCTTACCAGCCCCTCAGTTTTCGGCCAGCCAAGAAGAGTTGCCAACGGAGTAGATTATGGACGCCTTCTTATGCTTACTGCCGTGCTTGGCCGCCGCTGCTCCCTCAGGCTGGGCAAAGAAGATGTGATCGCTAATGCTACCGGCGGGCTGCGTATTTCAGAACCAGCTGCCGACCTGGCAATAGCCCTGGCGATCGCTTCCAGCTATCGAGACCAGCCGGTACTGCCAGATTTAACCGCAGTGGGAGAAGTGGGTCTTTCCGGAGAACTCAGAGCAGTTCCGCGCCTTGACCGCCGCCTGGCTGAAGCAGCCAGGCTTGGGTTTAAAAGCTGTATAGTCCCGGAAAAAGGCACTAAAAATATTAAAAATCCCGATATCCACCTGATCACAGTATCAACCCTGCGAGAAGCCATACGCCTGGGGCTGAGGGAAGGAAAGGGTTAAACGTTGTTGGGAAACGATACCGTATCTGCGGTGATCCTTGGAGGAGGAAGCAGCTGCCGGATGGGAGGAGCAGACAAACTTTTCCGTCAGGCCTGTTCCAAACCTCTGCTTTATTGGTCATTACTTGCATTTGAGAATAGCCCTCTTGTAGATGAAATAGTGGTCGTATTAAATAAGACCAATATAACACCCGGCAGAAAGATGATTTCCAAAGAGGGTTTTTGTAAAGTGAGAGCGATAGTGCATGGCGGAATGAGGCGGCAAGATTCAGTAGTACACGGGCTTGCACATGTCTCTGGACGTATTGTACTGATTCATGATGGAGCCCGGCCTATGGTCAGCCTCGATTTAATCCGTGCTGTTGCGGAAGGAGCACAAAGACACGGAGCCTGTATACCAGCAGTTGCAGTTACCGATACCATAAAGACCGAACTTAACGGTTTTGTAAGCAGGACCATGCCAAGAACAGATTTGCGCGCTGTGCAAACCCCCCAAGCTTTTAGTACCGAACTATTACGCATGGCATACCAGCACTTCACCAGCGAGGCTACTGACGATGCCCAGGTTGTGGAAATCTCCGGCGCAAAGGTTAGCCTGACTGAAGGTTCTTATGATAATATAAAAGTCACCACTCCAAGCGACCTGGAGCTCGTCAGGACCCTAATCAGAAAGCGAGGAGGCGTAAAATGAGGACAGGTATTGGTTATGACTGCCACCGACTGGCACCCGACCGTAAACTGGTTCTTGGAGGAGTTCACGTACCATTTGACAAGGGACTTATCGGCTGGAGTGATGCTGATACATTAACCCATTCGGTGATAGATTCGCTGCTGGGAGCAGCTGCCATGGGCGATATCGGTATGCATTTCCCTCCCGGAGACCCGGCTTACAAAAACATATCCAGTCTTAAGCTACTTGAAGAAGTAGTTGGTAAAATAAAAACAAAAGGATTTCGGGTTAACAATATCGATTGTACTATCGTAGCTGAGCAGCCACGCCTGCGTGAATACATCGATCAGATGCGTTCAAATCTCGCCAGCGTACTTGGAATAGACGCTGAAAGAGTAAGCGTAAAAGCCAGCACTGCCAACCTGCTCGGATTTGTCGGCAGGGAGGAAGGTATGGCAGCCTGGGCGATATCAACCCTGAGCGAAGAATAATTACATGAAAATATACTCCACACTTACCCGTAAAAAAGAAGAATTTGTTCCTCTTAAAGAGGGGGAAGTAAGCATGTACGTCTGCGGGGTTACCCCCTATATGGACGCCCACGTAGGCCATGCCATGAGTTACATCACTTTCGACGTTATACGCCGGTATCTTGAATACAAAGGTTATCGAGTACGCTATATACAAAACGTGACCGATATAGACGATAAGATCATAGACCGGGCGCTGGGGCAGAACACATCAACATCTGAACTGGCGGGAAAATTTTTTTCCAGCTTTTCGGAAGATATGGCCGCACTCAACATACGCCCGGCTGATGAGTTCCCGCAGGCTACCCGGGAAATACCCAAGATGATAGAAATGATACAAGACCTGATAGACAAAGGCCATGCATATGCAGCCAAAAGCGGCAGTGTTTATTTCAGAGTTACCTCCATGCCGGATTACGGCAAGCTTTCCGGGCGCAAGCTGGATGACATGATGGCAGGAGCCCGAATCGAAATTGGCGATGAAAAAGAACACCCCATGGATTTTGTCATGTGGAAAGCCTCCAAACCGGGGGAGCCATCATGGTCAAGCCCCTGGGGGCCAGGTCGTCCTGGCTGGCATATGGAATGCAGCGCCATGGCGCTGAAATATCTGGGCCAAAGCGTGGATATTCACGGAGGAGGCCAGGATCTGGTTTTTCCTCACCATGAAAACGAAATCGCCCAGTCAGAATGCGCTACCGGAATAAAACCTTTCGTGCGCTACTGGCTTCATAACGGACTGCTCAAGCTGGGTGATGAAAAAATGAGCAAATCGCTTGGCAACCTGGTAACCATCAAGGAAGCCCTTAAGACTTTTTCCTCTGATGGTATTCGGCTTTTCGTGATAAGCTCGTATTACCGTAATCCGTTGACCTATTCACTCCAGGCACTGGAAGCCTCACAAAAGGGCGCTGAGCGGCTTGCTAAAGCAGCCGCCCTCGAAAACAACGGCTTACTGCCCTGCACCATCGACCTTGAATCTTTTAAAACGGCTTTCACCCAGGCTATGGACGATGACTTTGATACACCCGGTGCGGTATCGGTGCTTTTTGACCTTACGCGCCAGATAAACGCCAGCAAGGATGCCGGCATGGATATACAAAATTCTCAAGATCTGTTAAAAGAACTCAGCAATGTACTTGGGCTGACACTTACCCAGCGCCAGGCAGAACCCACTGAAGCCAAACCGTTTATAGAACTTTTGGTTGCTGTGCGTAAAAGGTTACGCCAGGAAAAGCAATACGCACTGGCTGATGAATTACGCAACGGGCTTTCTGAACTTGGGGTTACCATCGAAGATAAGCCCGAAGGCTCTGCCTGGTATTTCAATAAAGAGTAAAGGGGTTTACCATGCTGCAGAAAGTTGGGCTGGGGTTAATACTGGCTGGTGCTTTACTTCTTGGAGGATGGATGTTTAGAGGTTTTTTCACCGATCCTCAGATACCGGCTTTGATCCGGATCGCCGTTGGCTCTATCAGCGCTGGTTTTATTATACTGATGGTGGCACTCATCAGGGACCGTTTAATCAAGGCAAAACAGGAAAAAGGTAAGGAGAACCCGAGATGGTAATAGTAACTACCGAATTTGTACCCGGAAAGGAAATCTTACGCAGCGTGGGGATGGTTAAAGGTTCAACCATCCGCGCCCGCCACCTGGGCAAGGATATCGTTGCCGGCCTTCGAGGGATAGTTGGCGGAGAAATCACCGAGTATACCGAAATGATGGCATCTGCCCGGGAAGAAGCCCTTAAACGCATGGAAGCTGACGCAGCTGAAAAAGGCGCCAATGCTGTTATCGGGCTGAGATTCGGCACATCAATGGTCATGCAGAACGCAGCCGAAGTGATAGCATACGGAACCGCTGTAGTTTTAGAATAGCCGGGCAGTTTGCCATATCGGTCTGATTTTGCTAAAGTTATATCCGGTTTTTATCACTCGGGGCCGTAGTTCACTTGGGAGAACGTTTGACTGGCAGTCAAAAGGTAGCGGGTTCGAATCCCGCCGGCTCCACCACCCTGACATTCAATCGATAAACATAAACGCATTATCTCTTATTCATCAGGTCATTACCACTGCATGGTGTTTTGACGCTGTGTAAATCCACTATTGAGACCGCTGCAATCAAACTTACCCGGTGTTATAATCCAGTTTATGCCAAAACTGCACAAAATGCTCAGTGACACCAGCGCTCCTTATATCCAGTCTCTGATGAGACTGATAGAAACCCAAAGCAAGGAAACTCTCGTGAAATGGTGCATCGGTTATGCGGGGGAACACCTCCTGCCCATATATGAAAAGTGTTATCCGCTTGATTTACGTCCAAAGCGCGCTTTATCCGCCGCCGAGGAATGGATCAATGGAATCATCAAGCTGCCGGAGGCCAAGAAGCTGATTCTTGAGTGCCATAAGTCTGCCAGAGAAGCTGAAAACAACCCTGCCGCACAGGCTGCCGCAAGAGCAATCGGGCAAGCCTCCTCAACCATACATTCTCCCACTCATTCCCTTGGAATTGCGCTATATGGAGCGCTCGCGATCGCCTATGACCGCCTGGGTACGCAAGAAAAGTGGCAGGCGTACGAAGAATACGCCGCTGGCGAGTGCAAAAAAATTGAATCCTCCCTTCGCACATTTGCATTTGAAAATGAGCCAAATCCGGCAATGTTCATGTGGAAAGGTCCGACAATAAATAAATCCAACCGCGTCAACCTCTCCTGACCAATCAGCCTGTTATTATCTACCACTATTCCATCAGTGCAGCCAGCTTTTGTGCAATTTCCACGTTCTTGATCATCGCATCCAGTTGAATTTTCGAAGAAAGCCCGCCCGTTAATCGATCAAATTCAGCGCTTGCTGCCGGGTGGTAGTACTTACCTTCTGCTTCAGCTTTTTTACCGGCGGCAACTCCCGCCTGGAGTATTGCCAAATCTTTTATCTTATTTTCATCAGGAATGGAGTTTACAATCAAAAGATGTTCTCTTGGCTTGAGCACAATATCCTCAAGCTCTACCTGTTGCACTGGTACATTTGTCTTTTTGAAAATATAGCCGGTGTAGCGCGTCTGGTTGACAGAGCAAACCATTACCTCATGTTCTGCCAGATATTTGAACGTAGCTGGAACATCAACCATGTCTTTAGGGCCAGCAGAAATCAGAGTAACCAGGATTTTTGCTAAAGCGGGTAAATCCGGACACAGCTTTTCAGCCTCTATGTCACAAATACCACCGATACCACATGTAACGGCAAGACGGATGCCCATTCTTTGACAAATGGCCATGGTGCCGGAAGCAGTTAACGCTCCGGTTGCTCCCTGGCTGACAGCTGTAGGCAAGAAATTGCAGTCAATCCTGTTGACGCTGTATGCGGCGCTACGGAAGTGCAAAAACTGCTCCATTGTGCCAATTTGGATTGCGCCCTCCTCCACCCAGACAATGATCTTCTCTGAAAAAGGCCAGGCGCAAAGCATGGCCTCATCAGATACTGAAACAAGCCCGTGGCTAAGGAGGGCACTTTCAACTAAAAAGCCGGGATTATCGCCAGCCATCCAAATCATAAATGTTTTCTACATTTGCCAGAGTCAGTGGTAAATACACTGGTTCTGAAATTTCCTGGCCCTGATCGAGCATAATTGCCATCTGCAGAGCTGATGATGTGTACTTAGCACTGGAATAAGACATGGTGCCGGTCATGCCGCCTTCTTTTATGGAAGCTCTCGCTTCTTCTGTAAAGTCTACACCATAAACATAAACGTCTGTAACATTTTCAGCCGTTAATGCTTCTACAGCTGCTAAAGCCATGGTATCATTGCAGGCAAAAATACCCTTCAAATCGGGGTGAGCTACGAGCAAATCTTTGGTGGCGTCATATGCTTTGGTGGCGTCCCAATCGCAATTGACAA
>JAQUQL010000025.1 GCA_028716145.1 Dehalococcoidales bacterium
GCTTGAACATACCCGGTGAAGATGACCCGAGGGTGTTGGGTGGAGTAGAATTTTTAAAGCCGGTCAATATGGGCAAACAGGTTACACTTGGAAAGAGAGTAATTATCATTGGCGGCGGTAATACTGCCATGGATGCTGCCCGAACCGCTGTTCGGCTCGGCGCAGAAGAAGTCTCCATTCTTTACCGCCGCTCAAGAAATGAAATGCCGGCAGCCATAGAAGAGGTTGAAGATGCTGAAGCTGAGGGAGTAAAGCTAATCCTGCTTTCTGCTCCGGTCAAAATAGACCCTGCGGAGGATTGTCTTCAGCTTGAGTGTGTAAAAATGCAGCTTGGCGCTCCGGATGAAACCGGGCGCCGCAGGCCTGAACCGGTAGAGGGCAGCCAGTTTGTGATGCGAGTAGATAATATAATCGCCGCCATAGGACAAAAGCCGGTTGTTGGCAAACATTTCAGCATCGAGACCGCCAAAGGCAACGTGTTGGTAAACGAAAACATGATGACAAGTATAAATATGATGTTTGCTGCCGGAGATTGTGCCACTGGCCCGAAAACCATCATCGAAGCAATCGCAGGGGCAAGAAAGGCAGCCATCGCCATCGACAAAGCCCTTGGGGGAGATGGTGATATCTCCGAAAAGCTGGCACCCGAAGATAACTGGCAACAACAGGTCAAGGACACTATACTGTGGAAAAACCGGCCGGAATTTCCCATGATAGCAATCGAGAAAAGAAAAACGACATTCGAAGGAGCCGAACTGGGGTGGGACAAAGCAACCGCTGAAGATGAAGCTTCCAGGTGTTTGAAATGCGGCCAGTACAATGTGGCAAGCTACCAGCTGGACGGTGGCCGTTGTATATACTGCGGTTTGTGTGTTGAGTCCTGCCATTTCAACGCACTGTTTATGGGGCGCGGCTATGAACGCAGCAGCTACCTTTTGGATGAAACAGTTCTCAAAGAAAAAGATATGCGTTTAAACGATGCAGTTACACCCAGTGCCTACAATCACCCCGAGCTCGAAGAAGGCTTGCCGGAACAAACCCTTCTGATAAACGGGGAGCGTAAAGGTTAATATATGGGCATGCAAATAGCATTCTGGATACTTGCCGTACTGGCTGTAGTATCTGCAGCCGGCGTGATATGGCAAAAGAACCTGTTTAGAGCAGCGCTTTTACTGGTGCTGTGCTTCCTGGCAGTCGCCGGGATATTTGTTACCCTCAGCGCTGATTTCCTCGCCGCTGTACAGCTTATTATTAACGTAGGCGCAGTCGCCATATTAATTATTATGTCAATCATGCTTACACGCGAAGTAACCAGTGGCAACCCGTCTGGCAAACTGGGTCTCCCTGCTCTGGCAGCAACCGGTGTGCTAGCCTTCTCTATAATCATTACCTCTGTCAGTTCTTACTGGCCGCTTTCTTCCTCCTCCCCTCTCGAACCTACTACAGCGGCTCTGGCCAACCTGTTATTTGAAAACGATGGTTTTATATTTTTAATCCAGCTGGGAGCTATACTGCTCCTGACAACGATAATCGGAGCTATAGTGCTTCTAAGGAAGGAGGATTAGGCTGATGCCAGGGCTTGAGCACTATTTGATCCTTTCTGGTTTACTGTTTTGCATCGGCCTTGCCGGTGCGGTCATAAAAAGAAGCGCCATAGTTATCCTGATGTGCATAGAGATTATGCTGACAGGCGTAAATATCGCCATGGTTGCCTTTTCACGCTTCATCACCCCGGTTGAGCTGACCGGGCAGATATTTACTGTTTTTATAATCGTGGTAGCTGCAGCCGAAATCGCAATCGGGCTGGCCATTATCCTGGCCCTTTACCGCAACCGCAACACTATTGATACTCAAAAGATTGATCTACTCAAGTGGTAAGCAATGAATGATATAGCCGAAATAGTATTCTGGATGATACCGGGGCTGCCTTTAGCGGCCTTTGTAATCGTATTTATCGGTTTACGGGTTCTTCGCGTAAACGACTGGCTCGGTGCCCTTCTTTCGATTATAGCCACCACGGCATCATTTGCCCTTTCTGTATGGCTGGGAATCAGACTACTGATCCAGCCGCAAACAAGGCTCATAGAAGGGTTCAGCTGGTTTAGCGCCGGCACCGGCATGAACGTAGATGTTGGCCTGCTTGTTAACCCGCTCACTGTGATAATGCTGGTGGTAGTAAGCACAATAAGCCTTATGGTTCAAATATATTCAGTCGGTTACATGCGTCGGGACGGCGGCATCAACCGGTACTTTTCATTTATCTCTTTATTTACTTTTGCCATGCTTTCCCTGGTTATGTCCAACAACCTGCTTATTATGTTCATGTCCTGGGAAATGGTTGGCTTGTGCTCATACCTTCTGATAGGTTTCTGGTTTCATCGCCCGGAAGCTGCCAAAGCAGCCAAAAAGGCCTTTTTTATAACCCGTATAGGAGATTTCGGTTTCCTGGCTGCCCTTTTGATTCTGTTTAATGCCACCGGCACTTTTGATATTGAAGGCATACATCAGGCTGCGGCTGCCGGTATTGTTTCCGCAACCGCCATAACATGGGCTGCGCTGGGAATATTTTTTGGGGCGGTGGGCAAATCCGCCCAGTTCCCACTGCACACATGGCTGCCCGATGCCATGGAAGGCCCTACACCAGTCAGTGCTCTCATCCATGCTGCAACCATGGTTGCAGCAGGCGTTTTTCTGGTGGCAAGAATGTACCCATTGTTCGAACAATCGGAAAGCGCTCTTACCGTGGTAGCGGTTGTAGGTGGAATCACGGCTCTGTTGGCAGCAACTATAGCTCTGGTCATGTGGGATATAAAAAAGGTGCTTGCCTATTCTACTATAAGCCAGCTTGGATACATGATGCTCGGGATCGGTCTTGGCGGCGTCTGGGTTGGTATTTTCCACCTGTTTACCCATGCATTTTTCAAAGCCCTGCTTTTCATGGGTGCCGGCTCGGTAAGCCATTCCACCCACACCTTTGACATGCGTGAAATGGGAGGCCTGGGCAGGAAGATGCCAATTACCTGTATCACTTTTGTTGCCGGTGCTCTAAGCCTGTCAGGCTTATGGCCACTTGCCGGTTTCTTCAGCAAGGAAGAGATTCTTGGTAGCGCCCTGGAAAGCCAGCCTATACTGTTTGGAATTGTTCTGGCAACTGTGTTTCTCACCGCGTTTTACATGTTCAGGGTAGTGTTTTTAACTTTTGGCGGCAAGTATAAAGGCAAGGGCAAACCACATGAATCTCCCCTGGTTATGCTGGCACCAATGCTGATTATGGCCGTTCTTGCGATATCTGCAGGCTGGTTAAACGCAGATGGCACCATTGGCTCTTTATTGGGAGAGGAAAGCAACCATTCCTGGACAACCGGTATCTTTGGCGTCTTTACCCACTCCTTAACCTGGGTCTCGCTGTTACTGGCCGCAGCCGGGATAATGCTTGCCTGGGCAATGTATTCCAAAAATTGGTTTTCACCCAAAAAAGTTTCTTCAAGGTTCACATCTGTTAATTCATTACTTCTCCACAAATACTGGTTTGATGAACTTTACGAAAATATCATCGGCTCCAGGCTGTTAAATAATGGGCTGTTCAGATTCTTTGAGATAGCAGACGAGCGCATAATCGATGGAGCAGTCAACGGTCTGGCCAGTTTGACAAGCTATACCGGCAGCATGGCAAGGCGTGTACAAAACGGCAAACTGCAGAATTATCTACTGATTTTTATTACCGGTGTAGCCATAATCGCGCTTGTAGCGATAATAATAAATTAAAAGGAAGACGGCTTGGGAATACTTTCAATCACAATATTCTTACCGGCAGCCGGGGCACTGCTTCTCTCTGTGCTCCCCGGGAAAAACGCACGTATTCCACGTGCAGTTGCACTTGCCGTAACCTTTTTGACGCTGGTACTTAGTTGTGTTTTGTTTGCTTCCTATGACCGTTCGCTGGGAGGGTTTCAATTTGTTGACGCGTTGTCCTGGATACCGGCGATTAATTCCAGCTATCATGTTGGGCTTGACGGCTTAAGTTTAAGCCTGGTGACTCTCACCTCTCTGCTTGCAGTTATCGCCGTTTTGGCCTCACGGCATATTACCAGCCAACCCAAAGCGTTTTTTGCCTGGCTTTTACTTCTTCAAAGCTGCATCATTGGAGTTTTCTCATCGCTTGATCTTCTGCTGTTTTTCATCTTCTGGGAGCTTGAAGTCGTGCCCCTGTACTTCCTTATTTCCACCTGGGGCTCCAACCGCAAAGAACGCAGCGCTATCAAGTATGTTCTCTATACTCTTTTTGGCAGTGCATTCATGCTGGCAGGAATCGTTGCACTGTATTTCACTACAGGCACATTCAGCCTGCCCGAGTTATACAATACAGACTTTGCGATGCTTGCCAATGGGATTCCCCTGGCAGCCATGTTTTTCCTCCTGCTGGCCGGTTTTGCGGTCAAACTACCCATTTTCCCTTTCCACACCTGGTTGCCTGATACATATTCAGATGCACCAACAGCTGGCAGCATTATGCTGGCAGGAGCCCTCAGCAAAATGGGAGGTTACGGCATAGCACGCATTTGCCTGGGGTTATTCCCGGATACTGCGGCGAGCTTCTCTTCCCTGTTTATGGGGCTTGCTGTAGTAAATATAATCTATGGTGGAGCCATCGCCCTCAGGCAAAAGGAAATCAAGCGTATAATTGCTTATTCCAGTTTCAGCCATATGGGCTTTGTTCTGCTCGGCATCTTTTCTCTCAACGAAATAGGTCTCACCGGTGCAGCTCTTCAAATGGTCAGCCACGGGCTCATCATCGGTTTGTTATTTGCCGGAGCTGCTATTCTTGTAAAACGCACCGGCACCAGCCGTATCGATGAGATGGGCGGTCTTGCCCGGCAGATGCCCGTACTTTGCGGACTTGTATTTGTAGCTGCTATAGGCGCAATGGGAGTACCGTCAAGCAGCGGTTTCGTGGCAGAAGTTTCGGTTTATCTCGGCGCATTTTCTGCCAGCGCTGAAGCGGCAAAGATTATCACAATCATTTCCCTGGTCGGAATCCTGCTGGCAGCCAGCTACATGCTAAATATGGTTATGAAGGTTTTCTTTGGACCGGTAAGGGAGAGTTTTGCTTCGCTGCCCGATATCGGATCAGTTGAAAAATTATACCTTGGGGTACTTGCCACCGGGATCTTCACCGTTGGCCTTTACCCCCAGTTAATAACCACTGTTCTAAAACCAGCCATAAAGGGGCTGGCGGTACTGTGGGGAGGTTAACCTGATTTGAACTGGATGTATATATTGCCTGAAATTATCATAGCCGCCAGCGCGCTGGCAATCATCATTGCCGATCTTATAAGTCGTAAACCGGTTATCATAACCACAATAGCAATTGTTGGAATAGCAGCGTCATTGATTGCCGCCTGCACATCAACTGTCACCTTCGAGCCAGTTTTCGATGGTATGCTTTTCATCGACGGATGGAGCAGACTGCTCAAGGTATTACTCCTGGTGGTTGCGGGCAGTGTTGTAATCGCCTCAACTGATTATCATGCCAGGCTCAAACATTCCTGGGCGGAGTTTCACGCGCTTGTCCTGTTCTCCCTGCTGGGTATGATGCTCATGCCATCTGCCGGCAATCTTATTTCAGCCTTTATCGCAATTGAAATCACGTCTATATCCTTTTTCGTTATGGTTGGCATGCTTAAAACTCCGCTTTCAAGCGAAGCTTCTCTAAAAATGATGCTGACCGGAGGAATCGCCGCGGCGGTTATGCTCTACGGGATGGCATTTATTTTCGGTTCCACCGGAAGCACCAGCCTTGCCGAAATTGCACTGAGCTCACAGCCGGACTTTTCCAGTGGGCTACTGCTGGGCGCACTGCTTTTGCTGGCAGGGCTTTTGTTCGAAGCCGGCGCAGTGCCTTTTCATATGTGGCTGCCTGACGCATACGAAGGCGCTCCAACTCCTGTTACCATGTACCTCTCGGCTGGCTCCAAATTGGCCGGCATCGCGGTTATAGCCCGGGTTTTCAGTATGGGCTTAAACAATCCGGGCGGACTTGGGGCAGATTGGGGTATGGCAGTCGCCGTAATTAGCGCTTTAACCATGACACTTGGTAATGTTCTTGCCCTTCAGCAGAGTAACATCAAACGCCTGCTTGCTTATTCAGGGATCGTACATACTGGATATATGCTTATCGCCGTAGCAACCATCGGCCTTGGCGGCCAGGTATCCGGTGATGAAAAACTCTTCTTTTACATGGCATCTTTCGCCCTGGCCGAGATCGCCGTTTTTACGGCTGTAATTGTTATTACACGGCAGATCGGCAGTGACAGGATTGAAGATCTTGCCGGCCTTGCACGCAGATCTCCCTTACTGTTTGCCATAATGAGTATCGGCATATTCTCCCTTATGGGGCTTCCGCTCACTGCCGGCTTTATGGCGAAACTGTTTATATTTACCTCGGCTGTTGACAATGGTTTGCTCTGGCTCATGATTATAGCAGTGTTAAACACAGTGATTTCAGCATATTATTATCTTAGAATCATCCGGGTAATGTGGCTCGGCAAACCTTCTGACGGGTCTGCTCTCAGCCTTCCGAAAGCACCCGGTTTGATATCTATCTTTTCAGCCCTGGGAATACTGCTTCTGGGGATTGCCCCTTATTTATTGCTTAAACTGGCAGAAAATATAATTTTTATACCCTGACGGGTTTTTGGAGTAATCTTGCTTATAGACAGCCATGCCCACCTGTTCCTTGAAGAGTTTGACTCAGACCGGGAGCAGGTGATAGACAGTGCTCATAAAGCTGGCGTTGGGATAATAGTTAATGCCGGCATAGACCTTAAATCTTCAAAGGAAGCTTTGCGTCTTGCCAGCAGCTATCCGGGGCTCCTGGCAACCGCCGGGCTCCACCCGCAAGTCGCCGCCTCTGCTGACAGCGAAGATATCAAACAGATCGATCTGCTTGCCCGTGAGCGCAACGTCGTAGCTATCGGTGAGATCGGGCTTGATTACTACCGGGGCTCCGAGCACAGAGATGCCCAACTTTTTGTTTTTAATGAAATGCTAGAGGTTGCCAAAGCAAACAAGCTTCCGGTAGTACTCCATTGCCGCTCAGCTGAAGAAGATATGTTGCGCGTTTTGGAAAAATGGTGCGGTGCTTGCCCTCCGGTTAGTGGAAAATGGCGCGGCATCAGGCACTGTTTTGGTGAAGACGAAGAAACCGCCAGGCGCTATATCGAAATGGGGTTTATGCTTTCTTTTGGAGCCTACGCAGGTTATCCGTCATCAAAAAACCTGCGCCCGGTGCTTGAAAGCCTACCCTTAGACTGCCTGCTCCTGGAAACCGATTCTCCCTATCTGCCTCCTCAAAAATTACGCGGCAAGCGTAACGAGCCTTCTTATATCACCAGTACGGCAGAGCTAATCGCCATGATCAGGGGTGAATCGGCTGAAACAATCGCCTCAACCACAACTGAAAATGCACGTCTTATATTCGGCCTGAATCCAAACACCCGCACTTCTATTGCGCAGCTGATGGGCAGAGCCTGTTAAGAACGCATTGCTGGCACTTTGGCTTCCTGGCGATGCACACATTTCGGCCATGTTCAATAAGCAGGTAGGTTATGTGCCCCCACTGCCCCCTGGGCACTAACGCCATCAGGTCTTTCTCTATACGTTCAGGGTCGTTCTGAGTGCTCAAACCCAATAAACGGCTCAACCTTTTTACATGAGTATCAACAGCTATGCCTTCTTCTTTACCAAAAGCATTATAAAGTACAACATTGGCAGTCTTACGGGCTACTCCCGGTAGTTCAAGCATCTTTTCCATGGTATCTGGCACGTTTCCAGCGTATTTTTCCAGTATTACCCTGGCCGCTCCCTGGATGCTTTTGGCCTTGTTCCTGTAGAAACCGCATGAGTGGATAATATTTTCCAGCTCTTGCGTATCAGCCCCGGCATAATCCAAAGCAGAAGAATACCTGGCAAACAGTACTGGGGTAGTCTTGTTGACAGTAACATCAGTACACTGGGCGGAAAGAATAGTTGCTATCAGTAACTCTAAAGGGTTTGAAAATTCCAGCGCGATTTTTACACCCGGGTACTGAGCTTCCAGCAGCTTTATAATCTGGTCAACCTTATCTTTTTGTTCTTTCAAGGTGGTTTGTTTAAGCCTCATTTAATATTATAGCAGGCAGATTAATCCTGCCTGCTATAACCCAGTCCTGCTTACAAAAAAATGATCAGGCTTTACCGATTTTGAACATCTTGGTGCCACATACGGGGCATACACCCTGAGTAGCTGGACGCCCATTCTTCATAACAATACTCCGGGCATCCTTCATTTCCCTTTTGGCGCGGCATTTGACGCAGTATCCCTGCATTATTCACCTCCGTACGGTTGCTAGTTAGCAAGCATAAAACAATTGTATTACAGTGTCAATAGTTTTTAAGGCTAAATCTCAGTTATTTTAAGCGCTTGTCAACAGCCTGCCAATCGATCGAGGAGAAGAAAGCTTCGATATAATCTGCCCTTTTCAGACCGTAGTCACTTATGAAGGCATGTTCAAACACGTCCATCACCAGCAAAGGCTCACAACCCGCCAGGTGGCCAGTTTCATGCTCGTTGATCCACTGGTTAAAAAGCCGCCCGGACTCAACGTCCTGGTACAGAACAACCCATCCGATTCCCCGCATTTTCCCGGTTGCTTTAAAATCCTTCTCCCATTCGTCCCATTTGCCAAACTCTTTTTCAATAAGGCTGTAAATGCTTGCTTGTTTATCAGGCAGGCGGTTTCCGCCAAGGTTGCCAAAATAAAGTTCATGCAGCCGCATGCCGTTGAATTCAAATCCAAACCTTCTTTTCAGCTCAGCAAACTCAGGCGTGGCCTCTCTGCCTTCTGCCATCATTTCAAAAAGACTCGCAGCGAGCTTGTTGGTATTGGCAACATATCCCTGGTAAAGGGTAAAGTGGTTTTCCAGAAGGCTGTCACTAAACCCTGGAGTCCCTTTTAGATAATTGTATTCTTTAGCGCTGTATTCCATTTTATTCTCCATGCCATTCTATAATTTCTTCAGCCTAGACTCCATCAAGTGAATGGTGCTCTTTAACCATAAACCATCCAGCCGGATCCCTGAGATATTCAGCGTAGTCATTTAAGGCCAGTGAGTGCTGGCGTTCTTCAGCGATAACACTGGTAAAAAAGCTTCTTTCAGGCTCAGAAGTTGCCTGTTTAAGCAACCCTTCATACAGAGATATTGAGTCATCTTCCATCTTGCGAGCTGTTTCTACCGCCTTCATTTCCGTATCATACTGTATGTTTTCAGCTCTGGCTTCAGCCAGTGACTCAGCAAATATCGTTCGTATTTTTTGTTTATTTACGTCTTCATGCTTTTGTAGCGGCCAGGTGTTTTTTTCCTTGAGGTGGTTGTATATAGTTACAAATTGCCGGGCATGTTCATCTTCTTCCTCAGCGAGCGAAGCAAACAGTTTTTTCCCGGCTTCATTGGAGCTGTTTTCAGAGGCCTTCTGGTAAAACTGCTTGCCGTCTGCCTCCATTTTGAGCGCGAGTTCCAATCCCCGCAGGACAGTTTCCTTAACTTCCATGTTTCAATCCCCCTTATTTATTACACCAAAATATTGATGTGCCAGGTTTCAACATCTACCTGTTATTTCAACTTGACCTGCTGATAGTCAACAAGATCGCTGTAATCTATCAGGCCGTTCATAGCTTTGGAATTTATGTTAACTCCTGCCTCAACCGCTGCTGAAATGGGATTAAGCCCTCCCATCAGCACCAACCCAACCTTGCCAAGCCCCACCGGCACTCCACATACCGGCTTACCGGCGTTTCCAGTTATCAGGGGCGGATTGATGCCTGCACATTCAAGGCTGGTAAATACCTCTCCTGCCTGTTCCATACATGCAGAAGGTATCTCTCTAAAATTGGCCAGGATTTTACCATCTCCGGTAGCAGAAACGCCTGCCACGCTAGTCATTCTCCCGGAGATAAATATTTCTGAAGGGTCCATTGAGGAACCCGAATATTCGATCAGGTCGGTAAACCTTAGAGGATAGCCATTTCTGAATTGAAGTATGCCTCCAAAGCGGGAGTCAATCGGTATGCCGGCTTTTAACAGTACCCCGTTAATCACAATACTGCACACCGTAGCAATACCGGCACTGCCTTCCGGGATAACTGCTTCTCCAAGTTTTTGGCCTTCCTCAGCTACCGCAACCAGGCTTCCTGCACTCAAACGGGATTGAAAGGCAACCTCCATCGCTTCCAGGGCTCGAGGGAGCTCATTTTTTGGCATTATTGAAATATTTACCGGGACCTTGCCCGTTTTCTGGAAAGGATTGAATGAAACTTTGTAAGAAAGCAGTTCTATGCGGTCAATTACAAAACCAACTTTATCAGCCACCATGGCATCACTTATTTCTTCTATACCCATGGGTGTTATCAGGCGCCCATCGCGCCGGCTAACCTTGGAAGTAAGCCCTCTTTCATCCATCAGATTTAAATGGTAGCGGACTCCCCTTTCAGATAGTTCAATACCGAACTGCTCTTCCAGCAGACGGGCGATGACCTTACTTCCAACGGCTTTTCGGGAGTTGGCAATGATGCTGAGGATCGCCATTCGCTGGCGTTCAACCTCAAACCCATCCTGATTAATGACTCTCATCTGTTACTCCCGGCATGCCTTTAAATATTGTTTAATAATTTCTATTTGGCGATTCCGACGCCTCTGTCTGCCAAATACTTTTTTATCTGAAGAGGAGTTAATATACCTGATTTAAAAACAGATGTAGCACCAACTCCGGCTGCACCCGCTTCGTTAATCACCTGGTAAAAATGCTCAAGCTTGCCGGCACCCCCAACTGCGATCACCGGCACAGATATGGCAGATGTTACCGCACGGGTCATCTCAATATCGTACCCCTTGCCTGCCCCTGCGGTATCATAGCTGGTAAGAATCACCATGCCTACTCCAAAAAACTCGGCCATTTTAAGCCATTCTACAAGGTTCATGCCGGTCGGCTTGCATCCGCAGCGTTCTACCAGTTCGAATTCCGGCCTGCCGCTTTCAGGCGGATTCTTTTTACCGCCAACAGCCACCACAATCCTTTCCGATCCATATTTACTGGAGAGTATATCTACCATCGAGTGGTCGGTATCCCCAAATACGTCAATTGCAACTCTATCCACGCCGGTTTCCAGAGCAACTTCAAACTCATCAAAAGCGTTCATCGAATTGCCGAAGATGATTGGAATATCTACTGTTTCTTTCAACTCTTTTATAATGTCTTCCCACACCTTGAAACCCAGGCGCACCTGATCAACATCAATAAAGGCAATCTCGTCAGCCCCCTGAGAGCTTAACTCGCGAGCTATTCCAACTGGATTGTGCCCTTCATCATCATCTGCCGGTTGAGCAGAATAATATATTTTGGTATGAAGCAACTCAAACAATGGAATAACTTTAACGCCTTTTTTCATCAGTACCTCCGAGGATTTTTTTATTTATGTATAACAACTGCCTTATTAAAGCATAACATTATTATAGTGTAAAGCTAACAAAAGGGGCCGAATTGAAAGAGACCTGTCTGTTTGGCTATAATACTAAAGTTGTGGTGAGTGTAGCCCAGTGGTCTAAGGCGCCAGGTTGTGGCCCTGGAGATCGAGGGTTCAAATCCCTCCACTCACCCCAGTTTTTTACCTCTTCCAAATCAAGCCGGTATTTCCGTTGATACTGACATTTATGGTAAACGACTCTTCAGATTACATCATTCCAGTAGATCGATACACAGTGGGGAAAGCCGCGATTACCATCGCCAATGCGTTTTCCGGCGATCCCGGCATTCCATATGCCCTGCCCGATCCAGCTAAACAGGCCAACCTGCATCACATCATAGCCTATAACCTTAAGCTTGATCTTATGAATGGAGGCAGAATATATGCCGTTTCGCCTGAATGCGAGGGCGTGGCATGCTGGCACACTCCTGACGTAACTTCCTCATGGCTGAATAAATTACGCGCCGGATACCTCAGGCTGCCATTTTATGGAGGGTTGCATTATATGCGCTATGCGCATCAGGAAGATTGTTTCTATGCGCGTTTGAAATCAAAACATGCCCCCGAGCGCTGCGTGTACCTGGCTTTGCTGGGAGTTGATCCTGAGCATCAGGGCAAAGGCCACGGCGGCAAGCTGATACGCCATATGCTCCAGTTTGCTGACAGCCAAAGCTTGCCCTGTTATCTGGAAACCCAAAACATGAAAAATGTCAATATGTACTCAAGCTTTGGCTTCAAACTAAAGGAGTCCACCTGTTTTCCACCCGGCTCCGAATGTGAAGCTCATATCATGATAAGGGACGCTGTTTACAAGAAACCGTTTTACACCTTTAGCGGCGTATCGTAGATCCACGCTCCATCAAAAACAAGCTCCCCTTCTTCGTTGTAGGATTTGCCAGATCCATGCTTCATGTCACTATCAAAGTCTCCAACATAGGCCACGGTAACACCATCTTCCCAGTAAAGGGTCCCTTTGCCATGCTTTCTGTCACTATTCCACCCGCCTTCATAGGAAAGGTTGCCTTCTTCATCGTATAACTTGCCGTACCCGGACCGTTGACCGTTACTCCACTCGCCCTCATATACAGCGGTCACACCATCTTCCCAGTAAAGAATCCCTTCTCCGTTACGAGTTCCGTTTTGAAAGCTTCCTTCATACAGCTTTACACCGTCAGCCGTATAGCTTATGCCATCACCATGCATCTGCCCGTTTGCAAATTCGCCTGTGTATATTTTATTGCCCCACATATCGTACATGGTGCCTGTTCCCTGCCATTTATCTTCTACAAAGCTTCCTTCATATACTTTGATTTCGGCAGAGCTGTAAAGCACGCCTTCACCATGCTTTTTATCGTTCTCCCAGTAACCTTCGTAGGATTTGGCTCCATTGCTGTCATAAAGAATTCCGTACCCATCCCTTTTTCCATGGTTCCACTGCCCATCATAGGCAACGTGCCCGGTATTCCAATAAAGCTTGCCTTCTCCGTGTATTTCGTCCTGGTAATAATCACCTTCATAATACTTGCCGCCGAAATGGTCATACAAAGTACCCTGCCCGTGACGAAGCCCGTTTTGGTACTGGCCTTCATACCAGGAACCGTCATGCCATATCAATGTTCCGGTGCCGTGGGGCAAACCATTCTGTACTTCTCCGGAATATTTTGAGCCATCCTGGAACATTATTACTTTTTCAGTTTCATCTTTTTTGCAGGCAAGGCCGCCTGCAACCAGCACTCCTGCCAGCAAAAT
>JAQUQL010000026.1 GCA_028716145.1 Dehalococcoidales bacterium
TTATCCATTCAGGCATTCCTTCTGGCTAAATCTTCAGCCGTCTCTTTGCGGTCAAGATGGGGAGTGTTGAATGTGGTAATCTGGAGGTAATTATCCCCTCCCAGGTAAAGGGTCGGTTTGACGATATTGAGATTAAGCCTTCCTCTTTCGTCGTAGGCCTCCGGTAGATGATGAAGAGCAACGACTCTTCCTATAAACAGTGTGTGGTCGCCATACTCGGCCTGTTTTTCAACAACACATTCAAAAGCTGCGTATGCTTCGGAAAGTATGGGTGCACTGGTTGCTATTGAAGCATCTTTTTTAAGACCGAATGATTTAAACTTATCTATTTTCCGTCCTGATGGGCCCCCGGTCGCCGCAACTAGTTCAGCGGCCTCAAAAGGCATAAAGTTAACTCCGAATTCCATGGTTTTGGTGATGTATTCCCAACTGAGCTTGCCGGATGATATTCCCACACCGTATAGTGGCGGGTTGGCGCTTACTGGCATGTGCCAGGCAACTGCCATGGCGTTATCCTTGCCATCAAAATGTGAAGTTACTATAGTGGCCGAAAAGGGGAAAAAATGAGAAAATTTACCAATTTCAGTTCTTGCGACTTTATTCATAATGCGCTTCCTGTTAGATTGCTAACTCCAGCCAAGGGCTTTTTCTACAGCAGACAGTTCAGGCTTTATCGGCTCGATAGCCGATGCCTGCTTGATTGCCACGTCAGCATCCTTCAGCCCGTTGCCGGTGACAATGCATACTACACGTTTTGAGGAAAAATCGTAACCTTCACTCCTGAGTTTGATAATTCCAGCGAGGGGGGCAGCAGAAGCTGGTTCACCGAAAACACCTTCCTTGCTTGCCAAAAGCTTCCATGCGCTGAGAATCTCTTCATCGCTTACTTTGTCGATGATGCCTCCGGATTCATCCCGGGCAGCGGTGGCTTTTTCCCAGCTTGCCGGATTGCCGATGCGGATAGCGGTAGCTATTGTTTCAGGATACTCAACCGGCTTGCCCAGTACGATTGGTGCCGCCCCTTCAGCCTGAAAGCCCATCATCTTTGGACGGTTCGGGCTCATTCCCAGTTTTTGGTATTCGGTAAAACCCTTCCAGTAGGCTGTAATATTGCCAGCATTTCCCACTGGAATAAAAAGGTAATCCGGCGCCTGTCCAAGGGAATCGACTATCTCGAAGGCGGCGGTTTTCTGGCCTTCGATGCGGTTGGGGTTGATAGAATTAACAATCGATACGGGGTGTTTGGCCGCTGTGTCTCGCACCAGTTGCAGAGCTTGATCAAAATTACCGTTTATAGCTATAATGCTGGCTCCGTAAGCGATCGCCTGCGCAAGCTTACCGAGGGCAATCTTTCCGCCAGGAATAATAATAATCGATTTTAAGCCCATCGCCGAGGCGTATGCAGTGGCAGATGCAGAAGTGTTGCCGGTAGAGGCACATATCACTGCTTTTGAACCTTCCTCGATCGCTTTTGCAATGGCCACTACCATGCCACGGTCTTTAAATGACCCTGTCGGGTTGCAGCCCTCAAGCTTGAAATACATTTCTCCGACAGCCAGTTCCTTTTCCAGCCTTTTAGAACGAACCAGAGGGGTTGAACCCTCGCCCAGGGAAAACATGGGTGTTTTTGCATTTAGTGGCAGGTAATCGGCATAGTTGTATAATACTCCGCTTCTCACTTCTTTATTGTTCCTCAACTCTTATTACATTGTTTATTTCTTTTACCAGGTCAAGCATAGACAGCTCTTTGATAGCAGCGTCAATGGCTCTTCCAGTTGCGGGATGAGTCATGATAACGATTTCGGCTGTTTGGCTAAGTGTGTCGGTTTCTTTCTGGATAACAGAAGCGATCGAAATCTTGTGTGCTCCCAGCACGCGGGCAATAGCAGCAAGAACTCCTGTGGAGTCCAGAATAGACAGGCGCATATAATAACGGGTGTTTACGTTTGTTATAGGCTGAACCGTCTTTGAAGTGCTTATCTTGATCGCACTGGTGTTGGTGCCGAGAACATAGTCTCGTGAGCAACGTAATACATCCGAAATAACAGCGCTGGAAGTTGCCAGGGGGCCGGCTCCCTGCCCGATAAATACAACCTGGCCAACCAGGTCGCCTTCAATACTTACAGCGTTGAATACGCCATTGATACCGGCAAGGACTGAATCTCTGCGAATAAAAGCTGGATGGACTCTGGCTTCAACTGTATTATCATACTGTTTGGCTATCGCCAGCAGCTTGATTTCATAACCCAGCTCACCTGCATAGCGGAAATCCCTGGAATCCAGTTTCGAAATGCCTTCATGATAGACTCCATCAGGGCGCACCTCGGTCTGGAACGCCAGAGTAGCCATTATGGCGATTTTATAGGCTGCATCGATTCCCTCAATATCATTTTTGGGGTTGGCTTCGGCATATCCCAGTTGCTTGGCATTAGCAAGGGCACGGTCAAAATCTATTCCGTCCTTGCTCATGCGGGTGAGTATGTAGTTGGTGGTACCATTAATAATTGCATGAATGCTTTTAATGTAATTTGCTCTCAAATCCTTTTCGAGGGGTGCTATAATAGGTATTCCCCCTCCCACAGATGCTTCATAGTAAAGGCTTGCGCCGTGTTCATGCGCCAGAGAGCGCAGCTCAAGCCCATGTTTGGCTATTACTTCTTTGTTGGCGGTAACTACGTGTTTACCGGCTTTCAGTGCCGCACTGATATAATCGTAGGCTGGTCTTTCGCCGCCTATAAGCTCTATAACGATGCGGATGGATTCATCGTTGAAAAAATCTTCATCGTTTGTGGTAAAAAGATCCGGAGGGAACTGTTTAACCAGCGGTTTTTCCAGATCAGACGTGAGAACCTTGATCTTGTGTAACTTTATTGATATGCCGGCCTGTAGACTGAGCTCGCCAGCCTTTTCCTGCAGAACTTTAGCAACTTGTCCGCCTATAACCCCCAGACCAATAAGGCCCACTCTAACTTCATTTTCCATGCGTAATAATGCCTTTCTAACCGAGTATTTTCTCTAAAGCGAAGTCCTTCTTTTCTTCGTCAAGGTAATTGTTGATAACATTATCGGTATCTTCTCTTATGGTCTTGAGCCATTCTTCAAGATCGAGATATACAAGAATATCAGCATCTTCTTCTGATATGGAGCCTGTTTCTATTGAATCTATCCTGTAGAGCCAGTAACCGCCCTTGGTTGATTGTTCTGTGTCGCGAATCGGTTGAGACAGCTCATTTATAGACTGGTTTTCACCAAATACATATTCGTCGAAAACGGTACCTATATCTCCGGGTGCAACCGCTTCCAGCAGTGCGCCCTTTTCATCGTCCCATAGTTTGGAGAATTCCTCTGCCAGCTCATCAAAATCATCGCCGTTCACCAGTCGTTCTCTTACAGACAGCGCTTCATCTTCGCTGGAAAGGAGCATTACCCTGACGTTGGCAGCCGGGTTTTCTTCGTCCTCACTTCTTTCCAGGACCTCTATGAGCCAGTAACCAATTGGTTTGCTCTTTTCTGCATCATACAAAATGTGGGTTCCGGGAGCAGCGGCAAAAATCGCCTCTTCCAAAACATCGCTGTTGTACAGGTAGGATATTACAGCTGCAGGGTGTTTGCCAAGCTCTCCGGATACTTCTTTGGTGGCATCGTCAAGTGAAAGTTCTTCTGTGATATCTTCAAAGCTTTCTCCGTTTTCGATACGCCTCAGCACGTCATTGGCCTGTTCCCGGCTTTCCAGAAACATTGCCCATGATGAGCGCAGTTCAGTTTCTTCCGGAAGCTGGTTTGAAAAATAATCTTCCATCAGTTTTTGCTGCAGGAGGTAAGTACGTGTGTAATCCCTGATAGCATCGTTGGCTTTAATATCCTGGTCTTTAAGGTAATTATCCACTTCGGTTTCGCTAACAGAGTAGCCTAATTCTTCAGCATACTGGCGAGTAAGCTCGCCATTGATTATGTTGTTGGCTACAGGGTCCAGGAAATATGGCACGATTTGTGGGGAGTAATCGCGAGTCTGCTGTTTTACTGCATCTATATAATAATTCATTTTATAAGTAGTGCCGTTTACTTCAAGAACTGTATCCTTTAATGGTTTAACTTGTGGTATGTACCATTGGAATACCAACCCTAAAATAATCATTACTACTGCCAGGCAGATGATGCCAATGCTTGAAAAGAGAATTATTTTCTGCCTTCGTTGCTGCTTTTTTAAGTTAGAAAGGTGTTTCTTGGTGGGTTTCCATTCTTGTTTGACTTGTTTTTTCTTGGACAAATTGAACCGCCTTTTATTATGGTAAAGAAAGTTTAATAAACTTAATATTTATAACGTATATGCCTTGCTTTAAGCAAGTAGTTAGCATTAAAGCAAGGTTTGATCAGGTTGGTCATTTGGCTTTCTGACTGATATATCAATGCTCTCAGGGCACTCTGTCCCCTTGAGACTGCGTACCATATTGATGATGACATTCTCAATAATCTTGCGAGGAAAGGCCTTCAATTCTATTGGTTTATTGTTTATGTAAAGTGAAACTCTTCTTCGGTTAGGGAGTATGAAGCCTTTTTCCAGCAAGTCGCAAATGCCGTTAGCATCGTTAATGTCGAATTGACGTGCTTTTGTATTCAGTTTTTCTTCGGTTGCTATCGCCACCAGGCGCTTAGGGTTATCGAGGAGGTCTCTTCCTTTGCGGTGGACTTCTATTTTGGCAGCGTCTGCGTATTTGAACCCTTCGGCAATAATAAGATCTGCATTTTCGCCCAAAAGCCGTGATATTTCCTCTAGGCTTACTTCTTCCTCTCTACAATTGTGATGAAAAACTACAACTTCCTGTTGTGTTCGTATTGCAGTTGCAACAGAGCCAGCCGCCATGTGTCTGGCGGAGTCCTTTCCATCACTGTCGAAAGAAGGCTGTTTATGAGAATCTTTAATGGTTGCGATGCGATAACCGCGGCTGGTGAGTTCTCTGGTCAATTTCTCAACCAGAGTCGTTTTGCCGGAATTGGAGCGGCCTACGATGGTTATAATCGGTGGCACAATCATCCTCCTGCGAGATTGTAATAATATTAAAAAAAACGGCAGTTATGCCGGACTGCTTGTTATGGAAGGTTAGTAATCACAGCCTTGAATATTATATACTGATTGTAAAATTGCTGCTCGGAGATTATTCTAGAAAGTTATATGAAAGCCATTATTTTGATTGGAGGAATGGGTACTCGTCTTGAGCCTCTTACCCTGACGATGCCAAAGACCATGGTGCCAGTGCTTAACAAGCCATTCCTGGAATACTTAATAACTCGGGTCAAAGACTGCGGCATACGCTCTATCGTGCTTTCCGCCGGTCACCTGGCTGGCAGCATACCGGAATACTTTGGCAATGGTGAGCGTTTTGGAGTAGATCTTCACTATGTGGTGGAAAAAACTCCGCTTGGCACCGGAGGCGGTATCAAGAATGCACAAGATTATCTGGACGATACATTTATGGTAATAAATGGAGACGTTTTTACTGATATTGATATAAATGCAATGGCAGATTTTCACTTTTCCAGGGGTGCCCTTGCCACTATAGCTCTTACACCGGTAGATGACCCTACCCGTTATGGGGTTATAGAAACAGATAAATCTGGAAGAGTGTTGAAATTTTTGGAAAAGCCAAAACTTGAGCAAGTTACTACCAATATGATAAACGCAGGGCTTATAATAATGGAGCCATCGCTTCTGGACTTGATTCCGCCCAATACCAAATACAGCTATGAAAAAGAACTGTTTCCCTCCTTGCTGGCATGTGGAAAACCTGTATATGCATTTGCCTCAGAAAAGTACTGGATAGATATCGGCACTCCTGAAAAATATCTTGAGTTGAGCTCTGATTTACTCACCGGAAAGAGCGTGCAATACCCGTCTTGTTCTGCATTGGCTGTATACAAAGGGAATAATGTAGCCGTTGGAGAAAATGTGAGCTTGCTCAATACTGTTGTGATCGGGGATGACAGCGTGATTGAAGACGGGGCAGTGATAGATAACAGTGTTATCTGGCCCAAAACTGTGGTCGGTAAAAATTCAATTGTTCGCAATTCTATTATTGCTGATGGGTGCCATATCCGGCAATCCTGCGTGATCGATGGCGCTGTTCTTGGAAGCAATGTAAATATCGGGAGCTCACTTAAGTTGTCAAGCGGCTCCCGGGTTTACCCCAACACGGTTCTTCACTAGCCAGGTTTTCCCTTCAGGCCTTTATTCCAATAAAATGGTATTGCTGGTAAACCGTTATAATATGAATTTAGTATATAAATTATAAATTACACCGGAAGGATAAAAATGCTGGACAGATTGGAAAATATTGTTGAGCGCTATAATGAACTGGAAAGAGAAATGAGTTCGGAAGAACTTATTTCCAATCCTAAAGCTCTGCAAAAAATTGCACAGGAAAGATCTTCTCTGGAACCAATAGTTGAAAAGTGCAATGCCTTGAAACGTACCCTGAAACAGATAGACGAAACACGCCAGATGCTTCAGGAGAGCGATGAAGACGAACTAAAAGAAATGGCCCAAGCCGAGCTCCAGGAGCTTGAACAAGAGCGGCAGGAGCTTGAGCAAAACCTTAAAATAGACCTGATGCCCAAAGACCCTAATGACGAACGTAACATCATAATGGAAATCAGGGCTGGTACTGGCGGAGATGAAGCAGGCTTGTTTGCCGGTGACCTGTTTCGCATGTATACCCGTTATGCGACGATAAGGAACTGGAATGTAGAAATAATCGATATAAACGAAACAAGCATAGGGTCTATCAAGGAGGTCGTGTTTGAAATCAACGGAAAAGGTGCTTACAGCCGGTTAAAGTATGAAAGTGGTGTTCATCGTGTACAGCGTGTGCCAACAACTGAATCATCTGGCCGTATTCACACTTCAACAGCAACCGTTGCGGTGCTACCGGAAGCTGAAGAGGTTGAGGTTGATATCAACGAAAACGATTTGCGTATAGATATTTACCACAGCGGTGGAGCCGGCGGGCAGAATGTCAACAAAGTGGCAACTGCGGTTCGCATTACCCATTACCCTACCGGGATTGTTGTAACATGCCAGGATGAAAGGTCCCAGTTGAAAAACCGCACCAAGGCTATGTCGGTACTCAGGGCTAAACTGCTTGATCTGGAGACACACAAACAGCAATCTGAAATAACCGAGCAGCGACGTTCTCAGGTGGGGACTGGAGAAAGAGTAGAAAAAATACGTACGTACAACTTCCCGCAGGACCGATTGACCGATCATCGTATCGGGCTAAGTGTCCATAACCTGGAAAAAATACTGCAGGGCAACCTGGATGATCTCCTGGACGCTCTGGCTACCGAATTCCAGGCACGGCTGCTGGAGGCGGAATTGTCTTGAACCGTGGAAATGCCCTGCGCGAAGGCAGAGAAAAGCTCTGTCAGGCGGGCTTTGATGAAGCATCGCTGGAAGCGGAGCTTCTCCTCCGGCATGTATTGAAACTAAGCCGTGCCGGTTTATACTCATCCTTTGATGAAAGCGTTTCCCCGGGTGATTTCAACTGCTATCTTGAATTGTTATCGAGGCGTCTTACTCATGAGCCGCTGGCCTATATCACTGGGAATCGTGAATTTTATGGGTTGGATTTTTACGTGGACTCAAGTGTTCTTATCCCCCGCCCGGAGACGGAAATGCTCGTAGAAGAAGCCATCCGGATCGGCCTCCAATTAGACAGTCCTTTAATCTGTGATGTTGGCACCGGCAGCGGAGCGATCGCCGTGTCAGTTGCCAGAAATATCCCTGAAGCAAAGATTTACGCAGTTGATATAAACCAAAATTGTATTGAGATAGCCAGAAAAAATGCCCTTTATCATGGGGTTGAAAGACAGATAACATTTATACACGGAGATTTACTTTCATCACTGCCGCAGCGAGTTGATATAGTAGTGGCAAATCTGCCTTATGTAAAGCATGGTGACGTGGAAAGTGTTGCCGGTGAGCCACTTGTTGCACTTGATGGGGGGGCTAGCGGCCTTGACGTGATAGAGCGCATGGTTGGGCAGATGCGCTATCACTTAAATAATGGTGGATCGTGCCTGCTTGAAATTGGCGAAGGCCAGCATACGGAAATAGTCGGCATGATTAGAAAACAACTTCCGGCGGCAACCATAAAAACAACCCGGGACTTTAACGGAATCGAGCGAATGGTCACCGTTACCCTGCCACTGGTGAACCCTTAAAACAGGGTAACGGTGACACTGTTTACTATTTGGTTTCTTCTTTTTCTGCCTGGGCTTCTTCGGATATTTTTTGTGCCAGATGCGCCGGCACTTCTTCGTAGTGGTCGAATTCCATGCTGAATTTGCCTCTGGCCTGGGTGATCGATTTCAAATCGATCGCGTAGCGATTGACTTCGGCAAGTGGAACCTGGGCTTCAATAATGTTCATATCTCCGTCGGGAGTAATGCCGTTTACTCTTGCTCGCTTGGTGTTTAAGTCTCCAACCACATCGCCAGTGTAATCACCCGGTATAACTACTCTCAGGTTCATGATGGGCTCAAGAAGAATCGGGTTGGCCGCAGCCATGCCTTTTTTGAATGCCTGGGAACCGGCAATCTTAAAGCAGATTTCACTGGAGTCAACCGGATGGAAGCTTCCATCGTAAGCCGTTGCTTTCACATCTACAACCGGGCATCCGGTAAGAATACCCTCCTTGATCGCTTCCATGACACCTTTTTCAACTGCAGGCAAGTAATTCTTTGGTATGGAGCCTCCTACTATACGGGTGGCGAATTCGTTACCTGTGCCGCGAGGCAAGGGCTCCAGCTCCATCATTACATGCCCATATTGGCCATGACCGCCGGATTGCTTTTTATGTTTGTGTTCGGCAGTAACCTTGTGAGATATGGTTTCTTTATAAGCAACCTTGGGGGTTTTGAGATCCACGCCCACTCCAAACTTGCGGTGCATCCTTTCTGCTGCAACTTCAACCTGTGTGTCGCCAAGGCCAGAAAGTATAGTCTCGCCGGTATCAGCGTCTCTGGTTACACTCATTGTTGGATCTTCTTCAACGATTCGGGCAAGAGAAGAGCCGAGTTTGTCTACATCCTCTTTACTGTGAGGGTACACTGCAACCGAATAACATGGCGCAGGGAAGGTTACAGGAGCGATAACTACCGGGTTGGATTGATCTCCGAGTGTATCTCCGGTAGCAGTAACTGCAAGTTTGGCAACAGCTCCGATATCTCCGGCTCCTATATGCGGAACCGATTCCTGATTTTTACCGCGGGGGATAAAAATCTGCCCTATCCTTTCGTTGGCGCCCTGGTTTACATTCCAAACCTGAGAGTTTGAGTCGATATGGCCGGAGTAAACACGGAACATGGACAGCTTGCCAACATAAGGATCAGCACTGGTTTTGAAAACAAGAGCCGCCAGCGGGCCGCTTTCTTCTGCCTTGAGTTCTTTGATAGTTGATGCTTCAGCCAGTCTGATTTCTTTTTCTTCAGGGGAAGGTAAAAGATCCTTTATAGCATTTGCTAGATCGATAGCACCAATGTTTGCCAGCCCGGAACCACACATGATAGGCGAAATAGCGCCTGATTTAATAGCCTTGACCAGTGCCAGGGAAAGCTCATCGCTGGATATAGTTTCACCGGCCAGGTATTTTTCTATAAGGTTATCATCGGTTTCGGCAATAGCTTCAATAAGCTTCTCTTTTTCCTCAGCTGCACGGTCTTTTAGTTCTTCTGGAATTTCGGTTTGGGTTCTTTCTGTACCGGTGTAGCAAATTCCGCTTATGAGGTCGATCACGCCTTTAAAATCTGCCTGGGAACCGACCGGTATTTGTATAGGAAGACAGGTATTGCCGAATTTTTCCTGAACTTCGTCTTTTACTTTAAAAAAATCCGCATTTTCTCGCTCCATTTTGGAAACAAAGAAAATGCGGCTCAAATTTTCTTCTCTGGATAGTCCCCATGCGATTTCAGTGCCTGTTTTAACGTCTGAATTGGCTGCCAGGACTATTACGGCTCCTTCGCATACTCTGGCAGCGGATTTAACATCTCCCAGAAAATCGGGGTATCCCGGGCTGTCGAGGAGGTTAATTTTGACACCGTCCCACTCGACGGGCAGGAGAGAGAGGTTGATGCTGAGCTTCCGTTTGATTTCATCGGGATCAAAATCAGAAACCGACGTGCCATTGTCAACCTTGCCGAGGCGGTTAACAGCACCGCTGTTAAAAAAGATTGCCTCTGCAAGAGAGGTTTTGCCCTCAGAGCCGTGCCCCATAATTACAACATTTCTGATACTTCCGGCGTGGTACTGGTTCATGTTACCTGCCTTTCTCTTAATTGAGTGATTATTTGTTGCTCTTGAGGTTGAGCTGTTGTTTACTTCTCCTGTCTTTTTTTATTTACTGTTCTCTATTATAAATAATTTAAAAGGGGCTGGACAAACCAGGTTTAAAACAGCCCTAAAAACACGGGTGTAACGAAGGTTTCAATAAAAGCAGCCGGTACCAGTAGGCCTCCGGCAAGAGCCAGATATTTGATATTGGTGATGAATGCAGGGGAAATATTCCCCCGATTTTCTTTTTTAAATAATCCTTTTATGGTAATAAAACCAAAGTTAAGAGCAGCTGATAAAGCTATAATAAGTGCGGGAATCTCAAAGATGCCATGCGGTAAAATACCGGCTGCCAAATACAGAAAAGATTCCTGCTCAACTACCATGCTCCCAACAACTCCTATCAACAACCCGTTTACTGCCAGCGAGAGCAGCGGCACGATACATAACAAAGGGCTGAGAAAGAAGGCAAAGCAAATCGCAATAAGATTGTTTAAAAGGATAATTAAAAAAACCGCCGGGCTGGAAAAAGTCCCCAGGTCATCAACAACTTCTCCAAGGGGCGCAATGCTTTCTATACTGAAATCGATAGGGGCGATAAAACCTGTGATAATACCAGAAAAAAATAAAATAGCAGAAAATGTAAGCCAGCGGGGAAAAGTCATCATTCTTCGAGTTTTACCCCAAACTTATTAAGGTTGCTGACTTGCTCCAGAGCTTTCCTGGGGGGTGCTTCCGGGTTTTTGTCCGGAACTCCGATCGCTATCAGGTTAACCAGTGCAAACCCCTCAGGGAGATCAATGATGCGAGCCACTGCCGGGGTATCAAAATGACCAATAATTACACTACCCAGGCCAAGTGACCATGCCGAAAGCAGGATATTTTCAACAGCCAGACCGCAATCAAACATGTACCAGTCCCCTTTTTCGGTGGCGGGGCCATTTGCTCCGTATCCACTCTCTCCCATTTTGGCACAAACCGCAATCAGCGCAGGCGCTGATTGCGCTCCCTCAAAAGCCCGGTTGCCGGCCAGGGTGCGCCCGATTTCTTCTTTTATCTTCCGGTCTGTTATCACCACCATGCGCGGGCACTGGCTGTTTTTCCATGAGGGAGCCCATCGGGCTGCTTCAAGAATACGAATAATAGAATCCTGCGGGATGGGTTCAGGCTTGAATTTCCTTATGCTTCTCCTTGTCAGGATAGCTTTCATAACGTCCATGTCTTTATCACTCTTCCCATGCATCTTTGCCAATAAGGGCAACGAATTTACACCCGGCCAGGTTATAAATCTCAAGCTCGCCGCCGCTTTTAATTACTTTAAGAAGATCTTGCCGGTGGCGGTCGCCAACCGGTATCACCAGACGTCCGCCTTCTTTTAACTGGTCAACAAGTACTTTTGGGATGGCTGGTGAGGCTGCTGCAACAAGAATAGCGTCATATGGAGCACCGTTTTCCCATCCCAGTTTTGATTCGGCTGCTTTTACCTTGATATTATCATAACCCAGCTTCGAGAGTCTTTCTTTGGCCTGCGTTGCGATTTCAGGTATCCTTTCAACAGTTATGACTCTGCCGGCCAGTTCAGCAAGGATAGCTGCCTGGTAGCCACTTCCGGTCCCTATCTCAAGCACTGTGTCATCTTCCTTTAATTCCAGGGCGGAGGTCATTAAAGCTACAATGTATGGTTGTGAGATGGTCTGTCCGTGGCCGATGGGGAGGGGGTTATCGTCGTAGGCTGAGCTTCTCAGGCTTTGCGGTACAAAAAGGTGTCTGGGTACCCTGGACATAGCGGAAATCACCCCTGGGTCGTGCAAACGAGACTCAAGGGTTGCGATCATCTCAGCCTGCCTGGACTCATAATCGGTGCCTTTTTTCATTGAAAAGGCCTAAAAGATGAATGAAAGAACTATAAGCAATACCAATATACCTGCAGCAATTATGCCTGTTCGCTTGATTTCCTGCACTATGGTAGAGGGCTGGCGACTGGCTGGAGCGAGATTGCTTGCTGCAGGCCTGGCATCTGCCTTAACCGTTACCGGATCTGCCTCTGCAGGCATTTCAACGGTCTGAGGTGTTATTATTCTTACCGGGGTCCTTTTGTTTTTACGATTTTTCTTTGCTTTCGGTGTCATAAAGATTGAATACCTCTAACCTAGTTTTTGCTTTGCTCTTGGATGAGAATCATTGTAAGCACGGCGAATATGCTCGGAGGAAACATGAGTGTAAATCTGGGTAGTTGAAATGTTTGCATGCCCGAGCATTTCCTGCACTGCTCTCAAATCGGCTCCGCCGCTCAACATGTGAGTGGCGAAACTGTGCCTGAGGGTGTGTGGGGTTACCCTGTTTCCAAGCCCTGCTGCTTTGGCATAAGCTTTGAGTATTTGCCACAATCCCTGGCGGGTTAATCTTTCTCCCCGTTGATTGACAAATAATGCTTGTTCGCTATCTTTGTGAACCATAACCGGCCTGACATCTTTGATGTATATAGCTACAGACTGGGAAGCTTGAGGGTAGATCGGCACAATACGCTCTTTGCTACCCTTACCGAAACAGCGCACTGTATTATTAATGGTATCTATATCATCAACGTTCAGCGCTACCAGTTCGCTAACGCGCATCCCGCTTGCATACAGCAATTCGAGCATGGCTCGATCCCGCTTGGATTCCGGGGTATTTGACTTGGATGGCTGGTTGATCAGCTCCCTGGCTTCAGCTATGGTAATAGCATCCGGAAGGGATTTGCCGACTTTTGGAGAGGAAATGTTTTCTGCTGGATTATCAACCAGCTCGCCTTCGGCTACCATGAAGTTGAAAAAAGATTTTGTGGCGGCGATTTTACGAGCAAGAGTAGTCTGGGCATACCCCCTGCCTTTCAGGTCTACCATGTATCCTGCAAGCCCGTGCTTTCCAAAATTC
>JAQUQL010000027.1 GCA_028716145.1 Dehalococcoidales bacterium
CAGTTTGCTCAGGCCAATAAGACCGCCTCAATTTTTGCCAGGGATGGCAGTGGAATAGTGCGCCTGGTTATCACTCCCGGTGCCAGTGATGTTGTTCCGGGAAAAATGACTGTTTCTGCCAGGGCAGAGGAACTTGGGGAAGACACCGGTGATATAGATGTGACTGTCCAGGGTGATGAAGCCAAGATAGCTTTCAATAACAGATACCTGGCGGATGTGCTTGATGCCATTGGAGAGGCGCAGGTTGCCCTTGAGGTTACCAATCCTTCCAGCCCGGGAGTATTTCGTCCGGTCACTGCAGATAATTACCTCCACGTAGTGATGCCAATGTTCGTTTCTTGGTGACATAGACCTTACTTGACGTTACAATCGAATATAAGCACGAAAGGGTTTTGCCTCTTTCGTGCTTTTTTGTGTATTGAATAATGTGATAACTGGGCATATACTGCATATCAAACATCATCCTGAAATTAAAGGGGGCCAGGCATGGATTTTATAAAAATAGTTATTCTGTATTTATCTTCACTGGCGGTGTTCTTCGCAATCGATTTGTTATGGCTTGGCATTATCTCCAAAAATTTTTACAACGCCCAGTTAGGGCATTTACTTGCTCCTAAAGTAAACTGGGCTCCAGCAATAGTATTTTACCTGCTCTTTATCGCTGGCATTCTTTTTTTTGCAGTTCTTCCGGGGGTGGACGCAGATTCACTGGGGAAAACTGTGCTTATGGCTGGTGTTTTCGGCCTTATTTGCTACGCAACTTATGACCTTTCCAATATGGCCACCATCAAAGACTGGCCGCTGATTGTAACTGTGGTGGATATGATTTGGGGTGTGACCATTTCAACAGTGGTTGCAGTTGTAGCTTTCTACATAGGCCGACTGCTTATTTAATGGCCGGTGTTTGGTTGAAGTGGTAGAATGAAATAATTATGCAGGCTGTTTGTTTTTCCAGTCAGTTGCCATGCGATAAAGCTCCCTGGCGGCCTGAACGGCTTCGGAGGAATAATTTTTACTGGAGAGCATCTCTGCCAGTTCTTTTAACTTTTCATCATCACCAAGTAGCATTATATTACTGGTGTTTCTATCGCCATCGCCTTCCTTGGTTACCCGGTAGTGATTGTCAGCAAAAGCTGCAATTTGTGGTAGATGAGTGATGCATATTACCTGATGATGGCGTGCGAGTGCCCAGAGCTTCTTTCCGATTATTTCACCGCTGCGTCCTCCAACCCCTATATCGATTTCATCAAAAATTAAAACAGGAACTGAATCGGTTTGAGCAAGGGCATTTTTTATCGCCAGAGTGAAACGTGAAGCTTCGCCAGTTGAAGCAATGCTGTGCAGAGGTTTTTGTGGTTCGCCCGGGTTTGTGGAAGCAGTAAAAATTATTTTGTCTGTGCCATTTTTATTATAGGCAACAAACCGGCCATTGCCATCCGGAAGGCCTTCAGGGTCTTCCTGAGTGTCTTCAAACAGCACGGAAAATACAACACTGTTCATATCAAGCTCAAGCAACTCCCTGTTAACACTGCTTTCCAGGTTTTTGGCAGCTTCCTTTCTTAGACGGTGCATTTCTGTTGCAAGTTCAGCCATTTCTGCCTTTGTTTGTTCGATTTCATGCTCCAGTCTTTTCAGGTTGATCGGGATATTTTCCAGGTTCTGGAGTTGGGCTAATGTTTCATCGCGGAAGGCAATCAAGCCCTCGATGTTTCGATTGTATTTCTTCTTTAGTGTTTTTAATAACCCGAGTCTGATTTCGACTTCTTCCAGGCGTGCACCGCTAACGTCAATATTTTCAACATATCGTACGATTTCGTGGCTCAAGTCCTGAAGGTTGGTGGTTATTTTTTCCAGCTCGTCTGCAATTTGAGAAAAACTGGCATCCAGACGGGTAAGTTGTCGGCTTAGTTCTATTCCCTGTCCGCAGGCATCCAGCGCTGATGCAGCATACGAATCCGCGCCTCCGTTTAGCACCAGGTTCAGCCTTTGGCCTAACTCGTGTATTCTTTCTGCGCTTGCTAGCGTTTGCAGTTCGGCTTCCAAGTCAGCTTCTTCACCAGTTTTAAGCTCTGCATCAGTTAGCTCCTTAACCTGGTAATTAAGGAAGTCGCGCTTTCTCTCTGTTTCCTCAACCTCTTTTTCCACAAAGCTCTTTGTAGCAAGCAGTTTATGTAAAGCAGCAAGTTTGTCTTCAAAATGTTTTTTGGATTCGTTAACATTTCCGAATGCATCCAGTATTTCCAGGTGATTTATAGGGTTGAAAAGGGTTAAATGCTGTGCCTGGGTATGCATGTCTATAATAATTTCTCCAAACCGACTCATTAATGATTTTGGAATCGGAGTGGAATTAACCCTGAAATTACTTCTGCCCTGTTTTTTGATCTGCGCCTCAAAGATAAGGCTATCTTGATCGTATTCTATACCCCGTTCAGTAAGAAGTTCGCGTATTTTTGCTGGCAGCTGGCATCCAAAAGAACAATCTGCTTCGATGGTTGCTTGCGTTGATCCGTGACGGATCACGGTTTCATCAGCTTTGGAAAAAAACAAAATGTCCAGCGCATCAACGATTAAAGACTTCCCGGCACCAGTTTCGCCTGTTATTATGTTAAGCCCTGGTCCTGGTTGCCACTCAATACAGCCTATAATCCCGAAGGAATTAATTCTAAGTTCGGAAAGTTCCACTTTGTATAAACTCGTTTTCGTTTAATTTATTCAATCTTAAAAGGCTTATTACAGTCAAATCCTTCATCGGCTAAGTTGACTTAGTGAGTGTAAGCCGGTAAACTTTTAGAGATTTTCTTAATAGAAAAGATACCATCTTAAAGCAATTTATTCTACCCCGAATACTGGAGGCAGAAAGTGAAATTATTAGTCGTAGGCTGCGGCCAGGCCGGTGGCCGTATTAGTGATGAGTTTGCTCTCTTAAATAAAAAGGCCAAGGTTGAACGCGGTTTTGACATTATGACAAATGTTTTAGCTGTAAATACCGATGTTGCTGATTTAAGCGGGTTAAATCATATTAAGGCAGATTACAATCATCGGATCCTCATTGGCAGTCAGAGAACCCATGGACACGGCGTTGGTAAAATGAACGAGATCGGTGCTGCTATCGCCAGGGAAGATGGTGATAAGGTCCTGGATAAAATCCGGGATACCAAAAATCTTCCGGAGACCGATGCTTTTATGGTGGTTGGAAGTGCAGCAGGCGGTACCGGCTCCGGCTCCCTGCCGGTTATCACCCAGCTTATAAAAGAACACTTCCCGGAAAAACCGGTTTACAACCTTATCGCGTTACCTTTCAAATACGAAGAGGTTACCGAAGAACGGTCTGTATACAATGTCGGCACCTGCCTGAAATCCGCCTATCTGGTAGCTGATGCTATATTCCTGGTGGACAACCAGCGCTACATCAGTAAAAATGAATCGTTGCGTCAAAACCTTGCCAAAATTAACCATATGATCGTTAAACCATTTTACAATCTTCTTTGTGCTGGCGAGGAGACGGATGTCAAGTACATTGGCTCCAAGGTTGTTGATGGAGGCGATATAATTCAAACCCTTTCTGGTTGGTCGGTTATCGGATATGGCAGAACCCGAACAACCGTCCTTAAAAACCCGTTCGGTAAAAAGGTTGATTTTCGCAGCAAAAATACTGAATCGATGCCTGGAACTCAGGCTATGAATGAGGCCCTTGGGGAAACATCACTGAAATGCGAACCAACTGATGCCCGAAAAGCATTGTATATCATCAATGCCCCACCGGATGTTATGAGTATGGATCTTATTAAAGATTTATCAGCTGCTCTCAGGGAAATGGCGCCTCAGGCAATTATACGCAGTGGCGACTATCCCAGAGGGAAAGGTTCTGTTGATGTTACCATCGTTCTTTCCGAACTTGTAAACTCACGCAAAGTCATGAGCTACTTTTCTAAAACAATTAACTACATGTCTCAGATCAGAACCGAAAGAGGATTCGTGGAAGAGCAGGAGAGAGGTCTGGCAAACGCTTTCCAAGATATCCCGTCTCTGCTTTCATAAGTACGGTAAATAAAAAGGGGGCTTTTCAGCCCCCTTTTTATTTTATGGCAACATCGGTTGCTATTCGTCTTCTTCCCAACCCCCATGTTTTGAGGAACCTTTTTGCTCTATTTCGTTAAACATTTGAGCTAGTTCTTCAAGCCGGGCTTTTTTCATCTCTTCCGTCTCAACATCGTCTGTCTTTGGAGCACCGGCTATTTTTATGTCTTCCGGCTTGATGGGTCGTTCAACTTCGAGGATATCTTCTTCAACCGGTGCAGGCTTACTAACCACTACTGGTGGTTCGGCTTGTATGCGCGATTTGATGGACTCTTTTTTGGGTGTTTTCTTTTCTGCATTTTTCAATATTTTCTTCAGATCCTGTGAAACCTGCCCTGCTACCTTGTTAATTTCTCCAGTTCCTGAAATCATTTTTTCTATAACGGGGAGGGAAATGTTTACAGCTTGTTGAAGCGCAATTTTTGCCGCATTGATAGCTTTTTCCGCGGCTTCCATCGCCTCCTGAGCTGTTTTTTCTGCTTCTCCTGACACGCTTATGGCATAATCGAGAGACTGTTGTGATTGTTCAAGAGCGGAGGTGGCTTCACGCCTGGCTTTCTCAGCAGTGTCCCTAATCTGAGAAATCGGTATTTCAGAAGATTTCATCCAGCCGCTGATACTTTGCACTGCGTCTTCGCTGATGGTTTTAGCCTTGTCAATCGCCTCCTGGGAAGTTGCCATGGCCTGGTCAGCAGTTTGTTTTGCCTCGTTGGCAATTTCCATAGCCCTGCTGGATGCTTCAAGCGATTCGTACTTTGCTTTTTCAACTGTTTCCTGAGCTTCCTGGATCCTTTTTTCAACTTTTAAAGATGTTTCTTTGATAGTGTTAACAGCCTCAGTTGATTTATGGCTGGCTTGCAGGCTATTTTCTTCGATGCGTTCAATAGTATCCTTTGAAAGCCGTATCGCTTCTTCGGCAGTGTTTTTAGCCCAGACTCCGCTGTCGTTGGCCAGCTTCAATGCCTTTTCAAAATTCTTGGAATAAGCCGCAGCTGATTCCTGAGCTATCGCTGCAGCTCTTTCGGCTCTCTTGACCGCATCTTCGCTCATGCGTGCAGCAGCGTCAGCCACCTTTCTGGAGGCTCGACTTACTTCTTCTGCCCTGGCGATGGCATCATTGGAAATACGGTTAGATTCAGCAGCGGCCTCTCTGGTTACCCTGTCCATTTCATCAACTTTACTTATTGCCTGGTGTCCAAGACTTACAGCGTTGTCGATTTCTGTTTTGGCTTCATCTGCTATTTTCTCAGTATTTCTCAGAGTCTCCTGGGAATCTCGCACCGTTGTTTTTACTTCTGACAGGGTGTCTTTTATCATTTTTTCCATGCGCTGGACAGATTCTTCGTACGATTTGGCCAGTTCTCTGGATTCTTTTTTGGATTTTTCGATCGTTTCTTCTGCTCTGGTAATAGCTTCTTTGTATATGCCTTCGGCCTCTTCTGCGCCTTTTGTGGCTCGTAAAAAATCTGTCTGGGCTTTTTCAGTAGCGTTCTCGGCTTTTGAAATTGCCTCTTCAGCTTTCCTTACTGCGTTTTCAGACGCTTTTTTAGATTCTGAGCTGTCTTTCTGCGCCTGTTTAATCAGGTTTTTTGCATTGGAAAGGGCTTCCTTGCTTACCCTTATAGCTTCAGCGGCTTCTTCTTTGGCTGCATCAGCCATTGCGCGTGTTTCCAGAATCTCTTTTCTAAGTGCTTCTGTTTCTTTTTCCATTCTGCTCTCCATGTGAATAACTTATAGCGCATGGGATTTTAACCTGTGCTCACGGGCGCGCTAATTCTATAACAGGAATACATGTAAATCAAACCATAATCAGGGCTTATTGTAAATATTTGAGCTGATGACATCTTGTTTAAGAAGACGCGTTATGCTTAAAATGAAAGGTCGATTTCAGTAAACGAACTCGCAATCTATAGGAGTAGAAATGAAAAATTACGATTTAATAGTCATAGGGTCTGGCTGTGGATTGCTTGTTGTTGAAGCAGCAGCTGAAAAAGGATGGAAAACAGCCCTGATAGAAAAGGGGCGCATGGGCGGCACATGTCTGAATGTTGGATGCATCCCTTCCAAGATGCTTATCTACCCGGCCGACGTTATTTATGAAATAGAACGGGCGGGAAGGCTGGGGATAAAAGCTTCGGTAGATTCACTTAATTTTAATAGCATTATTGAACGAACTGTTTTTACAATCAGTGGTTATCGAAACAAACTTCACCGGCAATTGCATCGCATGAATGGAGTAGACCTTTACGAGAAAAGGGCAAAATTCAAGAGTGATCATGTGATTGAAGTTGATGGAGAATTAATTTCATCGCCAAAAATTATTATATCTGCTGGCACTCGGCCGATTCTGCCAGATGAACAATTACTTCATCAGGAAGGGATTTTAACCAACGATAATCTACTTGATCTTAAAGAAATCCCACGGGAGTTAATTATAGTAGGAGGTGGATATGTGGCCTGTGAATATGCACACTTCTTTACTTCCATGGGTTCAAAAGTGGTTATGATAGAAATGGCAGATAGATTGCTTTCTTCAGAAGAGCCTGAAATTGGTGAATTGGTCTTGAAGACATTAAGCAAAAACATCGATATTCATTTAAACACGAAATTCGATGAAGTTGAAAAAACCGGTTCAGGATGGAAATTAACCGCCGTATCCGGTGAAGAAGAAAAAAAACAGGAGTATCTGGCAAGCCATGTTTTGTTTGCCATGGGCAGGCGTTCCAATGCTGACCTGCTTGAACTGGAAAACACTGATATAAAAACAGACTCCAAAGGTTTTATACCAGTTGACCAGTACTTATCAACCAATATCGAAGGAATATATGCAATCGGTGATATTAATGGAGTCCAGATGTTCAGACATGCTGCCAATTATGAAGCAGAAATTGCATGGCATAACATTGCGCACTCAAATCAGAAAAACACCCGGCGCGTGGCGGTTAGTTACAAGGCTATGCCTCGGGCAGTTTTTACCCGTCCTCAGGTTGCAGCCGTCGGTGTTACCGAAGCTGAAGCAAAGAAGGCATACCAGACTACTTCTCAAATAACATACTTTTACGAAACTCCCAAGGGCGAGGCAATGCAGGAAAAGGAGGGTTTCGTGAAAGTTGTGGCAAACAGCGAAAACGGGCAAATCCTGGGTTGCCATATAGCCGGCCCGCAGGCTCCGGTGCTGATACAGGAGGTTGTTAATTCCATGGCGGCAGATGGCACCGCGTCATCAATACATCAGGGAATCCATATACACCCCGCTTTAAGTGAAGTTATTACAACTGCCTTTTCGGGGTTTTAAACCTGCAAGTTAACAATGAATTGTTAGATTACAAAAAATTTATAAAAAATACAGGCATAATTTGTAAAAAACTATTGACTTTAGCCTGTATTGCTGCTACATACTTTATTTACCTTTTACTTGTCTCTCCTTCGTTTTATTTGAATATATTTAACATTTATCAAATAAAAAAACTGAAAAAGGAGTACGACATGAAACTTAAACCTTGGCGCATCCTCGGCATTATTGCTGTAGTTATCGTGATAACTGCGCTCATTTTGCCAGGATGCCAAACCGACAAGCCACCAATCAAAAACCCCGACACTTTCATCGCAGCCTCAATCGGAGGCCCGGAAACACTTGATCCGGCTGCTGCTTACGACTCGGCAAGCGGCGAGGTTCTCCAGCTCGTTTATGAGCCCCTTGTATATTACAAAGGTGAAAAAACTGATGAATACGAGGGCATTCTTGCCGACGAGTGGGAAGTATCAAGAGATGGTATGACTTACCGGTTCCACATCAGGGAGGGAGTTACTTTCCACAACGGAAATGAACTAACGCCGGAAGATGTGGAGTATACCTTTGAAAGGGCTCTGGTTCAGGACTATGTCGGCGCACCGACCTGGATGCTTTACGAGCCATTGCTCGGCATTGGAACCAATTCTCATGTAGGTGATGACCTGAGACCGCTCAGTGATCTTACCAGCACAGTTGAAGTTGTTGAAGATGGCTGGGTAGAGTTTTATCTTGCTTCTCCCTACGAACCGTTCATCCAGATAATTGCCGGTTTCTGGGGAGGCATTATGGACAAGGAATGGTGTATCGAAAATGGCGACTGGGACGGAACCCAGCAGTCATACGAAGCTTTGAATAACCCGGCGGCCAATGCCTGGCCGCTCGATCTTTTAACCAATGGCACCGGTCCTTTTAAACTTGATTACTGGGACAAAGCGGTTGAAGTATCGCTGGTCAGGAACGATAACTACTGGCGTGAACCTGCAAGCTTTGAACGGGTGCTTATAAAAGATGTCCCCGAATGGACGACCCGTAAACTTATGCTGCAAAATGGCGATTGTGACTGGGCATATGTACCGACCCTGAACTATCTGGAAATGGAAGGCGCTGAAGGCATTAAAGTCTACGAAGATCTTCCTCTCGTTCAGTGCGAAGGCTTTTTCTTTAACTTCGATATAAGCCCTGACTCTCAGTTTGTAGGCAGTGGCCAGCTTGATGGCAACGGAATTCCCCTCGATTTCTTCGCTGATATTGATGTCAGGAAAGGCTTTACTTACTGTTTTGACTGGGAAGCCTACATCGATGATGCAATGATGGGTTACGGCATTCAGCCCGCATCGCCCGTTGTTAAGGGTCTTGCCTACTATAATCCCGATCTTGATACATATTATGAAAACGATATGGCTAAAGCCGAGCAGCACTTTAAAGCTGCTTTCGGCGGAGAGGTTTGGGATAAAGGCTTTACTTTAACCCTTGCATATAACAGCGGCAACGATACTCGTAAAGTGGCGTGCGAAATACTTGCTGATAACATTAATTCGCTGAACCCGAAATTCAATGTTACCGCTGCCCCCCAGGAATGGACCAGTTATGGCGCACAGATGTATGCGCGCATTCTGCCGTGTTTCCAGATTGGCTGGATCCCCGATTTCTTCGATGCTCACAACTTCATATATACTTGGATGCATGAAGGCGGGTATTGGGCTTACTACCAGAGTTACAATAACCAGGAAGCTACTGACAAGGTCGAACAGGCTATCGCCTCCATCGACCCTGATGAAAGGCAAGCTCTGTACGATGAACTTGCTCAAATACACTACGATGATTGTCCGGGTATTTTACTTGTTCAGCCTACCGGAAACAGGTTTTTCAAGGATTGGGTTAAGGGGTATTTCTTTAACCCGGCAGACTCTGCCAACTATGGTCAGCTTTATAAGATGAGCAAAGAGTACTAAACACCGGTTAAAATTCAGGCTTGAAAAAATTGCCTGTAGAAATCAGACAGGGCTCCGGCTCCTTCAATCATCAGAGCCCTGTCTGAGCATCAATGTATAGCGGAGAATGATTTTAACTTGGAATTTCGCTCTTATCTTATTAGAAGATTGCTTCTGCTGATACCAGTATTATTTGGTGTCACTATTCTTATATTTGGGTTACTCCAGTTATTTCCGGCTTACCAGCGGGCAATGCTTTACGTTACTGACCCCCGCCAGCTCAACAATATCGACGAAATTATCCAGATGTACGGTCTCAACGAACCGCTATGGAAACAGTATTTTACCTGGCTGGGGCAGGTCTTTTCTGGCAATCTGGGATGGTCTAAAGTCGTTGGGATGTCGGTTACCGATGCCATATTTAACTTCCTCCCCGCTACGCTTGAACTGGCAATATTTGCTACCCCCATAATCATAATTGGGGGCATCTGGCTAGGCACCAAATCAGCCGCTCACAAAGATGGACCTGTTGACCACATAAGCCGCGCTGGAGCCATCGTAGGGTGGTCATTGCCTACTTTCTGGTTTGGCCTGGTTTTACTCATGATATTTTATGGATACTTTACCGGGTTGTTCCCCCCTGAAAGACTTAGCACAGATATATCGGTCATTGTACATTCCGGGGAATTTACCAGGTATACAAAACTCAATTTCCTGGACGGTATTTTGAACTGGGAATGGAGTGTTGTATTTGATGCATTAAGGCATATTGTCCTGCCAGTAATTACTCTTTCAGTTGTAAACATTGCCTTTATTATGCGTCTTATGCGTTCAAGCATGCTGGAGTCGCTTGGCAGGGGATATATTCTTACCGCAAGGGCCAAGGGTTTGCCGGAAAAAACGGTTATTAACAAGCACGCACGCCGCAACGCCATGATTCCGGTGCTTACTGTTTCCGGCTATTTGTTTGCCGCTATCGTGAACGGTGTTGTAATTACAGAAAGCATTTTTAATTATAAAGGTTTAGGCTGGTGGGCATGGCGAACAGCGATAAATCTGGATGTTTCTTCCATACTCGGATTTGCTCTATTTAGCGGAGTACTGTTTGTGCTGACCAACCTGGTTGTAGATTTACTTTACGCCAAATTCGATCCCAGAGTCAGACTCGGTGGCAGTATAAAATGAAGCGCTTTAAATTCCTGCTCTATCATTTTAAAAAGAACCCCCTTTCAATTGCGGGGCTTGTTATTGTTGTTGTATTTGCACTCATCGCCATCTTTGCACCAATCATTGCGCCAACGCCTGATGGGCACCATGACCCGTATATGATTCCCCGTGATGGCTACGTATCAACACCTCAGCCTCCCAGTTCTGATCATATTTTTGGAACCACACAGGGGCAGTATGACATATTCTACGGAGTAATATGGGGAACCCGCACTGCCTTTCAGATAGGTTTGATAGTTATTGCGGCCACGCTTGTAATTGGCCTGGTTCTTGGTTCTGTAGCCGGTTATTTTGGCGGAATTATTGATGAAATTATTATGCGGATAACTGATATATTCCTCGCGTTCCCGCCGCTTATTCTGGCTATGGCTGTAACCATTGCCCTTGGAGCAAGCATTGAAAGTGTAATGATTGCCATAATAGTAGTTACATGGCCAAGTTATGCACGGGTTATTCGCGGAGATATTCTTGCCGTGAGGGAAGAGGATTATATCGAAGCTTCAAGAGGGGTCGGCGCAAGCCATCTGTGGGTAATTCTCAAACATGTTATACCCAATTCCATATATCCGATATTCATCATGGCATCGCTCGACATTGGAGCTGTAGTTCTCACAGCAGCGGCTCTCAGCTTCCTTGGGCTGGGAGTACCGGAAGGTTATGCGGATTGGGGGCAGATGATTAACTTCGCGCGCAACTGGATTGTTGGTACTCCAACCAACACATTTGCTTACTGGTTTACGGTAACTATCCCGGGTCTTTTTATCTTTTTCTTCGTAATGGGATGGAATCTGCTGGGTGACTCCCTGCGTGATATCCTTGACCCGCGGCTGGCCAGGAGATAGCTTGTGGAAAAGCTTGTTGAAATAAAAGAAGTATCGGTGAATTTCTATACTTATGAAGGGACGGTTAAGGCTCTTAATCGTTTAAGCCTTGATATATTCCGTGGAGAAACTCTTGGCCTGGTTGGTGAAACAGGTTGCGGGAAAACAATGACCGCCCTGTCTATCCTTCGACTTATTATGCCTCCCGGCAAAATAGAAAATGGAGCCATTTTATTCAGCCCGAAAGGCAGTGAACCGGTTGATTTGCTCGCGATTGATGAAAATGCAATCCGGGCAATAAGAGGCAGTAAAATATCCATGGTATTTCAGGAACCTGGATCTGCATTGAACCCGGTTTTCACCATAGGCGATCAAATTTCAGAAGTGATTTTACTTCACAAGAACCATGAAATGGTATCACGCGCCTTAAGCACCGTATCAGATCTGGCAGGTACCAATAATGAGTGGTACGCGCCGTTATTTAAAATATTCTGGAACGTTCAGGCTTATCTTCTTTCTCAACTTAATTCAAATCCTCAGGCATTACTGCCCAATGCTGTCAGCAAATTGCCATTTCTTAGGCGTTTTCTGTGGCGTATAAATGACGAAGCGAAGAAAAAGTCTGTTTCTATGCTCAAAGAAGTAGAAATACCGGATGCAGAGCGTATAGTTAATTATTATCCTCATCAGCTAAGCGGAGGAATGAAACAAAGAGCTGTTATTGCCATGGCTCTTGCCTGTTCTCCTGGTTTTCTGATCGCTGATGAGCCAACAACCGCTTTGGACGTTACTATACAGGCACAAATTCTTGATTTACTACAGCGTTTAAAGGATGAGTTCAAATCTTCCGTGCTCTATATTACCCATGATCTCGGGGTTGCTGCCGCTATATGTGATCGAATCGGTGTGATGTACGGAGGAAACATTGTCGAACTTGCCGGAACTGAAGAGATTTTTGACCGCCCACTGCATCCCTATACGAGAGCGCTGCTTGCGGCTGTACCTCGACCCGGGGAAGAACCCAGACCGATACCTGGTTTTATCCCTGACCCGTTAAGCCCACCATCGGGCTGTCCTTTTCATCCCAGATGCGAGCTGGCCAGGGAAATATGTTCCGCGCAAAACCCGGTCTTGAGGGAAGTATCACCCGGACACATGGTTAGCTGCCACATGGTTTCAGGAGGAGATATTGCCAGCTCTAATTGAAGCTAGAAATCTAAAAACCTATTTCCCTATCCTTCAGGGAGTGATAAGAAGACCTGTAGGGTTTGTGAAAGCGGTAGATGATGTCGATTTAAGGATTGTACCCGGACAATGGCTTGGGATGGTTGGTGAATCCGGGTGTGGCAAAACTACACTCGGGAAAACCATTTTGCGCCTTATCGAGGCAACATCAGGGAATATATATTTTAATATACCTGACGATATTTTGGATGAAATCGAAACCGCTCAAAAAAACCAGAACGATCAACAGCTTCAATACCTTAATAATCAATATGATTTAACAACCTACTCAAGGGACAGGCTTAAAGGGTTGCGTAAAAATATGCAGCTCGTTCATCAGGATCCATTCAGTTCGCTAAACCCAAGGATGAAAATAAAAGATATCATTGCCGAGCCGATGCAAGTTCACAACATGGGCTCAAAACAGGATATTTTCGAGCGGGTTAATGAGTTGATAAGGCTGGTGGGGTTGAGCGAAAACCATGTTAACCGTTACCCTCATCAGTTCAGCGGGGGGCAAAGACAAAGGATAGCGATCGCTCGCGCGCTGGCTACTACACCAAAATTCATCGTATTTGACGAGCCAACATCTGCTCTTGATGTATCTGTTCAGGCACAAATTCTGATACTTTTAAAAGAACT
>JAQUQL010000028.1 GCA_028716145.1 Dehalococcoidales bacterium
ACTGCGAGTCCCCTTCCTGGGAGGATGAGTAAAGGTTAAGGTCATCCAATGGCATGGTTAACGCCTGGGTTGGTTGAAGCCACTTAATGAGGGAGAGAATTACCATTTTTTCGTAAGCAGCCGAGAATTGCTTTTCAAACAGCTCTTTTATCTGGTTGATCGCGGACTCTTCAAATGTGTCCTCGTCCAGTTTTCCCTTGAGCAAATCGAAAAGCAGGGCCAGCAACGGTCTGTTCATCCCGTTTACCGGGTCTTTTATGAACCAGCGCAGGGGGGCGGCTATCCTTACCTCATTTTTAATGTTTAGCATTCCGGTGACTTCAGCTTCAAGATCTTTAAACCTGGTGCTGATTTCATTTCCCAGAGATATCTCACCGGCGAAATGTTCACCGAGAAAATCGTTCCTGACATCATCAAAGTGGGAATAAAAAGTGTCTTTGACGTCCTGGGGTATAAATACCGACTGCGGTTCAATTTTGATTGCCGGTGTGGCTTTAAGGTAATTCTCTAGTTTTTGATAGCTGGTGCGCCATCTGGAAGCCATATCAACCTCCTGATTGTTATTTTAATAATTGTTATTATCGTATATATCTTATTATATAATAATATATGTAGCAATCAACTTTTCTGGAAGGGGTGTGCTGCCTGCGTCACGCCAGGCAGGATTTTTATCGAACAGCGCGTATTATGACGAGCGCCTCACCTGTATCATTTGGCCGAGTATGCTTACTGCTATTTCCTCGGGGGTGTGGGCATTGATGCGAGTGCCGATAGGCGCATAAACCCTGGAAATCTGTTCTTCGGTAACACCTCTGGATTTGAGGCTGTCATAAACAGCCTGGTTTTTGGACTTACTGCCGATCATGCCTATGTAACGTGCAGGGGTTTTGAGCGCTTCTTCAAGTACAACCTCATCAGCCTGGTGGCCGTAAGTTACGATAACGATAAAGCTCCATTTGCTGATGTTGAGCTCCTTGAAAGATGAGCCGAAACTGGTGGTTAATGTTTTTTCTGCTTCTGGATAACGCTCTGGAGTAGCAAATCCAGGGCGATCATCGATGATGGTAACCTTGTAGCCGGCCATCTGTGCCATCTTGGAAAGAGTGTAAGCGATGTGCCCGGCACCGAAAATAAAAAGAGAAGGAGACTGCAGAACAGGTTCAATAAATACCTCAACATCGCCCCCGCATATCATCCCTAACCCTTCATCAGCCTTTTTTAACTCGTACTTGTAACGCTCAGGCTTTCCCTTGCGCATAACTTCCAGGGCGGCCTGGGTGACTTCCCTTTCTATGCTTCCTCCGCCGATGGTGCCTCTGGTAGAACCATCTTCAAGCACCATCATTTTGGCGCCTTCCCCACGCGGGGTTGAGCCACTGGCACCTATAAGGGTTACCAGCGCGGCTTCTCTGCCTTCAGATTTAACTTTAGCTACTTCTTCGTAAATATCAATTTCCATACTTAATTCCTGTGTTTTTTATTTGTATCAGCTGGATTTGAGGGTTGTCACCCTCCAGATTACCTATTATAACACGACTGAATGATGAGTGCTCCTTCAATAACCCGGCAATCTGAACCGCAAACCCGTTCTCTTCCTCGGTGCTGATTTTGTTTATAAAAGCAACTTTTCGGGACTGCGGTGGGCTTGTGCGGGTGATTCCCTCAGGGTGAGCCAGGAGTATGCTTACTGCTTTTGGGGTGACCGGATCATCGGGCGAAAACCCGGCCAGTTTTCCGGCGATTTCAACCCTGAAGACCACATCTCTGGCAGTTTTACCCACTCCATCAATTCCGGCTATGGCTACAACAATGCTTGTCCGGGGCACTATTACTGGTTCGGTGGCATTGGGAGCTTTGAGAGGTTTGCGCTGTGCTCCATCTGCTTCTATGATTATAAAATCAACAAATTCAAGAAATCCGGGTATCGTGTCCGGGTCAGGCCCTCTAAGTTTGCCATTTTCCTCCTGGCCACTGGCCAGGGTTAGTACGGGGTTGGACCTGATAGCTTTGCGCGCTTTTTCCAGAAGAAGAGTCTGATTCTCCTCCAGGATGAACCAACCGATTGTCTGTTCAGGAAGTATATGAGTGGTAGTGGTGGCGATAACTTTGTAACCCAAACCGGCAAGCTCCTCTGCCAGTTTCCTCATAAGGGTACTCTTGCCTCCGCCGCCTACCAGGCTAATGATATCCCCCGGGGAAAGGCCCAGTGCCCGGGAAAGTGAAATATTTTCAGCTGGATTTATCTGGATATTACCAGCCAAACGCCGCCCTCCTCCCAAATCCTGGTGTTTTCTTCGAGCCCTGCCTGTGAAACCATTTCTTTCAGAGTTTCAATGCTCAGCCATTTTCTACCCAGACGCTGATTGAGTACCCTTGATTCGTCGGCGATCTCATCCATCAGTTCCTGCGGGGTATCTTTGCCGTAGCCGCCTCCCACCACAGCTATTCCTCCGGGTGTCAGCACCCGGTATATTTCGCTCAGGAGGTAAGGGTTTTCGGAAAGGAAGAAAAAAGCGCCGCGTATTATGACAAGGTCGCAGGTTTCGGATGCGAAATCCAGCCTGTTGAGATCGGTTCTTGCGATTTTTATTTTATCTGCCATGCCCTCAGATTCCAGCTCATTTCTGAACCATGCCAGCATTTCGCGCCGCTCATCTGCGATGGTTATCCTGAGGGAAGGGTAATTTCTGGCCAGGTTCAGGGAGATGCCACCGGAAAAAGGCCCAAGCTCGAGTACTTCGCCTTCCTCGCGCGAGTAGGCTTCCATGACCTGTTTTACCAGGTAGGGATAAATATTCTTCCATAACTGGTTAACACGTATTAAATCCTGTTTTTCCATTCGAACCCGCCTATACGTTGAATTCGGCCAGAATCGCTTCCAGTACGCCTCCGGCTATAGCTCTGCCTTTTTCAGATATGGTTACACAGTATTCTTTCATGCCCCTGGGGTCTACATCGCCGGATTTCATTCCCTTTGGTACTTCGATGCCACTGCGCAGCAAACCGCGGATGACACCTCCAATTACCGTCTTGATGGGCATACCGTCAACTTCAGCTATTACATCGCCAACCTGGACAATATCACCTATAGAGTGGCTGGTGGTAAAGACGCCGGCCTGAGGAGCGCGCAAGACGCGCTCGGCAGTATAGCCCATTATATTTCCGGGTATTCCCGTATCCGCTTCAGCCTCTCCTATCCGGATAACCCTGCCCAGGTTATGGCCTCTTTTGGTCTCGATAACCGCGTGCACGTCTCTGCCTGCTGTGAATCCAACCCCCAGACCTATAACCAGGCGGGCATCACTCATCTTGTTGCCCAGGTTCCTTTTGGCTATAGTGGCATCAACGACTACGTCAGGTTTCAAGACTGCCTTAACCCTGGCTTCGGGGTCAACCATTACCGGTATGATGTTATCCTGCCACATGTCAAAGATGTCATCTGCGCTGTCAATCAGACGGGCAGTAACTCCCTCTACGGTTTTTTCTTTTTCGTGGACAGCCTCGCTGAAAGCGACTTCTCTTCTCACCGCCTCCGGATTTGACGTTTCAACGATAACTACCCGGAAGTGGCTTCGATGCAAACGGTGGGCGACTGCAGTAGCCTGTTCTCCGCCGCCTCTGATCAGCACTTTAAGACTGTTTAATGACATAGTATTCCGCCTTTCTATTTTTAATTTTCAACGCAGGTATCAAAGGTATGATTACACTTCGTCGGTCCGCTGGATCGGGCATGTGTTGGATATTGGTTTGTTGGGCAGTTACAATCATAAACCCGTATGCGCCGGAGCTTTAAAATCAGGTAGACCTTTTTACCGGGCACAAGCTCCATATCTTCGAACAGATGATAGGGAACCTCGGATACAAGCTTCTGCCCGTTGACATCTACATCAACCCTTACCGCATCATCTGTATATCTAATATCAGTAATATGGCCTTCGAAACGGTTTACTCCAGGCCCTGGCGGACGGTTTTCAGAAAGGAAGATGTCCCGGGGCAGGAATGCAATCCGGTTGATTGAATTGCCTTCATGGGCAACTATTACTGAGATTGACCCGCAGTCGGCTTCAATTACGCCCTGTTCGAGTTCCCTGCATGACTGGCAATCAAGAATGTTGGGCGTCCCTAAAAAGTCTGAAACCGTGCTGTTTCCCGGGAAGAAAAAAACCTCGTCAGGTGTAGCAACCTGTTGAAGGCTGCCATTATGGACGATGGCTATCCGATCAGCAATCTCCTCCGCCTCTGAAAGATCGTGAGTTACATATATTGTAGTTATACCCAGTGTTTTCTGGAATTGCCTGAGCTCCATCCGCAGATATTTGGCGGTCTGAAGATCAAGGCTGGATAACGGTTCATCCAGCAGCAGAACTTCTGGAGATGGAGCCAGCGCTCTTGCCAGGGCGACCCTCTGCTTTTCACCGCCGCTTAAATGCTTGGGATAACGACTGGAGAGATGCTTGATTTTGGTAAGGCGCAGCAATTCATCCACTCTGGATTCTATCTGGTCTGGAGGTATGTGGCGCAACTCAAGACTGTAGGCTATGTTTTTCCTGACATCCATATGAGGGAAAAGCACCAGTTGTTGGAAAAGGTAGCCGATCTTGCGCTGACTGGAATCAACTCCGTCCATATTTTTACCATCAAAAGCAACTGAGCCAGAATATTCGGTGAGCCCGGCTATGACATTGAGAAGTGTTGTTTTTCCTGAACCGCTGGGCCCCAGGATGACCATCAGCTCTCCATCGTTTACCTTGAGGTTTATTTCAGAGCAAATGAATCTCGAGATATTTTTCAGTTCGATATCTGGCATTTTAATACCACCTGGCAGTAACCCTTCTTTCAAAATAACCAAAAATCTTGTCAAAAATGTAAGTCATAACAGCAAGCACAATCAGACATACTATTATGATATCGATTCGAATCAGGCTTTCTGCTCTTAACATCAATGCTCCGATGCCAGTAGGTATTGCCACCATTTCAGCAGCAATTACCACCCTCCAGGCCTGCCCTGCATTCAATCTGAGGCCGGTAAAAATTATTGGTAGAGCGAGGGGCATTACCACTGTAGTAAGAATTTTAAAATCAGATGCTCCCAGGGTACGGGAAACCTTTACATAATCTTTATCTATACTCTTTATGCCGGCAACAGTATTATACAAAATCGGGAAAAATGATGAAATGAAAATAATGGTTATGGGTAGCCAGTTGTTTATACCTACCCATAACATCAGCAGTGGCAGCCATCCCAGAGGCGGAATGGGAAGGAAAAGGCTGATAAGGGGGTTTAAAGCCTTGTGAGCTATCTCGTTCCAGCCCATGATTACACCCAAAACCATCCCGGCCATAGAGCCGGCTATAAGCCCAACCATAACCCTCAGCAGGCTGGCAGCGAAGTTATCCCCCAGTACGCCGGTAGAAGACAGGTTTACAAATTCCCTTACAACTTCTGAAAAAGCCGGGAAATGAAACTGCCCCGGTACCCAGTTTAGCCGTGCTACAACTTCCCATATCAGCAGGAATGCAATGATTGGTACCAGTCCCCAGCCAGGTTTAAGCTTCGTTAAAACAGATTTGATTTTTGCCATTTTTAATATGTTTTTAAGCGCTGTACCTTAAATCGAGCATGTCTTCTGCCGGAAAACTGCCGGTGATATAGCCTAAGGTATTCATATAGTCTATCACGTCCTGAACAATAGCGGTATCGATGGAATTGGAAAACTCTATTCGGTCGATCGATCTGCGCATAACAGCAGGGGCATACTCAAACCCGGTGGCAGTTTCAAAAGCCGGGTCAAGACTTATATTCAGTTCGGAAGCGTTTTGAAGTGAACTGGAGAGAATCGTTGCAGCTTCATCTTTGTTATCACCGATCCAGTCAAGCGCTCTGGCATCTGTTCTTGCCAGGGCTTCTACAACCTGGGGGTTTTCTTCTAATAAATTCTGTTTTACCAGCAGAACACTGCCCTGGAGTTCGGGCCAGACGTCTTTACTTTCAAGCAGCATCTGATAACCGTATTCTTCGGCCATGGTGCACCATTGTTCCGGCAGAAAAACAGCATCGACATTGCCAGCTTTAACATTCATCAATGCCTTTGGTGGATTCATGCGGGTTACATTGGCAAGTACCTTTGCCCTGTCCAGGTGGTGCACATCAATGGTTTTATTCAGTACTATATCTACCGCACCGCCTTCTCGTACGCTGGCAATACTGACGCCGCTTCTTTCAAGGTCGGCCACTGATTGTATCTTCTCCGGGTTGACTGCCAGTCCGTAACCCTGTTTGTGGGTACCGCCGATAATTTTTAACGGGATGCCGCCGTTGGCAAAAACTGTAATTGCCGGAACCAGGCACATATATGCTACTTCAATATCGCCTCTGGCCAGAGCGGTAGCCAGTGCTACGCCGGTAACATAGGAGTCGTAGGCGTTAAACGACAGCCCTTCATCTTCGTACCAGCCTTTTGCTGCCGCTACGTAGGTGGAAGTTGCATGTGCATTAAACTCAACTGCCATGCCTATTGGTTTAGGGGTTTTTGAGCAGCCCGCCAGTAATCCGGAAGAGGCCAGAACGGTGCCTCCCAGCATGAAGCCGGTATTCCTGATAAACCTTCTTCTTGTCATCAAGAATTCTTTCACCTGCCTGTGTTGTGATGCCACTTTATTTTCTCCTTTACGGTTTATTTATGCTGCCAACTTTTGCTTTACAGCCTGGTAATCACACTCTGATCATCTACCTCCAGTTGCTTCATATCACTTCTGTGGTGCCTTAATATACTTCGGCCTCCGGTGTTTCCTCTCAGCCGCATGAGTTCGGGTACCAGTGAAGGGTTGAAGACGACTGGATGACCTGGTTCATTGGAAAAAGTAGGGACCAGAATGGGCTTACCTTCTATTTTGTAGTTTCTGATGAGGCTGGTGATAAGTTCTGGTCTTATAAATGGGCGGTTGCCCAGTGTAAGAAAAATAGCCCCGCAGTCCGGTGAGAGCATTTTTAAACCGCAGCGTATAGACTGGCTGAGCCCGCGTTCATATTCCAGATTGGTTACCATTTTTACCGGCTTGTCAGTCAGCTTGTTTTCAAATTCCTGGTCACGGGAGGAAGTTACGATGATGATATCATCAATGCCTCCCTTGAGAAGAGCAGATACCATTTCCGAAAGCGGATATTGATGAGAATAATCTGATTTCCCGGCAGCTAGGACCAGAGCTGACGTGCTTACTCTCGAGCGTGGCGACTGAAGTGAATGCCAAATTCCCAGGATTATGGTACGCCCCTGGAGTTTTCTGAAAACGATACGCCCTCCCCAGGCGGTTTCGTAGATGGAAACTCCAGGGATCCCCCAGGCCTGCAGGCCGCTTGTTTCACCCGAGGCGAGCTGGCGAATGATATTCTTGAAAATCCTTTGTTCGGCCAAAGGTGCACCCTTCAGGTTTTCAAGTGCTTTACCGGATAGTAGAATTTCCATCTTGGTCTTACTTCTAATCCAGCGGAGTCAGCCGGTCTTCTTTCTCGTCCTCAAAGCCAGAGGCGATATCACTGGCTATCTTACGGTTTTCAATAAGACGGAGAGTGGCTTCTATCCTGGAATATTCTTCATAGCTAAGAACAACTACTACTGGCTGGCCGTGGCGTGTGACCATATAACGTTCTCCATTGCATACTTTATCCAGCAGTGGAAGAAAAGTGTTCCTGGCTTCAGTTGCAGATATTGCACGCAGCATTCAAAAACAACCTCTTAAAAAATGTACATTATAATGTACAGAATATTTACAATTATTAACCTAACACATGTCTAATGCCGAGGTCAACTGTTTCTGCCGCATTTTTTTAAAAAAAATAACGGTAATTTTACCTGCGCGCTTAATCCTATATAATAAAGAGGATGAGAATAATTAGCGGAATAGCCAAGGGGCGACCTATCAAAATGCCCAAAGGGACGCCAACGCGCCCGGCTACAGAGCTTGTGCGGGGAGCTATCTTCTCCTCTCTTGCCAACATGGACGCTTCAAGTGAGCTGGTGCTTGACTTGTTTTCCGGCTCTGGTTCGCTTGGGCTGGAAGCACTCAGCCGTGGAGCTGGATGGGTTGATTTTGTTGACCGTGACAAGCGCTGTTGTGCTATAATCAAGGAAAATCTGGCCAGCATGGATTTTGCCCAGCAGGCCAGGGTGTATTGCCTGAATGTGCAACGGGCGATAGATTTGGTCAACAAGGAGTATAATTTAATACTGATGGACCCACCCTACCCTAGTACCGAGATAGACAGTATCCTTCAGCAGCTTGCCAATTCTTCCCTCGTTGGCTGCGGTACTGTTTTGTGTACTACTCATTCATCCCGGCGCCCTCTTAAGCAAGCCTATTCCTCCATGAAAATGTTTAAAGAACTAAGGCATGGTGACAGCACTGCCGCGTTTTTCATGCTGGAGAATTAGTCGTGGTAACTGCTATTTACCCTGGAACATTTGACCCTATTACCAACGGGCATATTGATATCGCTGTGAGGTCAGCCCGTTTGTTTAGCGAAGTTGTGATAGGCATATTTGGCAAACCTGAAAAAGAGGTGCTTTTTTCTCTTGAAGAAAGGGTAGCACTGGCCCGGGAGGCGGTAAAAGAGTATAACAACATCCGAGTTGAATCATATACCGGCCTGACTGTCGATTTTGCCCGCAAATGTTCAGCTCAGGTGTTGGTGAGAGGGCTCCGGGTAAGTGGAGATTTCGAGTTTGAGTTCTCGATGGCAATGATGAACAGGCAGCTTGACCCAGAACTTGAAATGGTGTGCCTTATGGCCACCCCCAAATTCCAGTTTTTAAGCAGTTCAATTCTAAAGGAAGTTGCGCGGCTCAATGGCGATATTGGTGATTTTGTTCCACCTCATATCGCCCGGGCATTGAAGGAAAAACAACAAAAACTTAAACCACAAGCGTAAGTATCCTGATAATTCGAATATTCATGATTATGATAGTGAATACTTAAGGAGGAAGAACAACCAGATGGCATACAAAATAACGGATGAATGCATTAGTTGCGGTGCCTGTGAGACAGAGTGCCCCAACAATGCTATCAGCGAAGGGGAGACGATGTACGTCGTTAACCCGGCACGATGCACGGAGTGTGTCGGCAGCCACCAGTCTCCGCAATGCGTTGATATATGTCCGGTAGAAGCTCTCGTATTGGATCCCGAGCACGAAGAGAGCCGTGATGCTTTGCTGGAAAAGTGGAAGGCACTTCACCCAGGTGAAGAGCCCAAGCTGGACTAGATACCGGTTAAACCAGGAGGCTGGTAAAAAAGCCGCGCACTGAATCGAATTCTGCAGGCAGTAATGCTATCAGCAGAGGGAATTTGCCGGCCAGAAAGCTGGCGACTGTTGAATCAGCGATAATCGCGGTTTCAAACAAGTTAACCCAGAGTGATATCATTGCGCCCAGCAATATAGCGCCGAGCGCGAGCCCGAATATCGCACCACCTATACGATCTGCCCACCCAAGCAGGATTGCCGAAGCGGCTGCTTTTACGAGGTTGGCCAGGAGTGTTGTGGCAACCATAACCGCGATCAATATCAACACGAAGGAAAATACGTTAAATACAGCATTATCGGCAAAGCCGAACCAGCCACTGAGGTTGTCATAGAAGCGGCTGGCAAGTATTACACCCGCGATAGCACCGATGATTGAAAACGTGGATTTGATGAGCCCGCGTGTTAACCCATGAAAGGCGCTGAGCCCCAGAAGTATTAGCAGTATTATATCCAGCCAGTTCATATCTTAATTATACCACATGGCTTGTCAGCTTTAATATTTACCCATTTCGGTTGCTTTATTATAGGCGGCAGTAACTGCTCCATTTATGGTTCCTTTTATCCCGCAGGAATTAAAAAATGTTATGGCCTCGGCAGTGGTGCCCCCGGGCGAAGTGACCTGCCGCCTTAACTCAGATATGTCCTGCTCGGAAGACGCTGCGTATTTAACCGAGCCGAGAGCTGTTTGCATTACGAGCTTGCGTGCAGTTTGACTATCGAAGCCCAGTGATATGGCTGATTCAATCAGGTATTCCATAAAAAGGAAAAAGTATGCAGGGCCGCTGCCGCTGATTGCTGTAGCCATATCTATACAGCTTTCTTCTTCTACAAATATGGCTTCTCCCATGGAAGAAAGGATGGTTTCCGCATTTTGTCTTTGTTTGTCAGATACCTGGCGGGAAGAAGTCCAGACTGTCATGCCCATTCCTATCTGAGCAGGAGTATTGGGCATAGCCCGGACGATTTTATCATGCCCAAGGGAGCTTGAGAGTCTGGCAATGGGCGTGCCGGCAAGTATTGAAATTACCAACTGCGCTCTATCGAAGTGGCCAGAAAGCTCTCGTGATAGATCATCCAGATTCTGCGGTTTGACTGCAAGTACTATTATCTCTGCTTCACAAATGGCAGAAGTGTTATCGGCGGCAGTGGTGACTCCAAGTTCAAGTCTCAACTTTTCCAGGTTTTGCTGATTCACATCACTGACAGTTATATTTTCGGCGGGGATGATTCTGTCCTTCAGCAAAGCCTTGATTATAGCTTGTGCCATATTTCCGGCTCCAATTATTGACAGCTTCATCTTATCACCAGGTTTACTACCCTGTCGGGCACATATACTGTGTCAACTATGGTTTTCCCCTCGAGGTATGGCAATACCCGCTCAACCTCCATGGCTTTTTTTAACACTTCCTCTCTGGATGCTCCCACTGGCAGGTTTATTTTTCCCTTGAGCTTACCGTTTACCTGTATTACAATCGTGGTTTCTTCTTCCCTGGTTTTTTCCTCTTTCCACTTTGGCCAGGGCTGATTGTGAATCGAGTAGGGATTTCCCAGCAAGTGCCATATCTCTTCGGTAATATGAGGGGCAGATGGCGATAGCATCAACAGAAGGGACTTGATCGCCTCTTTCCAGGTTTTCAGCGGAACTGAACCGGCACCCCTGACTTTCGTCAGATAATTGGTAAACTCCATCATTGTAGAGAGCATCGTGTTGAAATGTATCGAGTCGATATCCAGGGTCACCTTGCGTATCGTCTGATGAAGATTTCTCTCAAATTCCCGGACGGTGTCTTCTTCTATTATGTCAGCGGGCTTGTATTCTTCAAGAGACAGGCTCCAGACGCGGTTAAGCCAGCGGTTTATTCCGCTTATACCGGAGTCGTTCCATTCGCCTCCCTGTTCCCAGGGCGCTACAAACATCAGGTAGGTGCGTACCACATCGGCTCCCAGGGTGGATACATAATGATCGGGGTTGATAACGTTGCCTCGGGACTTGCTCATTTTTTGCCGGTTGACAATGATGGTTCCCTGGTTAAACAGTTTTTTAAACGGTTCGTCGAAGTTTACAATTCCTATGTCACGCAGAGCTTTGGTGAAAAAGCGGGAGTAGAAAAGATGCATTACTGCATGTTCGGCACCCCCGGTATAAAGATCCACCGGCATCCAGTATTTCAGTTTATCGTTGTCGAAAGCTGCCTGGTTGTATCCCGGGCTGGTGTATCTAAGGAAGTACCAGGATGAACACATAAAGGTATCCATCGTATCTGTTTCCCGAGTAGCCGGAGCATTGCATTTGGGGCAACTGGTTTTGAGAAAACCTTCGTGGTGTTTGAGGGGAGAATCGCCGCTGCTTGTGAAATCCACATCGGTAGGAAGTAAGACAGGCAGGTCGTCTTCCCTGACGGGCACAATGCCGCAGTTCGGACAATATACTACAGGTATCGGTGCACCCCAGTAACGTTGACGTGAGACGAGCCAGTCTCTCAATTTGTAATTTACCGAGAAACTGCCCCAGCCCTTGCTGGACAGGTATTCGGTAACTTTTACCCGGCCTTCAGCGGAGGGGATTCCGTCGAACTGTCCGGAATTAGTCATAATTCCTTCATCGACGAATGCTTCTTCCAGTTCCTCTCCCTGCCAGCCAGGAGGGGCTATGACAGTCTTGATTGGCAGGCCGTATTTTTTGGCAAAGATAAAATCTCTTTGGTCATGGGCGGGTACCCCCATTACCATCCCGGTTCCGTAACTTAAAAGGACGTAATCTCCAATCCAGACCGGAACGCGTTCTCCGTTTACATGGTTTATAACATAAGCGCCGGTAAAAACACCGTCCTTTTCCTTTTCGGTTGAAAGCCGCTCGATTTCGGTTCTTTTACGTGTCGCTTCAACATACGCCGTGACTTCATCTATTCTTTCTGGGATAGTAATCTTTTCGACCAGCGGATGTTCCGGTGCCAGCACAACATAAGTTATGCCATAAACGGTATCAGGCCGTGTTGTGAAAACTTTGATGGTTTCGTCTGTAGCGTTTTTGCATTCTACATCAAAGCAGATCTCAGCCCCCTCGCTTCGGCCGACCCAGTTTTTCTGCATGGATTTTATTCTTTCAGGCCAGTCGAGCCCGTCATGGTTCATGAGTTCATCTGCATACCGGGTGATGCGAAAGAACCACTGGCTGAGGGATCGCCTGATCACCGGGGTATCACAGCGCCAGCATCCGCCATCAACAACCTGTTCATTTGCCAACACAACCTGGCATTTTGAGCACCAGTTAACCGGCGCCTTGGCCCGATAAGCCAGACCGGCTTCATACAGCTTGATGAAAAACCATTGCGTCCATTTGTAGTACTCTGGCTGGCAGGTGATAACTTCGCGGTCCCAATCGTAGATAGCGCCGATGGTTTTGAGTTGGCGGCGCATGTTTTCAACGTTTTTCATTGTCCATGTATGGGGATGGATGCCGTGTTTTATGGCTGCATTTTCAGCCGGAAGACCAAAGGCATCAAAGCCAATGGGGTGCAATACGTTAAAACCCTGCATTCGTTTAAAGCGTGCGTGTACATCGGAGGGCGCCATGGCATACCAGTGGCCGATGTGAAGATCGCCTGACGTGTAGGGAAACATTGTCAGAGCGTACCATTCCGGTTTGGATGGATCTTCCGTGACTTTGTAAAGCCTGTCATCAGCCCATTTTTGTTGCCATTTGGGTTCAATTATAAGTGGGTTGTACTCAGGTGCCATTTAGTCCTCCGTAAAAGATGCCTTCAATCACGATGGAAGGTAATCATTGAGAGTTAATTGTAGCAAGTGGGTTTGGCAGGCGCAACACTCGCTTTGACTTTG